>NZ_QPMO01000010.1:0-94838 GCF_003344575.1 Staphylococcus sp. EZ-P03 | reverse complement strand
TTATGATCTTTTAGAATGAAGTGAAACCTAACATCACAGGTTAATTACATCGTGAGGTTTTAGAATTATGATCTTTTAGAATGAAGTGAAACTAAATCTCCTCTATTATATGCTTGGAATTGGTTTTAGAATTATGATCTTTTAGAATGAAATGAAACATATTAACTGGTTTTGTAGTCGTCACGTAGTTTTAGAATCATGATCTTTTAGAATGAAGTGAAACTCTAAATAACGAATATAGTAATTATAACTGTTTTAGAATTATGATCTTTTAATACACATTAGAGTCATTCTTTTTAAAGGTGTAGAGTTGATGTCATTGTTTGCAACTTTTGAATAAATTGGTTGATACATCATTTGTTGAATTAATTTTACTTGGTGATTACCCAAAAATTCCTTTGACATTTTGTTAATCTGTGTTAAACTAATTACAGTTTAATAAAGAAATCGTAAGTCTTTAATTGAGGGTACAGAGATGCTCCGAAGACAGGATAATTTTTACCATGTAAACACGATAAGCAGGAATAACTTCAGCGCTTTATTAAGATGTAGTTTTGTATGATTAAGCAATTCACCAACCCTGATTGCCATACAGATTTAATAAAGCAACCGACAAAAGTGTGACTGCAAGTGTTTGAGATAGTTCAATCTCCATGGTCTTCAAGAATCCCGTGTCTCTCAATTGAGACATGGGATTTTTTTATGGAAAGGTGAGTGCGGGAATGACAGAACGTATTGTATTAGATGATGCGGGAATGCAGCGAACTTTAACTCGAATTGCACATGAGATTTTAGAGTATAACCGAGGTACGAAGGATCTTGTTTTGTTGGGTGTGAAAACGCGCGGTGAGTTTTTAGCGAAACGTATCCAAGATAAAATCCAGCAGATTGAAGATACTACAGTACCGACAGGAACTTTAGACATCACGCAATTTCGAGATGATTTAGAATTACCTACACCTAAGATGTCAGAGAAATCATTTGTGATTGATGTTGATATCACAGATAAGGTCGTTATCATTATTGATGATGTGCTGTACACAGGCAGAACTGTACGTGCGTCATTGGATGCAATCTTACTCCATTCTCGACCACAAAAAATCGGATTAGCCACGTTGGTAGATCGCGGACATCGCGAGTTGCCGATACGCGCTGATTTCGTAGGTAAAAATATTCCAACTGCGAAAGACGAAGAAGTTTCAGTCTATGTGGATGAAACGGACGGTCGCAACGCAGTCATAATTGAATAGCTTACCCTTTTAAATCAGTACGAGAGACTGACAAAGGGTTAGATAGGATGGCGTTGTCACTTACAACTAAGCGCACGAGAGGCGCACAACTGTAAGAAACAACTTCTACCGAGGTACATCTGTATCTCAAACCTGACAACAACTTCTTATCTTTCCCCCACAAACGTCTCTTTGCATGCTGATTGCTGTAAAGAGATTTTTTTCATGAAAGGAAGAAAAAGAGAAATGGAAAATGAACAAATGTTTGAGCGAACGGTGAAACCCGTACTAGATGTAAATGAAAAGCCTAAGGCTGGCCAATGGGCATTCTTAAGCTTGCAGCATCTATTCGCAATGTTCGGCGCAACAGTTTTAGTACCATTCTTAACAGGCTTGCCGATATCTGCGGCATTGCTTGCATCAGGAATCGGAACACTGCTTTACATCTTAATCACGAAAGCAATGATTCCAGCGTACTTAGGCTCAAGTTTCGCCTTCATTACACCGATTATCACAGGATTAAGCACACACAGCTTAGGAGACATGTTAGTCGCACTCTTCATGAGCGGTATCATGTATGTCATCATCGGAATCTTAATCAAGTTAAGCGGAATCGGTTGGCTCATGCATTTGCTGCCGCCGGTTGTAGTAGGACCTGTCATTATGGTTATCGGCTTAAGTCTTGCACCGACAGCTGCCAACATGGCAATGTTTGAGAACGCTGGAGATATGAAAGGCTACAACGTCACATATCTGATTGTCGCAATGATTACATTAATTACGACATTAGTGGTTCAAGGCTATATGAAAGGGTTCTTCGCACTGATTCCGGTACTGATCGGAATTATCGTAGGCTACATCGCAGGTATTTGTTTCGGCATTGTAGACTTCAAACCAGTATTGAAAGCATCATGGTTTGATTGGCCGCACATCTATGTACCATTTGTAGATTATCATCCAAGTTTCCACTTCGGTCTGGTGCTCTTAATGTTGCCGATTGTGTTTGTCACAGTCAGTGAGCATATCGGACACCAAATGGTTATCAACAAAGTCGTCGGCCGCAACTTCTTCGAAAAGCCTGGTCTGCACAGATCAATTATCGGAGACGGTGTTTCAACAATGTTTTCAAGTATCATCGGCGGACCGCCAAGCACAACATACGGTGAAAACATCGGCGTTCTTGCCATAACAAAGATTTACAGTATCTACGTTATCGGCGGCGCAGCGGTCATCGCAATTATTCTGGCATTTGTCGGAAAGTTCACAGCATTGATTTCATCAATTCCAACGCCTGTTATGGGTGGTGTCTCCATTCTCTTATTCGGAATTATCGCTTCAAGCGGCTTGAGAATGCTGGTTGAAAGCAAGGTAGATTTTTCAGAAAACCGTAACTTAGTAATCGCGTCAGTAATTTTAGTAGTGGGCATCGGCAACTTAATGTTCGATATCCACGGCGTAAAAGTTGAAGGTATGGCACTGGCAGCATTGTCAGGCATCGTATTAAATCTAATTTTACCTAAAGCAAAACCGGAAACATCAAATAAATAAACTTTATCCAATTCTTAGGGGGAATTAACAATGAAACAATTAGTATCTATGGAAGACTTAACAAATGAAGAGATTTATTCACTTATCGAAACAGCGATCGAATACAAACAAGGTAAGCAAGTTCATAAACTAAATAATAAATATGTTGCTAACTTATTCTTCGAAAACTCAACGCGTACAAAATGCAGCTTTGAAATGGCAGAACGCCGATTAGGTATGCAAGAAATTCCATTTGAAACTAGTACTTCATCTGTTAAAAAAGGTGAGTCATTATACGACACATGCAAAACATTAGAAAGTATCGGAGTAGACGCTTTAGTAATCCGTCACCCGCAAAGAGACTACTACAAAGAATTAGAAGGATTGCAAATCCCAGTTATCAACGGCGGAGACGGCAGCGGTCAACACCCGACACAAAGTTTGCTTGATATCATGACAATCTATGAAGAATACAAAAAATTCCAAGGCTTGAACGTGTTAATCTGCGGAGATATCAAAAACTCTCGTGTAGCACGCAGCAACTACCAAGCACTTACAGCGTTAGGCGCTAATGTTAAATTCGCAGCACCTGATGAGTGGGTAGACGACTCACTAGATGCTCCTTATGTAAAAATCGATGATGTCATCGAAAAAACGGATATTGTAATGTTATTAAGAGTACAACATGAAAGACATGACGGTGAATTAAACTTTGACCCGACTGAATATCATGAAAAATACGGTTTAACAAAAGAAAGATACAACCGCATGAAACCAAAATCAATTGTGATGCACCCAGCACCAGTAAACAGAGGCGTAGAAATCGATACAGAATTAGTAGAAGCGCCGAAATCACGTATTTTCAAACAAATGAAAAACGGCATGTTCTTACGTATGTCAGTCATCAGCCACATCATTGCGGCACAAGAGGAAGGGGTTTTTATAGATGTTGCTAATTAAAAATGCAAAAGTATTAAAAGACGGTGAATTAACAGAAGCTTCTATCTTAGTAGAAGGCGATAAAGTAAAAGAAATCGCACCAAAAATTGAAGTAGGTTCAGAGGTTGAAGTGATCGATGCCAAAGGTTGCTTCGCCGCACCTGGCTTAGTAGATGTGCATGTGCACTTAAGAGAACCAGGCGGTGAACATAAAGAAACAATCGAAACAGGTACAAAAGCAGCGGCACGCGGCGGCTTCACTACAGTTTGTCCAATGCCGAATACACGTCCTGTACCGGATACAGTTGAACATTTAGACAACTTGAATCAATTGATTAAAGATAATGCACGTGTACGTGTATTGCCATATGCTTCAATCACTATCCGACAAGCCGGCAGCGAGCTTGTAGATTTCAAAGGGTTGGCTGATCACGGCGCATTCGCATTCACAGATGATGGTGTAGGGGTACAAACAGCCGGCACAATGTATGAAGCAATGCAGCAAGCAGCAAAATTAAACAAAGCAGTGGTTGCACACTGTGAAGATAACAGCTTAATCTACGGCGGCGCTATGCACGAGGGGAAACGCAGCAAAGAATTAGGTATTCCAGGTATTCCGAATATCTGTGAAGCAGTACAAATTGCACGTGACGTATTATTAGCTGAAGCAGCAGATTGCCACTACCATGTCTGCCACGTTTCAACAAAAGAAAGTGTACGTGCGATTCGCGACGCTAAAGCAGCAGGTATCCATGTCACTGCAGAAGTAACACCGCACCACTTATTAATGACTGAAGACGATGTCCTAGGCGACAACGCAATGTATAAAATGAATCCTCCTTTAAGAAGTAAAGAAGACAGAGATGCACTGATTGAAGGATTGTTAGACGGAACAATTGATTGTATCGCAACAGACCATGCTCCGCATGCAGCAGAAGAAAAAGCACAACCAATGACAAAAGCACCATTCGGTATTGTCGGAAGCGAAACAGCTTTCCCATTACTTTACACACACTTTGTAAAAAATGGCGACTGGTCATTACAGCAATTAGTCGACTACTTAACAATCAAACCTTCACAAATCTTTGACTTGCCATACGGCATCCTAGAAGAAGGCAAAACAGCAGACTTAACATTAATCGATTTAGAAGAAGAAAGAGAAATCAAAGCAGAAGATTTCCATTCAAAAGCAAGCAACACACCATTCATCGGTTATAAAGTATACGGCAACCCAGTATTCACTATGGTAGCTGGAGCAGTGGCATTCAAGGAGGAGTAAACAACCATGTTAGAAAAACGATATCTTGTATTTGAAGACGGTTCAATTTACGAGGGGAGAAAGCTTGGATCTGACAATTTAACCAAAGGTGAAATTGTATTTAACACAGCAATGACGGGTTATCAAGAAACAATTTCCGACCCGTCATACACTGGACAAATTATTACCTTTACGTATCCGCTGATTGGAAACTATGGCATCAACCGTGATGATTTTGAATCACTTGTACCAAGTTTGAGCGGTGTAGTAGTTAAAGAAGCCAGCACTCATCCAAGCAACTTTCGTAAACAAAAGACTTTCAACGACGTATTAGTTCAATATGATATTCCAGGTATTTCAGGTGTAGATACACGCAGTATTACACGAAAAATTCGTGAACACGGTGTCTTAAAAGCAGGTTTTACAGATTATCCTGAAGCAATACCTGAACTCATAGAAGAACTCCAACATTTTGAACTCTCTCGTGACGAAGTACCGATGGTATCTACGAAATCACCTTATGTTTCAACAGGATCTGATTTAAGCGTAGTACTTGTGGACTTTGGTAAAAAGCAAAATATCGTTAGAGAACTGAATGCACGCGGATGTAATGTAACAGTCGTACCTTACAATACATCGGCTGACACAATCATCAGCATGTCACCGGATGGTGTCATGCTTTCTAATGGCCCTGGCGACCCTGAAGATGTACCTGAAGCTGTCGAAATGATTAAAGGCATTTTGGGCAAAATTCCATTCTTCGGCATTTGTTTAGGTCATCAGCTTTTCGCCTTATCACAAGGGGCAACAGCCTTTAAAATGAAATTCGGACATCGCGGTGCGAACCACCCGGTCAAAGATTTAGCAACAGGCAAAATTTCTTTAACCAGCCAAAACCATGGTTATGCGATTGATGAAGCCTCAGTTGTACAAACAGATTTAGAAGTGACACATCTTGCTTTGAATGATGGCACAGTAGAAGGATTAAAACATAAAACGCTTCCTGCTTTTTCAGTACAATATCATCCAGAAGCATGCCCAGGACCTACTGATTCAAACTATTTATTCGATCAATTCATTACGATGATGAAGGAATATAAAGAGAAGGAGCGTTTTGTCAATGCCTAGAAATAATGACATCCAAACTATTTTAGTAATCGGTTCAGGACCGATTATTATCGGACAAGCCGCAGAGTTCGACTATGCTGGAACACAAGCATGTTTAGCCTTAAAAGAAGAAGGCTACCGTGTTATCTTAGTCAACTCCAACCCAGCTACTATCATGACAGACAAAGAAATCGCAGATAAAGTTTACATTGAACCGTTAACTCATGATTTTATCGCACGTATTATCCGTAAAGAACAACCTGATGCTTTATTACCGACATTAGGCGGACAAACAGGTTTGAATATGGCGATTCAATTGCACGACAGCGGTGTACTTGAAGCTAACAATGTACGTTTATTAGGTACAAAATTAACTTCGATTCAACAAGCAGAAGACCGTGAATTATTCAGAAGCTTAATGAATGATTTAGATGTACCAGTACCAGAGAGCGACATCGTGCATACAGTAGAACAAGCCTTTGCCTTTAAAGAACAAGTCGGTTATCCGTTAATCGTACGTCCTGCCTTTACAATGGGCGGCACAGGCGGCGGTATTTGTCATAACGACGAAGAACTTAAAGAAGTTGTGACGAACGGTTTGCATTATAGTCCGGCAACACAATGTTTGATTGAAAAATCGATTGCGGGCTTTAAAGAAATCGAATATGAAGTAATGCGAGACAAAAATGATAATGCGATTGTAGTCTGCAACATGGAAAATATCGACCCAGTCGGAATTCATACCGGAGATTCGATTGTAGTAGCACCGAGCCAAACCTTAACAGATGTTGAATATCAAATGTTGAGAGATGTATCGCTCAAAGTCATTCGTGCATTAGGTATTGAAGGCGGCTGTAACGTACAACTCGCATTAGATCCTTACTCAATGAATTACTACATCATTGAAGTGAACCCGCGTGTGTCACGTTCATCCGCATTAGCGTCTAAAGCAACAGGTTATCCGATTGCGAAATTAGCTGCGAAAATTGCGGTGGGCTTAACTTTAGATGAAATGTTAAACCCAGTCACAGGTACTTCATATGCTGCATTTGAACCAGCACTAGACTATGTCATTTCTAAGATTCCGCGTTTCCCATTCGATAAATTCGAAAAAGGCGAACGTGTCTTAGGTACACAAATGAAAGCCACAGGTGAAGTTATGGCCATCGGCCGTACTTACGAAGAGTCATTATTAAAAGCAATACGCTCATTAGAATATGGTGTCCATCATTTAGGATTGCCGAATGGAGAAAGTTACGATTTAGACTACATAAAAGAACGTATCTTACAACAAGATGATGAACGTCTCTTCTTTATTGGTGAAGCCATTCGACGCGGTACAACGCTCGAAGAGATTCATGAAATGACAAAAATCGATTACTTCTTCCTTAATAAATTCCAGCATATTATTGATATCGAACGCGAACTTAAAGCACATAAAGGCGATATCGAGTATTTGAAATATGCGAAGGATTACGGCTTCAGCGATAAAGTGATTGCGCACCGATTCGGAATGAAAGAAGAAGACGTTTATCAATTACGCCATGACAACGATATTAAACCAGTATACAAAATGGTAGATACATGTGCTGCAGAATTCGAATCTGCAACACCGTACTACTATGGCACATATGAAAGAGATAATGAGTCAGTTGTTTCAGACAAAGAAAAAGTCATTGTACTTGGATCTGGACCAATTCGTATCGGACAAGGGGTTGAATTCGATTATGCGACAGTGCATGCTGTTTGGGCAATCCAAAATGCAGGCTATGAAGCTATTATCGTCAATAATAACCCTGAAACAGTTTCAACCGACTTCTCTATCTCTGACAAACTCTATTTCGAACCTTTAACTGAAGAAGATGTCATGAACATCATCGACCTTGAACAGCCTAAAGGTGTAGTTGTGCAATTCGGCGGTCAAACTGCTATTAACTTAGCAGACAAACTTGCAAGACACGGTGTTCAAATTCTAGGAACATCACTAGAAAACTTAAACCGTGCTGAAGACAGAAAAGAATTCGAAGAACTGTTAAATGCAATCGATGTACCGCAACCAAAAGGTAAAACAGCAACTTCGCCCCAAGAAGCTTTAGACAATGCACGTGAAATCGGTTATCCGGTGGTTGTACGTCCATCTTATGTTTTAGGCGGACGTGCGATGGAAATCGTTTATAATGATAATGAGCTTGAAAATTACATGAGAGAAGCTGTTAAAGCAAGTCCTGAACATCCGGTACTTGTGGACAGATACCTCACAGGTAAAGAAATTGAAGTCGATGCCATTTCAGACGGCGAAACAGTCATTATCCCAGGTATCATGGAACACATTGAAAGAGCCGGTGTTCACTCAGGCGACTCAATTGCGGTCTATCCGCCGCAAACATTGTCTGACGAAGTGATTCAAACTTTAGAAGCTTATACAGTCAAACTTGCGAAAGGGTTAGACATTATCGGATTAATCAACATCCAATTTGTGCTTGCGCATGATGGTGTCTATGTCTTAGAAGTCAACCCAAGATCAAGTCGTACAGTACCATTCTTAAGTAAAATTACAGACATTCCTATGGCACAACTTGCGATGCGTGCCATCTTAGGAGAAAAATTAAGCGACCTAGGTTATCAACCTGGTCTTCAACCTTACTCAGAAGGTGTGTATGTTAAAGTACCAGTCTTCAGTTTCAATAAATTGAAAAATGTAGATATCACACTCGGTCCT
The DNA here is from genome assembly GCF_003344575.1 of Staphylococcus sp. EZ-P03. NCBI lineage: Bacteria > Bacillati > Bacillota > Bacilli > Caryophanales > Staphylococcaceae > Staphylococcus > Staphylococcus sp. EZ-P03. The sequence goes on along the minus strand of NZ_QPMO01000010.1, from coordinate 86,059 downwards.
GAAATGAAATCTACAGGTGAGGTTATGGGCAAAGACTTAACATTAGAAAAAGCTTTATTCAAAGGTTTGACAGCGAGCGGTGTAGAAGTGAAAGACCATGGCACAGTCTTGATTACTGTCAGTGATAAAGACAAAGATGAAATGGTTAAAATTGCGAAACGCCTCAATGAAGTCGGCTATAAAATATTAGCGACATCAGGTACAGCACAAAAATTAGCTGACAATGACATCCCGGTTGAAACGGTCGGTAAAATCGGCGGTGAAGATGATTTATTGACACGTATCCAAAACGGAGAAGTGCAAATTGTCATTAACACAATGACAAAAGGGAAAACGATTGAAAGAGACGGCTTCCAAATCAGACGTGCTTCTGTTGAAAACGGTGTGCCGTGTCTGACTTCATTAGATACAGCCAATGCATTGACAAATGTTATTGAAAGCATGACATTTACAATGCGCAGCATGTAGAGCAAACTTGTTTATTTAAGTGAAAGAATCATATATATTTAACTCAATCAAAGATGAATCATACTAAAGAGAAGCCATTCAATATTTAAAGGAGGATTAAGCGGTGGAACAAAATATTATCGTATCAAACAAAGAAATTGCTGACCGCATTTTTGAAATTAAAGTAAAAGGGCCTGTGACAAGCAAGATGACACAACCTGGGCAGTTCGTTCATATCAAAGTAGGTGAAGGATCATTGCACATGTTGAGAAGACCGATTTCAATTTGCCATATCGAACCTGAAATCGACACATTTACGATGTTGTACCGTGCAGAAGGTGCAGGAACACAGCGTCTTTCACAAATGCGTGAAAATGATGCGATTGATATTATCGCACCTTTAGGCAATGGTTTCCCTGTCGAAAAAGCAGAGCGCAAAGCTTTGCTTGTCGGCGGCGGTATCGGTGTTCCTCCTCTTTATGAGTTATCTAAACAATTAAATCGACAAGGTATTGAAACAGTGCATGTGCTTGGTTTCAAAAGCAAAAAAGATGTGTTTTACGCAGATGAATTTGCACAGCTCGGCGAAACACATATTGTGACAGAAGACGGCACAATGGGTTCAAAAGGTTTCGTAACGAATGTCATTTCTGAACTTCCGGTTGATTACGATGTGTATTACACATGCGGTCCTAAACCTATGTTAAAAGCGATTAAAGAACATGAAAAGCTGCAAGATGTTGAAGGTTTTATTTCACTTGAAGAACGTATGGGCTGCGGTATCGGCGCATGTTATGCATGTGTGTGCCATACGCCTGAATCTGAAACAAGTTATGTCAAAGTATGTACAGACGGACCTGTATTTGAGAAAGGAGCAGTCATCCTATGAGTCGATTAAATGTGGAAATCCCTGGTTTAGATTTAAAGAATCCGATCATGCCTGCAAGCGGTTGTTTTGCGTTCGGTGCTGAATTCAGCCAATTCTACGACTTGAGCGAATTAGGCGCGATTATGATTAAAGCCGCAACAAAAGAAGCACGTTACGGTAATGAAACACCGCGTGTCGCAGAAACAGACAGCGGTATGATTAATGCGATTGGTCTGCAAAATCCGGGCGTGCATCATATTTTAGAACATGAATTAAAAGCATTAGAACAATATGATGTACCGATTATCGCTAACGTAGCGGGTTCAAAAGAAGAAGACTATGTCTATGTAGCAGAGCATATTTCAAAAGCTCCGAATGTAAAAGCATTGGAATTAAATATTTCATGTCCGAACGTTAAAGAAGGCGGCATGCAGTTCGGAGTTGATCCTATAGTTGCGGCTGAATTAACACGCAAAGTTAAAGCTGTATCAGAAGTACCGGTTTATGTGAAACTTTCACCAAATGTTACAGATATTGTAGAAATGGCGAAAGCTATCGCAGAATATGCGGATGGATTAACAATGATCAATACTTTGGTCGGTCTTCGAATCGATGCAAAAACAGGACGCCCGATTATCGCAAACACTGTCGGCGGATTAAGCGGTCCAGCGATTAAACCAGTCGCAATGCGTATGGTTTATCAAGTCAGACAAGCAGTAGATATTCCGATTATTGCAATGGGCGGTGTTCAAAACGCGCAAGATGTTATAGACTATATTTCAGTGGGTGCGAATGCAGTGGCAGTCGGAACAGCAAACTTCCAAAATCCGATGGTTTGCAAGGAAATCATTGATGAACTGCCTGCATTGCTCGACGAACTTGGTGTAAACCATATCAATGAATTGTACAAAAGGACTTTTGAGGTGACAAAATAATGGCAAATCGTAATTTACCTTTACCGATTATCGCATTAGACTTTGCGACGGCTGAGGAAGTAGAACATTTCTTAGATTTATTTGATGAACCTTTATACATCAAAATCGGGATGGAGCTTTACTATCAAACAGGACCAGAACTCATTAACAAAATCAAATCACGCGGTCATGATATTTTCTTAGACTTGAAATTGCATGATATTCCGAACACAGTGAAACAAGCAATGGCAGGTTTAGGCCGTTTGAATGTTGATTTAGTAAACGTACACGCAGCGGGCGGTACAGAAATGATGCGCCAAGCTGTCGAAGGTTTGCGCAGTGTCAATAAAGACACGAAGATTATTGCGGTAACGCAATTAACTTCTACAACAGAAGAAATGCTGCATAAAGAGCAGAATATCCAAACTTCTATTGAAGAAGCGGTATTAAATTATGCACGTTTAACAAAAGAAGCAGGACTTGACGGTGTCGTATGTTCACCATTAGAAGCAGAGTTGCTGACAAAAGAATTAGGTTCAGATTTCTTGAAAGTCACACCTGGTATCCGTCCTGCACATTATGCACAAGATGATCAAAAACGTATTACAACACCAGATAAAGCACGTGAAATGGGTTCAACACACATTGTCGTAGGACGTCCGATCACACAAAGTGAAAATCCGGTAGAAAGCTATCATCATATTAAAGAAAGTTGGTTAGGTTAAGATGTCTAAAAAAATTGCACAATCATTATTAGATATTGGTGCTGTAGCATTGTCACCAAATGATTTATTTACATGGAGTTCAGGAATTAAATCTCCGATTTATTGCGATAACCGTGTTACATTAGCGTATCCTAAAGTACGTAATGAAATCCGCGATGGCTTAATCGCATTAATTCAAGAACACTTCAGTGATGCAGAAATCGTATCTGGAACTGCGACAGCGGGCATTCCACATGCAGCATTCATCTCTGAAAAATTAGATATGCCGATGAGCTATGTGCGTTCTAAAAGCAAAAGCCACGGTAAACAAAACCAAATCGAAGGTGCACAAAGCAACGGTAAAAAAATCGTAGTCGTTGAAGATTTGATTTCAACAGGCGGTTCTTCTTTAGTTGCAGCTGAAGCATTAAGAGAAGCAGGCGCTGAAGTAGTAGGCGTTGTTGCGATCTTTACTTATGGTTTAGCTAAAGCAGATAAAATGTTCAAAGATGCTGATATTCCATTCTATACATTAAGTGATTACAATGAATTAATCGAAGTGGCTAAAGAACAAGGTAAAATTTCTGAATCAGATATTCAGTCTTTAGTTGAATGGAGAGATAATTTAGCATAAGATAGAATTGGATGGAGGGATGGACCATGTCCGATTCGAATACACAAACTTCACAACGACCGTTTGCGCATTTAAACAAATTCCTTAACGCAAACGAAGATTACCGCGAAAGCCATGACAGCCATGATGCAGATGAAAATCAATGGTTATCGAATGAACAAGAGAAAAATATATTTAAAAAATGCAAAACTGATATAAAAGAAAAAGGCTATATTTAATCTATAGCGCAAAAAAGTCCGTAAATCATAATCACTGATGAGCAGTGAATCGATTTACGGACTTTTAAAATTAACGTAAATAAATTCTAATGAAAATATAGCCGATAATCATAATTGCGAGAAACGCAAGAATAGGTAAGACAAAATGAGACATAAATAGTACCTCCAATCAATTGATGCGCATGTTGCGTAATTACTTATCAATTTTGAATATACGTATTATACTATGAATAGCGTCATACATATACTGAAAGGGCTTTTCAGTATGAGAATAAACAGGAGGGGATAGTGTGCATATACCAAAAGTCACAACGTTTTTAATGTTTAATAATGAAGCTGAAGAAGCAATTGAACTGTATACCTCATTGTTTGAGGACAGTGAAGTCTTATCAATGGTAAAGTATGATGAGTTTGGTAGCGGAGAAGCAGGTGCTGTTCAACACGCCATCTTTCGTTTGAAAGACCAAGTACTTATGGCTATTGATAATTCAAACGGGACTGAGATTCCTATGAATCCAGCTATTTCTTTATTTGTGACTGTAGATAACGCTATGGAAATGGAACGATTATACAGCGGTCTTAAAAAAGGCGGCGCAATCTTAATGGCTAAATCAGAACTTGGCCCATATCGTGAATTTGCATGGGTACAAGATCGCTTCGGCGTTAATTTCCAACTTGCATTAATGGATTAATAGAATCATTTGAAATATGGCAGCTCATCTATGTGATGAGTTGCTTTTTTACTGTCAAATGATTAAGTACTACTTAATTTACTTTTATAGTAAGTTTTACCATAAAAAAACTTTATACAGACAATTATTTTTGATTGGTTCTATCTCTGAAATACCACTCATGATATAATTGGCAATGATTATCTATCGGACAATTAAATTTAATACGATTTAAAACAACTCAGACCTAAAAGGAGTCAAATATGTTCAGAAAAAAGAAGAAGCACTATCCTACTAATTCATTAGTCACAAAAGATAACGACAAAAATTACATAAGTGAACAATTTAAAAGCATTCGTTCAAATCTTTTGTTCTTTAGTATCGATCATGATATACAGTCCATCGTTGTGACATCAGAAAAACCAGAAGCAGGCAAAAGTACAATAGCGGCGAACCTCGCAGTCGTCTATGCACAAGCAGGTTATCTTACTTTATTACTAGATGGGGACATGAGAAAGCCGACACAGCACTATCATTTTAAAACAGACAATCAATATGGCCTGTCCTCTTTGATTACCAGCAATTGTACAATCAATGAAGCAATCACAAAGACAGAAGTAGAAGGGTTGGATTTAATTACCTCTGGTCCAACGCCGCCTAATCCATCAGAACTGATTGTTTCTCAACGTTTTAAAAATCTCCATCATACACTCAACGATTATTATGACTTCGTTATCATTGATACACCACCTGTAAACAGTGTGACAGATGCACAAATATTTTCCGAAATTGCAGGGAATGCGGTTTTAGTTGTAGATGTGGAAAACAACAACACTAAAGAAATCAAAAGAGGCAAAGCATTAATCGAAAAATCAGGTGCTAAGATATTGGGTGTGATATTAAATAAAGTCGTACCAGAAGACTTGTCTTATTCTAAATATTATTAAGATAAGAGACTTGGTTATTAATTGAGGGGTACAAAGCAGTCATATTATAATAGAAGTAATAAATGGTACATCACAAAATGGATAGTGCTATACAACATGGAGATGAACACCAATGATAGACATGCATAACCATATATTAATCAAAGCAGATGACGGACCTCAAAATAAAGCAGAAGCCATCCAATTATTACGCCAAGCAAAAGATGAAGGTGTAACAGGAATTATTGCGACACCACATTATACTTCAACTTATAACAATACTTTCGATAAAGTTAAGTTGAAAGTAAAAGAATTATGTAAATTAAAAGAAGTGGAAGCATTAGGATTAGATATTTATCCGGGACAAGAAGTAAGAATATCAGATTATGTTTTAGATGACTTGAAATCTGGTAAAGTCAGAGGACTCAATGATTCAAATTATTTGTTGATTGAGTTTCCACCTAATGAAGTACCAGAATATACAAAACCACTCTTTAAAGCATTACAAAAAGAAGGTTATACACCAATCATTGCACATCCTGAACGTAATAGTGCAATAATGAAAGATATGAATCACTTGTATGAATTCGTAAGTGAAGGGGCATTAAGCCAAATCACTTCCGCATCTTTAGGCGGCTACTTCGGCAAAGGATTGCAACTCGCTTCCATTGAAATGATTCGTTCTAATCTTACACATTTCATCGCTTCAGATGCTCATCAATATGATTATCGGCCTTTTATTTTAAATGGATTATTTGAAGAAACAGGTTTAAAACCTATTCATCATACAATTAAAGCTTTGATTGATAATGCGGATGCGATAGTAAGTAATCGTTCTATCAATCGAAATACTCCTAAGTTGCCGACATATTCTAAAGAATTGAAAGCTTATTTGTTTTAATGAAAAACCAGTCGATGTCTGCTTTAACATCGACTGGTTTTTTTTATTTCATCTTCACTTTTTCTGCTTCACTCTTCATAGACTGAATATGGTCATAGTCAGGTGTTGCATAGAGTGTTTTTTGATTGTCGTATGTCACAAATCCAGGTTTAGCACCAGAAGGTTTGTGGACATTGCGGATTTCAGTGAAATCTACTGGGATTTGTCCTGAGCTGCCGGCTTTTGAGAAGTAGGCAGATAACATTGCGGCTTCTTCGATTGTTTTATCGCTAGGTTCATCTTCAAAGATAACAACGTGTGAGCCTGGAATATCTTTAGTATGGAACCATAGATGATGTTTACGTGCTTTTTTGTTTGTCAGATAGTCGTTTTGTTTATTGTTTTTACCCACATAGATTGTTGCGCCGTCAGTGGAACGATAAGTTTGAAGCTGCATTTGCGGTTGTTTCTTTTTCTTGCGGTTTTGACGCTGCTTCATAAAGCCTTGCTCAGCCAGCTCTTCACGGATTTCATCAATATCTTCGACAGTGATATGTGCTAATTGCTGTTCGATGGATTCGAAGTAAGCAATGTTTTCTTCAGTTAATCGAATCTGATGTTCCAACTCATGTTCACGTGTTTTTAAACGGTTATATTGTTTGTAATAATATTGCGCGTTGACAGAAGGTGATTTCGTCGGATCAAGTTTGATTGTGACTTCTTCGCCTGTGTAATAGTTTTCTGTTGTTAAAGTTGCATCGCCTTGTTGGATACGATAGATGTTTGCGGTAATAAGTTCGCCATACAGCTGCATATCTTCTTTTGATTGTGTACCTTCATACTCATCATTAAGTTTAACAAGTTTATTGCGGTTCTTTTGTAATTGCTGCTGCACAAAGCGGACTAAGTCATTAGCACGCTGTTTAACGCGTTCACGTTCACCGCGAGCGTCATAGAAGCGGTCTAATAATTCATCTAATGAATCATATGTGACGCTGTCATCATCGAACTGTTTTAAACGCATGAAGTAATAATCTTCTTTGCCTGTTTCGTGATTTTTATGGAAAATCGGGACAGGTTCAAGTTGTGTTTCTTTCATGACCTCATCGAATGCTGCGGGTAAAGTTTCAGTTGTCATGAATTGACGACGTTCTGTAATTTCTTTTGTTATCAATGGACTGAAGCCTTCAAAGTGCTGCAATAGTTGTTTAGCAATGTTGCCTTTATTAAAATCAATATATTTTAATACATCTTGTCCTGAAACTTCATAAGGATTTGTTTTATTTTGTGTCGGCGGTGCTTCATATTGGAAACCTGGCATAACTGTACGGAATTGGTTGGTGTTCGGTGTTAAATGTTTAAAACCTTCTATGATTTTTCGTTGATCATCGACTAAAATCAAGTTACTGTGTTTACCCATAATTTCTAAAATCACTGTACGATAAATTTTATCGCCGAGTTCATCTGTACTTTGTACATCGATTTCAATACGGCGGTCATTGCCGATTTGACGTATCGCTTGGATAATTCCGCCATCTAAATGTTTGCGGAAGACGCGGTTGAACATCGGAGGTTCAAATGGATTATCATATTTTTTCTTAGTAATGTGGATACGTGAGAAATTAGAGTGGATTGAAAGTAACAAAGAATTGTTTTTACGATTTTGACGAACAACCATTATAATTGTATCGTTATCAGGCTGGTTGATTTTATGAATGCGGCCGCCTTGAAGAAATTCTAATTCTTCTACCATTTTCTTTGTGAATAAGCCATCAAATGCCATAATCATTAACCACCTTTAATTATTCGTTCATAATACTACGTTCTTTCTATTGTACCATGTACAAGAGGGGCACTGCCAAAATAAGATTTTACCTTTTGACATCTATACAATTTTATTTAGAATATGGTATCATTATATAATACAACAATAGCTTAGAGAGGTCGTAAGGCATGGATAATGAAAAAGGTTTACTGATTGTCTTATCAGGTCCATCTGGAGTCGGCAAAGGTACGGTCCGCAAAGAAATATTTGATGATCCTAAAACATCATATAAATATTCTATCTCGATGACTACAAGAGAGATGCGTGAAGGCGAACAAGATGGCGTTGATTATTTTTTCAAGACAAAACGAGAATTTGAGCAGCTTATCGCACAAGATCAATTCATAGAGTATGCTGAATATGTAGGCAACTATTATGGTACACCTGTACAGTATGTAAAGGATACAATGGATGAAGGGCATGATGTCTTCTTAGAAATTGAAGTAGAAGGTGCGAAGCAAGTTCGCAAGAAATTCCCTGATGCATTATTTATCTTCCTGGCACCGCCAAGTTTAGACCACCTAAGAGAACGTTTAGTCGGCCGCGGTACAGAATCTGATGAAAAGATTCAAAGTCGTGTGAAAGAAGCACGAAAAGAAGTTGAAATGATGAATCTTTATGACTATGTCGTGGTAAACGATGAAGTGGAACTTGCGAAAGAACGTATTCAATCTATCGTAGCAGCGGAACATTTAAAACGAGAACGCATAGAAGCAAAGTATAGAAAAATGATATTGGAGGCCAAAAAATAATGTTAAACCCACCATTAAACCAATTAACTTCAAAAGTAAAATCAAAATATTTAATCGCAACAGTGGCTGCCAAACGCGCACGTGAGCTATATGATAAACCAGAAACTGCTTTAATAGAAAACTATCATTCTGTTAAAACAGTTGGCGAAGCATTAGAAGAAATCGCAGATGGCAAAATCACTCCAATCGAACCAGAATTGAATGAAAGTGAATTTGAAACAAAAGACTGATTTCAATTAGGAATAAGTATAAACAAACCCGTATGAAGCAGATAACTGCTGATACGGGTTTGTTTGCTTTATTAAGCCATTTTCAATTGTTCCATTGAGCGTTTAAGCTGATCGAAGTCAATGATACGTGCTTGTCTGTGAAACTCTCTGCCGCGGTTGAAGAGAATAACAACAGGGGATGTGAAGAGGGACAATTGTCCAGCAGCTTCTGGGATATCATTGACAATGATTTGTGCCGCAGGCACATCTATTTCATTAACGAGTGCATCGACTCTCGGCTGGTCTGCATGGCAGACTGAGCAGCCTTTTGCCATGACATATAATAAGAACTTATCTTCGTTTTCAATGTGGTGAACGATATCGCTGTATTGCTTCAAAGTCTCCATATTCAAACCTTCTTTCTTTGCTATATCGAAAGTAATCTTACGCGCTTCTTATATAAGAAGCAACTTTATTGCTTCTTGCAAAGCAAAGGACTTTTTTGACTTAGAGTGTTAAAATAAAACATGATTGATGATGAAAGATTGGGGCCATTTAAGATGGACTCATTTTTATTATAACGCCGTATACATAAAGAGAGAATGAACTTGGAGGCAATGATTGCGATGAAGAATATTTTATTGGCAGTATCAGGCGGTATTGCCGCATATAAAGCGATTGATTTAACAAGTAAATTGACACAATCAGGATTTGATGTACGTGTGATGTTGACAGAACATGCACAAGAATTTGTGACACCGCTTGCTTTCCAAGCGATTAGCCGAAATCCAGTATATACGAGTACATTCAAAGAAGAAAATCCATCAGAGATTCAGCATATTGCTTTAGGTGATTGGGCAGATGCGGTCATTGTTGCGCCAGCAACTGCTAATATTATCGGTAAGCTTGCTAACGGTATTGCTGACGATATGATTACTTCTACTTTGCTTGCGACAACAGTTCCTAAATTTATGGCACCTGCAATGAATGTGCATATGTATGAGAATCCGCGTGTGCAAGCTAATATGCAAGTACTCGCTGAAGACGGCTATCATTTCGCTGAACCTGGAGAAGGGTTCTTAGCCTGCGGCTATGTCGCAAAAGGGCGTATGATGGAACCATTGGATATTATTGCTTTTGTGAGACAAACAATGGATGAAACTACAACACAGAGTCAACCCAATGAAACTGATTGGTTCTATGGCAAACAAGTTTTAGTTACTGCAGGACCTACGGTCGAAGTTATTGATCCTGTTCGATTTGTTTCTAACAGAGCATCTGGCAAGATGGGCTATGCTTTAGCAGATGCATTACAAAAAAGAGGCGCAAAAGTGACCTTAGTCAGCGGGCCGACTTACTTAACACCGCCAGACAATGTAGACTTTGTACCTGTAATGAGTGCAGAAGATATGTTTAATGCGGTAACTGAACGTTTTGAAACACAGGATTTTGTCTTCAAAACAGCCGCAGTTTCGGATTATAAACCTGCAGAACAATTAGAGCATAAAATGAAGAAACAAGATGGCGATTTAACGATCGCATTTACAAGAACGCAAGATATTTTGAAATATTTAGGTGAACATAAAACACACCAAAAACTTATCGGGTTCGCAGCTGAGACGCAAGAAGTCGAAAAGTATGCGAAGGACAAATTAGAACGAAAAAATGCAGATGTAATTATTGCTAACAATGTCGGAGATACATCTATCGGATTCAACTCTGATGATAATGAAGTAACGCTTTTCTTTAAGAGCGGAGAAGCTGTGAATATAGAGAAAGGCAAAAAGCAGGCACTTGCCGGCAGAATCTTAGAAGAATTAGAACGTAGGTGGAAATAATGTACGCAAAGGTTATCGTTGATGTACCAGCTAAAAACGTAGACTTTACCTTTGATTATTTAATACCAGAACGACTCGCACCCATCATTCAAGTTGGTGTGCGAGTCGTTGTTCCCTTTGGACCAAGAACGATTCAAGGGTATGTCATGGAAATAACTGAGGAACCAGATCCTAATTTGGATTTAACAAAGTTAAAGTCGATTAAAGAAATACAAGATATTAAACCAGAATTAACACCTGAACTCGTGGATTTAAGTGCATGGTACGGAAAGTATCATGTCACAAAACGTATTTCAATATTAGAGGCAATGCTTCCAAGTGCGATTAAAGCAAGATATACAAAAGTATTTGAAATCGTTGAAGATGAACAAATTCCAAAAGATTTATTAAAACGTTTCAATAAAGAAGGACATTATGCATATAAAGCGGCTCAGCAAAATGGGGATTTAGAACGCTTAGTCCCATTATTAAATGAAGGCAGTGTTCGTGAAGAAACATTGCTCTCTCAAAATACTAAAAAGAAAACACAGCGCTCTATACGTATAAGAGACGATCATAGTCCAGATGAAGTCTTAGGTATGTTGGAACGCTATCCTAAACAATACGATGTGTATGCCTATTTATTAGATGCACAAAACAGAGATGTGCCTATAAAAGAAATTGAAGAGGTCGGATTATCGGCTTCAAGTGTTAAAACATTAGAACGTAATGGATGGATTGAAAAATATGACGCGATTGTAGAACGCGATCCTTATGCTTCAAGAGTGTTTGAACAAGAGGCTAAAAGACAACTGACACCTGGTCAACAAGTAGCTTATGATGCGATTAAAGAGGTCATAGATGAAGAAAAACAAGCGACCTTCTTATTACATGGTGTGACAGGTTCCGGTAAAACAGAAGTGTATTTACAAACGATTGAAGCAGTATTAGCACAAGGTAAACAAGCGATGATGCTGGTACCGGAAATTGCATTAACACCGCAAATGGTATTGCGCTTTAAGCGCAGATTTGGTGATGAAGTGGCTGTACTGCACTCTGCGTTATCTAAAGGCGAACGTTATGATGAATGGCAGAAAATCCGAGATGGCCGAGCTCAAGTCAGTGTCGGTGCACGTTCAAGTGTATTCGCACCGTTTAAAAATCTCGGTATGATTATCATTGATGAGGAGCATGAAGCCACATACAAACAAGAAGATTATCCACGTTATCATGCAAAAGAAATTGCATTATGGCGTGCAGAGTATCACAATTGTCCATTGATATTAGGAAGTGCTACACCAAGTTTAGAATCATATGCACGTGCCGAAAAAGGTGTGTATCACTTATTAAGTTTGCCGGATCGTGTCAATAATCAACCGCTTCCCGCCATCAACATCGTAGACATGCGTGACGAACTAGCAAATGGCAATCGTTCTATGTTCTCTACACAATTACGCGAAGCTATCGAAGATAGATTATCTCGCAATGAACAAATCGTTCTATTCTTAAACCAACGCGGCTATTCATCCTTTATCTTATGTCGTGACTGCGGTCATGTGCCGCAATGTCCGAATTGTGATATATCGCTGACTTATCACAAATCGAGCGACAAATTAAAATGTCATTATTGCGGCTATGAAGAAACACCTCCCAATAAATGTCCTAACTGCGAAAGCGAACACATTCGACAAATGGGGACAGGAACACAACGTGTCGAGGAATTATTGAATCGTGAATTTGAAGATGCGAAGATTATTCGGATGGATGCTGATACGACATCTAGAAAAGGTGCTCACGAAAAACTATTGAATGAATTCGGAGAAGGCAAAGGTGACATCCTTTTAGGTACGCAAATGATTGCGAAAGGACTCGACTTCCCGAATATCACACTTGTTGGTGTGCTTAATGCGGATACTATGCTGAACTTGCCGGATTTTCGTGCAAGTGAACGTACGTTCCAGCTGTTAACACAAGTTGCTGGGCGTGCAGGAAGACACGAAAAAGAAGGGGAAGTCATTATACAAACTTATAATCCGGATCACTATGCTATTAAAGATGTACAATTAAATGACTATCTCTCTTTCTATCATAAAGAAATGAAATATCGCCAAATCGGAAAATATCCACCGTATTATTTCTTAATCAACTTCACTATTTCGCACCAAAATATGAAAGAAGTCATGCAAGCTGCAGCACATGTGCATAAAATATTATTACAACATCTGACGGATAGAGCTTTGATATTAGGACCTTCTCCTGCAGCGATTGCCAGAATCAATAGAGAATACCGCTTCCAAGTCCTAGTCAAATACAAAAGCGAACCAGAGCTGCACAAAGCATTGCAGTATTTAGATGACTTTTATCATGAACGTTATATTAAAGACAAACTCTCATTAAAAATTGATATTAATCCATATGTCATGATGTAAATAAAAGGCAAACCTTGTTTCTGAACAGAAAGGGGTTTGCCTTTTTAAATGTAACGGCTATTTCATCATTTATTTGCGCATACCTACAATTAATTTTTGAATCAAAATTTAAAAAGAGACAAATACGCACAAAAAGGAAGCGGTTTTCGTGTATAATATTTAATCAAGGAGTGATTAAATGATCCTACTCAAAACGTTTATCATTGCATTTTCAGTATTTACATTTTTATCTGCAATACTCATGTTGACACGTAATCCGAAATTACCTAAAATCGTTTTAATCTTATTGATTGCAGGGAGTATCTTATTAGATATCGGTGCACTTATCGCTGGCTTTGTACCAGCGCTCATCATGCTGATAATTGGTCTAGCGATGATCCAAATCGGCATCGGTATTTACCAAAAGAAAACATTCGGCAAAGTTATATTCTTAGCACAAAGTGTACGATTTGTGGTTAGTGTCTTAATTATCGTATTTTTTGTTGTATTGCAATAAAGAATAACGTGACTGTTTAAAAGTCTAATTTAAAAAACTGCGTGAAAGAAGTTAAACAACTACTTTCACGCAGTTTTTGTATTAATAACAAATAAATACCAATTAAAGATGAAGAAATTAGTAATGGTAAGTGTTTATTTGTGAAATGATACTTGAATGTTAAAAATATTACAGAGAGATTTTGATTGTAAAAATATTTGAAATTTGTTTCAAAAGCATCATGTTATCCTATATAATGTAAAATATACGTTAAGTAATATGAATAATACATATATCGGAGGTTATTATGGAAAAGACTACTGACATTGGTAAAGTGATGGCAGCTTTAAAGAAACATCTTAAGTTGTTACTTATCTTACCGGCAATTTTTTTGATATTAAGCTTAGTGATAAGTTTTTTTGTGATACAACCAAGATATTCAGCAACAACGCAAGTTCTTGTTAACCAAAAAGAATCAAATAATGACATGATGGCACAACAAGTACAATCTAATATTCAACTTGTCAAAACATATTCAGAAATTATAAAAAGTCCTAGGATTTTAGATGAAGTTTCTAAAAAAATGAATAATAAATATTCTAGTAAAGAAATTTCGGGAATGCTAAATGTGAGTACTCAGGCAGAATCTCAAATAATGAATATAAAAGTTGAAGGTAAAAGTAAGAAGGATGCTGTAAAAGTAGCAAATACAATTTCTAAAGTATTTAGTGACGATGCAAGTAAAATTATGAATATTGATAACGTTTCTACACTTTCAAAAGCAGAAACTGCCAAAAAAGTTGCACCTAAACCACTTACTAATGCAATTATAGGTGTATTTATTGGAATAGTTATTGCTTTAATAATCATTTTAATAGTTGAATTATTGGATAGAAGAATTAAAACTGAAGAAGATGTGCAAGAAATTTTAGATTTACCAGTTTTAGGATCAATTCCTGATTTTGATAAGAATAAATAAAGGAGAAGATAGAAAATGAAAATTAGTGATAAAACGAATACGAATTCCTTAATTACTCACACTAATCCTAAATCAGTTATAAGTGAAAAATTTAGGGGAATTAGATCTAACATTATGTTTTCTACTGCAGGCAATGATGTCAAAACGTTAGTGGTCACATCAGAACAACCAACGGTTGGGAAGTCTTTAATCTCTGCGAATCTTGCAATTGCGTATGCTCAAGCTGGATATAAAACTTTGCTAATGGATGGGGATATGAGAAAACCTACTCAACATTATTTATTTAATTCTCCTAATATCGATGGTCTTTCAAATTTAATTATAAATAAAACTTACATTAAAAAGGCTGTTTATAATACAGAAATTGATAATTTAGACCTAATAACTTCTGGTCCTATACCACCTAATCCTTCAGAATTGATTGGATCATTACAATTTCAAAAGGTTTTAGAGGAATTAAATGAAGTATACGACTTTGTTGTAATTGATACACCTCCTGTCAACACTGTCACAGATGCACAACTTTATGCTGAAATTAGTGGCTATGTTGCACTGGTGGTTAATGTTAAAAGTAACGAACGCAAGGCTGTGTTAAAAAGTAAAGAATTAATTCAAAAAACAGGAGCAAAAATTTTGGGAGTTGTGTTAAACAAAACAGAACATGATAAATCATCAAGCTATTATGCATATTACGGTGAAGAAGAATGATTGACATCCATAATCACATTATACCAAATGTAGATGATGGTCCTGTGAGTCAAGAAGAAACAATTGAATTAATCAAACAAGCAGCAGAACAAGGAATTAGTGGGATTGTGGCTACGCCACACCATTTACATCATAAATATAATAATAATTTTAGTGATGTTGAAAGGTATGTCGACAAGTTAAATCAAACAGAAAAGATAAAAGAAATTGGAGTTACAATTTATCCAGGTCAGGAAATAAGAGTGAGTGATCAATTATTAGTAGACTTAGATAAAGGAGAAATAAAAGGTCTTAACAACTCTAATTATTTATTACTTGAGTTACCTACCAATCATGTTCCCAACTTCATTTGGAATTTGATTTACGAAGTGCAAACGAGAGGGTATACACCAATCATAGTACATCCAGAACGAAATAAACTGATTGCCCAAGATATTAATATTTTATATAAATTAGTTAATGTAGGGGCATTGAGTCAGATAACTGCATCTTCTTTGACTGGAGATATGGGGAAAAAATTACAGAAAATATCAATAAATATGCTGGAGCATAAATTGGTTCATTTTATTGCATCAGATGCACATAGTACTCATACACGTCCGTTTTGTGCAGACAATATGTTTCGAAACAAAAAACTTAAGAAATTCGAGTCAGTTATTCAAACTCTTTATTTAAATAACGAAAATCTAATACACAATAAAAATATAAATAAAGAGAGACCAATTGAAAATAGGCCGAAGAAGCTATTTGGATTTTTTTCTAAATAATATTAGAAATGTTACTTTATGAAAAAGATATGCAGAGGTTGATCGATTTCATTTAAAGTAATACATAATGAAAAGGAAAGGAAAGATATGAAAAAAACTTTATTTTACATTAACCTATTCCTTATATTTATATTGCAATTTATAAGTGAGGTAGTAAGTCCGATTCCAACAGTGGTATTTGGTATCCTATGTATTACTGCATTTTTATTAGTAAGCACTAGCCACTTAATGGGACTATATTTGTTCTTAATACCATTGTCTAGTGGAATGGTTTTATATTTAACAAACGTTCTTTTTCTAATTTTTATTATTATTCATTTTAGAGGTAAATTAGACGCAAATAAAAATTTCATCATAATATCACTTCTAATTCTATTCGAAAGCATACATGTTTTTATAAATGTTAACTTAGGCTTGGATGAAAGTATTATCAAATTATTAGGTTTTTCAGCATGCTTGCTTTTGTTTGGCTTTATAAAGACATTAGCAAAAAATATCAATGTTACTGCAACATTAAATTTTTTAATTGCAGGTGTTTTAGGGTTTATATTAATTACAACAGGTATCTATATGTTTAAATACAATATAAGCACTTTCTTTACAGAAATAAAGCGTTTCGGTTTTGTCCCTTATAAAAAAGAAGAAGGATTAGAAGGATTGATAATTAATCCTAATACAGTAGGCAAATATTGTGCGTTTATCATTTCTTCAATTTTGACGCTAAACTATTTTAGAATTATAAAATTGAATCTATTAAGGATATCCATTATAACTGTGTTTTCTATTGTTGGACTATTAACGCTTTCTAGATCGTTTTTATTGGTAATGATTTTAATTTTGGTAATGTATTTATGGTTTAGTATTAGAAGCGGAAGAGTCTTTCCGGTTTTTGTATTTGGAGTAGTTCTTACAATATTTGCAGTAATATTAATTACTAATACAGAATTATATATGTCTTTAACGAATCGGATATTTGAATCAGACGATATAAGTGGATCAAGGTTTACTATTTATTCAATTTATATAAGCATATTAATGAGCAATGGATGGTTACTTTTGTTTGGAACTGGAATGCAAAATTATGTTGAAAAATATGCAAAATATGATTATTTAATTGACCAAGCAACTCATAATATTCTTTTAGAAGTTGTTTCAATATGGGGAGTAATAGGCTTATTATTGGTGGCCTTACTTTTGGTAAGAATATTGAGCAACTCTATGTTAGGTAATATAAGAAGCATAGACAGATATATACTTCTTCTACCATTTTTTGTCGTAATCATTTCGGCATTATTCGGGCAATTTTTCATATCATATTATCATACATTTGGCATTGCAATTTTCAGTTTAGTTATTTTATCTAGTAATGGAGTAGTGAAAAATGATTAAAGATAGTTTTTACTATTTGCTTTCTAAAGGTTTGCCCGCAATTTTGAGTTTTGCAGTACTTTTTTTGTATTTAACTAATATGAATCCAAAAGATTATGGTTTTTTCAGTGTTACCATTCTTACTGTTGGGCTTGTAAATATTGTAACATCTCAATGGGTACGATCTGGAATGCTAAGGTACTACAATGAGCAAAATGGGGTAATGAACACTGCAATTTCAGTACAGTTTCTAATCATTGCATTACTATCTATTATTGCAATGACAATAATGATAAGTCTTAAATTGAATATTCTTTCTTCATTTTTAATACTTATTATCCTAATGAGCTTTATAGTAAATGAGTTTTTAAATAATTATTTTAGAGTCAAAATAATGCCAAAGACCATTTTAAATGGAAATCTAATCAAAAATATAATTTATGTATTGGTTTTAGCTGCGACTTGGCTGATTTCTAAAAAGATCACATTGAATGAAGCATTTATCAGTTTCTTAGCAGGCCTAATTCTATCTAACTTATACTTTTTTTGTTTTTTCAACGATAAAGTAAACTTTAAAATAAATCGAAATTTATTGAAAGTATTTATGGTTTATGGTCTTCCGTTAACTGTTTCATTTGCATTGGGAGTACTACTTCAAAATATTGATAAGTATATGATTACATATCAATTAGGAGTTACTAAAACAGGTGACTATTCTTTAGTTTATGATTTTGTACATAATTCTCTATACATGGTAATGGGAGCTTTAGGTATGGCATCATTGCCAAGAATCTTGAAGATTACATCAATAGAAGAAAGAATTAAAAGCTTTAATAAGTATGTTATGTTCTTGTATTTAATTTCAATACCATTTGTTGGAATGTTTTTTGCAGTTTCACCGGATTTAGCTAAAATTTTTGGCAAATTTGGATATGATACAACAGCACTTATTCTAATAATGATTGTTACATTAACATTCATACATGGTATTAATTCTTTCGTATATGGACAAGCGATACAAATGATGGAAAACACAAAAATAATATTTATTCCCGCAGCTATTGCTGTAGTTATTAACATAGTGTTAAATCTGATTTTACTACCGAGATTAGGTCTAATAAGTGCAGCGATATCTGGGGTGATAGCTTTTCTTGCTTCTAATATACTATTATACAAGTTAATTGCTCAAAAACTTCCGTTGAAATTCTTACCTAACAAAATAGGGAGTGTGTTAATAGTAATGATCATTGGAACCATTCCAATTTTCTTTATTCACTTCAATAATATGTTTGTCAGTCTATTTGTGAAAATAATTTTGTCATTAGGAATTCAAATGGTTATATTTTATATTTTAATAAAAACAAAAAAGCTTAATTTGAGAGGGTGAAATAATGCGTATTGTACATGTCATTACCAGCTTAGAAAGTGGTGGTGCAGAGCGAATGTTATCAAATTTAGTCAATTATGATACCGACAATGAACATATTATAGTTACACTATTAAAAACGGAACAGCATTATTCAATTAGCAACAGGGTGAAAATAATACCAATTGATTTATCAAATGGTATTATAGATAAAATAAAAAGTATTTTTATTTTGAATAAAATAGTAAGACAGTTAAAGCCTAATGTAATTCAAACTTGGATGAAGTCAAATTTCTTTGCGCCAATTATAAAATTTTTCAATAAAGACTCGTTGGTTTTTTTAAACATCAGGCACGGTGTCAATAAAAAGTATAACTGTATAAAAAGTTTAATCGAAAAAAGATATTTAGGATATTCAGATGGAACGATTTTTGTATCAAACTCTGCTTATAAAGAGTTTGAAAATATTGGAGTTTCATTTAAAAATTATATTATTATCCCTAATGGTTTTCAAAAAAGATCATATGATTATAATTCACCTGACTGTAATCTTCCACTTACTTTTGGATATGTTGGAAGATGCCATAGAATTAAAAACCAAGATTTATTAATTTCTGGCTTTAACAAGTTTGCTAGAGGTAAAAAGGTTTTATTGTTGATTGCTGGAAAAGGCATGGAGTTTAAGAAGTTTAAACATTTAATCGATGAGGAAAACAAACATAAATTCAAATGGCTTGGAGAAATTAAAGATACGTATGAGCTTTATCAAGAAATTAATGCTTTAATACTTACTTCTAGGAGTGAAGGATTTCCAAATGTAATTGGTGAAGCAATGTCAATAGGTGTTCCAGTTGTTACTACAGATGCTGGTGAGAGCTATAAAATAATCGGCGATACTGGTTTTAAGATAAAATCTAATATTGATTCGCTAACAGAAACTTTAAATTATATTTATACTCACCAAGAGGAGATGAAAGTTAAATCTTATAATGCATACAAAAGAATTAGTGACAATTATTCTATTGAAGTAATAGTTAATCAATATAAGCAATATTATAATCAAAAATTGGAGGCTAAAAAATGAAAGTATTAATTACAGGTGCAGCAGGTTTTATCGGTTCACATCTTGCGAAAAAATTAATTAGTCAAGGTCACGAAATTATAGGTGTGGATAACATCAATGATTATTATGATCCTAAGTTAAAAGAGGATAGACTGAAATCAATCGGTACAGATAACTTTACATTCTATAAAGTGACTTTGGAAGATGCAGACAAGTTAGAAGATGTTTTCAAAGAACAGCATCCTGATGTCGTTGTGAATTTAGCAGCACAAGCAGGCGTAAGATATAGTTTAGAAAACCCAAGAGCTTACATTGATTCTAATATAGTAGGGTTTGTGAACATTCTTGAATGTTGCAGACACTATGACGTTAAACATTTAATTTATGCTTCATCTAGTTCTGTTTATGGAGCAAATACTTCTAAGCCATTCTCAACTTCAGACAACATAGATCATCCTCTAAGTTTATATGCCGCAACTAAGAAATCCAATGAGCTAATGGCGCACACATATAGCCATTTATATAATTTACCAACAACAGGATTAAGATTCTTCACAGTATATGGTCCATGGGGCAGACCAGATATGGCTCTATTTAAATTTACAAAAGCAATTGTTAATGATGAAACTATAGATGTCTACAACCACGGTAATATGATGAGAGATTTTACTTATGTAGATGATATTGTTGAAGCAATTAGTCGACTAGTTAAAAAACCTGCTCAACCAAATCCAGATTGGAGTGGAGCGCATCCAGATCCAAGCTCATCCTATGCACCATACAAAATTTATAACATTGGTAACAACAGCCCAGTAAGATTAATGGAATTTGTTGAAGCAATCGAAAACAAACTAAATAAAACAGCTAAGAAAAATTATATGGATTTACAACCTGGCGATGTTCCAGAAACTTATGCAAATGTAGATGATTTATTCAGAGATATAAATTTCAAACCAGAAACAACGATTCAAGATGGTGTAAATAAGTTTATCGATTGGTATTTAGATTACTACTCTATTAAATAAGGGAAGATTGCAATGTTAGAATATATATATAATCATTCACCAATTTGGTTTCAAAACCTTATGGTATCTGTAAAAGGAAAACAATTTATTAAACAAAGATATACAAAGGCTTATTATGAAGAGTTAGAAGTGTTGCGAAATGCTGATGATAAATTTGCATTGCAACAAGAAAGACTGAATGATTTCTATAATTATGTTCGAAATAATAGTCAATATTTCAAGGAAGTATTACCAGAATTTGATAAAGAATTCACAGTAGAAGACCTTAAGAAAATACCAATAATGGATAAAGAAACAATTAGAAAAAATATCGATACTATGGTCACTCGTAAAGAAAAACTTATTCCGATGCAAACTGGCGGATCAACAGGTAAAAGCTTGGAATACTATACGCATCCTATTGATATGTCTAGAAAAATTGCATATTTGGATTATTTTAAAGAACAGCATGGTGTATACAAAGGAATGCGAAGAGTAAGCGTCGGCGGTAAAATCTTAATTCCGAATAATCAGAAGAAAAAAGTGTTTTGGAGGTTTAATAAACCTTTAAATCAATTGATGATATCTGCTTATCATGCGGATGGTGAAAATCTAAAGTATTACGTTGAAAAATTAAACAAATTCAAACCTGAAACTTTAGATGGCTATACGACAGTACTTCATCGAATTGCTCAATATATAAATAGTAATGAAATACGTCTTAGATTTAAACCTATTGCTATTTTTCCAACTGCGGAAGCTTTAACTGATGAAATGAAATCAGACATTGAACGTGCATTCAATTGTCCGGTAAGAAATCAGTACGCTTCATCTGAGGGTGCACCGTTTATAACTGAGAATACACATGGCGAACTGGAAATCAATCCAGAAACTGGTGTCTTTGAGTTAGAACATATTAAAGATAATATTTACGAGTTGGTTGTTACTGGTTTTTATACGACTACAACACCATTAATCAGATATAAAATCGGAGATTCTATTGAACTTTCCGAACCTTTAGATGTAAACTACAATCAAAAAGATATTAAAATAAAAAGAATTATTGGTAGAAACAATGATTTTCTGAATTCTAATGAACGTGGGATTGTAACTAATGTAAACATGTCTACTGCTGTACGTGCGGCAGGCACTAAAATTATTCAATCTCAGTTTATACAAAATAAATTGAATGAAATTATTGTTAATTTAGTTGTAGAGGAAGAAACTAATAGGAAAGATTTAGAGAAAGTTTTAACTGAACAGCTAAAAATAAGGTTTGGAAATACTACTAAATTTAAATATTATTACTTCGATGAAATACCGAAAACAGCAGGTGGAAAAACTAGGTTCACCATAAATAACATAGAGAAATAGAAATGGGGAATTGTTTTGGATAGAAAGATAGCAGTTGTTGGATTAGGATATGTGGGTTTACCGGTAGCGGTAGCATTTGGCAAAAAGAATTCTGTAATAGGTTTTGATATTAATCCTACAAGAATTAAAGAATTAAAGGACAATCACGATAGAACCAATGAAGTAACAACTGAAGATTTAAAAGTATCTGATGTAGAGTTTACAGATAGTATTGATACTTTAAGTAAAGCTGATTTTATTATTGTAGCAGTACCAACTCCAATTAATAAGCACAATCAACCTGATTTAACACCATTAATCAGCGCTAGCAAAACTGTAGGTAAAGCATTGAAAAAAGGTACAATTGTCGTCTTCGAATCTACGGTGTACCCTGGTGCTACTGAAGAAGAATGTGTACCAGTGCTTGAAAACAATTCAGGTTTAAAAGCTGGAGAAGATTTCTTTGTTGGTTATTCACCTGAACGTATTAATCCAGGAGATAAAGAACATACGTTTGAAACAATTACTAAAGTTGTTTCTGGCCAAACACCTGAAGTGTTAAATATTGTGGCTGATGTCTATGGATCAGTTGTTAAAGCAGGTATTCATAAAGCATCTTCTATTAAAGTTGCGGAAGCAGCAAAAGTTATTGAAAATACGCAACGTGACGTTAATATCGCATTAATGAATGAATTTGCGGTTATCTTTGATAAAGTTGGTATTGATACAAACGCTGTGCTGGCGGCATCAGGTACTAAATGGAATTTCTTAAACTTTAAGCCTGGGTTAGTAGGTGGACACTGTATTGGAGTTGATCCATACTACTTAACTCATAAAGCACAAGAATTAGGACACCATCCCGAAATTATTCTTGCAGGCAGAAGAATCAATGACAATATGTCAAAACATGTTGCATCTAACATCATCAAAGAACTAATAAAAAAAGGTATCAACGTTCAAGATGCTTCTATAAATTTATTAGGACTTACATTCAAAGAGAATTGTCCTGATTTAAGAAATACGAAAGTTATTGATATTGTTAGAGAATTAGAAGACTATGGTCTTAAAATTAATGTGAATGATGTTGAAGCAGATAATGACACTGCTAAAGTCTTATATGATATTGATTTAGTTTCTAAAGAAAAATTACCGAAGACGGATGCATTAATTTTTGCTGTGCCTCATAGAGACTATCTTGAAAATAAAGATGAGTATCTTGATTTACTTTCAGATAACGGTATTGTTTTTGATATAAAAGGTATTGTTCAAGCAGATGAATTAAAAGATAACCAAAGCATTTGGAGACTGTAACATGTTAGTTAATCTTAAAAATAAAATGAAAAAAAAGCTGAATAGTGGTTCTACAAAGAAATTATATGAGTTTCTCAGTTATTTGAGAATGAAATATTATAGCAGGTTATCTGATAAGGATTTTTTAAAAAAGAACATAAAACAGAAAACGGGTTTAAATGTTGATTTAGACAATCCTAAAATGCTTTGTGAAAAGATATTATGGATTAAGTATATGTATAGAAACCCTTTAATGACAAAATGTACAGATAAATTTGAAGTTAGAAATTATGTTGAAAACAAAGGTTATGGTGACATTTTAGGAGAAATAATTGGTGTTTATGATAATACTGATGATATTGATATAGACTCATTACCAGAAAAAACCTTTTGGAAAAGTACACACGCTTCAGGGATAAATCAAATTGTAATTAAAGGGCAGACAGATTATAAAAAAACAGCAAAATTATTTGAACATGGTAAAAAGGTTAACTATTATAACCGATCAAGAGAATGGAATTATAAACATGTAAAACCTAGAATTCTTATAGAACCACTTTTAGATATGACAATATATGAGGACTATAAGTTTTTTGTCATTGATGGGAACGTTGAATACTTTGCTATTGCTAAAGGTATTAATGATGCTAGTGGTAATCAAAATATAAACTCTAAATTTAATCTTTATGATATTAATTTCAATCCTATGCATACGTATGTAAAAAGGGCGACTTTTGATGATACTAATTATGTTTTTAGTAAAAGATTAAATGAAATGATAAGTATTGCTGAAGATTTAGCATCTCCCTTTCCATTTTGCAGAGTTGATTTTTTAACAAATGAAAATAATATTTATTTTGGAGAAATTACATTTTTCCCTACCGGTGGGAATATGGTTTTATATCCATTAGAGTTAGAGTATTTCTACGGAAAAAAATTAGATTTATCTAATATTAATAGTAAATATTTAAAAGAGGAGGTAGAAACTTGAAAATAGCTCAGGTCACAGCAATTGATATGACAATGAATAACTTTTTAACGCCTCTAAACAAAGGTTCTAAAGATGCTGGCTATGAGGTTCATTGTATATGTTCAAAAGGCCCTTATGAACAAGAAATTAAGAATAATGGATTTGCATTTCATGATATTAAGATAGATAGAAAAATCGATCCAATAAGCAATTTAAAATCAATTATGATGATGGTTAAAGCTTTTAAAGTTATTAAACCTGATATTGTTCATGTCCATACACCAGTTGCTGCGGTTTTAGGTAGAATTGCAGCAAAAATCGCTAAGGTGCCAACTATAATTTATTCAGCTCATGGCTTTTACTTTCATGAGGGTATGTCAAAAAATAAGTACAGGTTATTCTTTAATATTGAAAAATATATTGGAAGATATTTTACTGATTATATTTTCACCCAAAGTTTGGAAGATTATGAAGTAGCAAAAAACAATCAATTTTTAAAAAACAAGTCGAACTATGTACATATAAGTAATGGTATCGATCTTGATGAGAAGTTTAATGTTGATAACTTTAGTGATGAACAAGACACTAAATTGAGAGAACAATATGGAATTAAAAAAGATGATTTAGTTGTTTCTTTTATTGGACGCTTAGTCAAAGAAAAAGGAATAATTGATTTATTGGAAGCTTATAATAATTTGAATATAAAAAACGTAAAGTTTGTAATCATAGGTAGTCTACCCCAAGGCGAAAGAGATATTGAGACGTACGAGTTAATTCAAAAGTATGAAAGTAATGAAAATATTATTTTTACAGGTCAAATTACTAATGTCAATGAACATTTATTTATGAGCGATATTTTCTGTCTGCCTTCTTATCGTGAGGGAATGCCGCGTTCTATTATTGAAGCTATGGCAATGAAAAATGCAGTTTTGGCTACTAACATTCGTGGTTCTAGAGAAGAAGTAATTCATGGGGAAACTGGCTACTTATTCCCAGTTAATTCTAGTAAATCTATCGCTACATATATTAGTGAATTAGCAAACGATAAAGCTTTGCTTGATGAAATGAAAAATAATGGATTAGAAAGAGCAAAAGCACTTTATGACGAAAATAAAGTAGTTAACAAGCAACTTGATATATTTAAACAATGTACAAAGCGATAGGAGGTGCAATAGATGAATTTATTAGTAACAGGTGCAACTGGACATTCAGGTAAATTGTTCCTTGAAAGTTTGAATGATAAACCTGCAAAATATGATGAAGTACATGTCGTAACAAGAAAGCACACCAAAAATGAATTTTCTGATTTAACAAACTTGAATATTATTCAACATGTGGGAGATTTACAAGACGAGGAGTTTGTAAATCAAATTACACAAAACATCGATACTGTATTACATATTGCAGGTATTCAAATGAGTAGGAACATTTTTAAATCAGCAATTAAAAATAAGGTAGATTGGGTAATTGCTGTTCATACAACAGGTCGTTACTCAAAGTTTAAATCAGCTTCTGCTGAATATATTGAAATAGAAGACAATCTTTTGAAACATAGAGATAAAATTAATATGACTATACTAAGACCTACTATGATTTATGGATCAGTGAGAGATAGAAATATGTACAGACTTATTAAGTTTATTGATAAATATCCAATCTTTCCAATTTTTGGTAACGGAAACAATTTAATGCAACCAGTATCCGGACGTGATTTGGCTAAAGCATATTTAAGCGTGATTGAAAACAAGGATATAACAGTCAACAAAAACTATAATTTATCAGGTAGATATCCAATCAAGTACAAAAACTTGATAAAAACGATAGCTGAAAAACTCGATAAAAACATTAAATTGATAAAAGTTCCTATATTTCTTTCATACTATGGCGTTCTATTTGCCGAAAAGATAATTCCTAGATTTCCTTTAAATGAGGAACAAATTTTAAGAATGAAAGAAGACAAAGATTTTACTCATATTGCTGCACAAAAAGATTTTGGATATAATCCTGAAAGTTTTGATGAGGGTATTGAACTTGAAATTAAAGAGTATAGAGGGGAAAAGTAAAGTGAAAAAGCTATTTGATTATGTAAGTTCTTTTTTAGGAATTGTTGTTTTATCTCCTGTCCTAATTATTACATCTATATTAATCAAAGCAGAATCTAAAGGACCAGTGATTTTCAAACAAAAACGACCAGGTATTAACAACAAAATTTTTAATATCTATAAATTCCGTTCCATGAGAATTGATACACCGGATTTAGCAACAGATAAAATTGAGGCTACAGTTTTTATAACTAAGACAGGTAAATTTATTAGAAGAACATCAATAGATGAACTTCCGCAACTTTTTAATATTCTTAAAGGAGATATGTCAGTTGTGGGGCCAAGACCAGCTCTGTTTAATCAGTATGAATTAATTGAAAAAAGAACAAAAGTCAATGTTCATACAGTAAAACCAGGAATAACTGGGTTGGCACAAGTAATGGGCAGAGATAATATTACTGATGATCAGAAAGTACAGTATGATAAATTTTACGTTGAAAACCAATCTTTTGTATTAGATATGTTTATTTTATATAAAACTATTAAAGGTGTCTTAACTTCAGATAATGTAAGTCATTAATTGTAAATACACATTGCAGGCAACCAGTCTTTTTTAAGGCTTGGTTGCTCTTTTATATGCTGACTATTTATTTCTGATACCCTTGTCTAGATAATATAAGTTTAATACATACAAAATTAATAAATAGAAATAACTAATGGCTATATTTTACTTTTTCAAATAAGGATTGTGTTATAATAACGAATGTATTAAGTAGTGCATGTCATAATCATTACTATTTAATATGATAAAACGCAATAGGTAGGAGACATCATGAATAAAAATTTAGATTTGAAAGGCTTAATTCAAATAATAAAAAGCAACTTGATTATGATCTTGAGTGCTATGGTGTTATTTGGGTTTATCAGCTTTCTTATTACACAATTTTTAATAACACCGCAGTATACAGCTACCTCTCAGGTGATTATTAAGCAAAGTAAAAATGATAGAGGTAATTTATACAGTAATCCCACTGAGGTTCAAACGAACATTCAATTAATCAAAACATATTCTCAGCTGATTGGATCAGATGAGGTGAAAGATAGTGCAGTACAATTACTGAAAAAACAAGGTATAACAGTTGAAAATAGTGATATTGCTGTGAAATCAGAAGAAAACTCTCAATTAATTAAAATTATCGTTAAAAACGAAAGTCCTCGTAATGCGGTAAAACTCGCAAATGCATTAGCAGAAACTTCTAAAGGCAAAATCAAACAAGTTATGGGTGTAGACAACTTATTTGTGTTATCTAAAGCAAAATACGAACAAGTCGTCCAACCTACAAGTCCAAATGTTTTGTTTAATACAGTGCTTGGTATTGTCTTTGGATTGTTCTTATCTATGATAGTTATCTTCTCTAGAAAAATGTTGGATAACAAAATAGATAATGAAGCAAAAGTAGAGGCATTACTGCATCTGCCAGTAGTAGGGAAAATCAGCGATGTAGGTGGTAAAAAACGATGAGTAACGATAATAAAGTTTATGCACATAGTTCTGATGACATGATTAAAGAACAAATTAAAGTACTGCGTACGAATTTAACATTCTCTCGCAATAGTACAGAAGATAATATCATAATGATTACCTCTTCAAAACCGGATGAAGGCAAGACCTTTATTTCAAGTCAACTTGCACAATCATTAGCTGAGTCTGAATATAAAGTGCTTGTGATTGACGCAGATTTGCGAAAACCTTCGATTCATAAATACTTCAATGTACCGAATAACCATGGGTTATCAAATGTAATCGGCGGACGCAACGAACTTGAAGAAACAATTATTACTGATGATGAAAGTAATTTAAGTGTATTGCCTTCTGGGACAATCCCGCCAAACCCGGCTGAATTGCTAGACACCAAACGATTTGAAGCAATCATCAATAAAGTGAAAAAAGAATATGACTTTGTGGTAATTGATACACCGCCGGTATTGCCAGTTACTGACAGTCTGATTATCGGTACACTTGCGGATCAGACAATACTTGTAATCAACAGCCAATCTACTTCTAAAGAAGATGTAATTGAAGCGAAACAAAAATTAGATAAATTGAATATCTTTATCTTTGGCGTTGTGTTGAATAGATTAAAACGCGTACATCAAGAACAGGGTTACTATAAATATTAGTAGGAGAACATCATGAAAATAATGTATGTGATTACGAAAGCAGATATTGGAGGTGCACAAACGCATCTCATTCAACTTGCGAACTATTTCTCTCATAAGCATGAGGTAATTGTGGCAGTTGGAAGTAAAGGTCCGATGCTGAATGCATTCAATAACAAAGTACAAGTGATTCAATTAGAACATTTAAAAGGACCGATTTTATTTAAAGAAGATATTTTCGGTGTAAAGGAACTTGAAAGCCTGATTGCACTGATTCAGCCTGATATTCTGCATTTGCATTCCTCAAAAGCAGGCGCATTAGGCAGATTAGCACAACGTTATGCACACACTACGCACACGAAAGTATTATTTACAGCACACAGCTGGGCATTTACAGAAGGTGTGAACCCTCTGAAAAGAGTGGCTTTTAAATTGATTGAAAAGTACTTATTGAAATCTACAGACAAAGTCATTTGTGTTTCTGATTATGATAGAAAATTAGCAATTCTGAACCATTTTGACAAAGACAAACTTTGTACGATTCATAATAGTGTTGCACAGCCGAAAGATAATGTTTTAGCAGCGATACAAACAAAACCGCAAAAACCTGTTGAATTTGTAATGGTGGCACGTTTTGCATATCCGAAGATGCATCAAGCAGTGATTGAAGCGGTCAAATTGTTAAAAGATTCTACCGACCAGTCGTTTAATATGACTTTTATCGGAGACGGCGGTACATTCAAAGAAAATATTGCTTTAGCCGCTTCACTCGGCCTAAATGACATCATCACCTTTAAAGGCAATGTCGATCACGTCAGAGCAACTTTGCATCAATATCATGTCTTTATTTTAATGAGCAAACATGAAGGTTTGCCGATCAGTATTATTGAAGCAATGTCAGAAGGATTACCGATTATTGCGAGCAATGTAGGCGGCATCAGCCAACTTGTAGAGGATAACGGAATATTATTAGATCAAAATACGCCTTATGAATTAGCACAAGCTATGCAATCATTTTTAGATACAGAAACTATTCAAAGTAAAGCGCGTGCTTCGTATAAAAAATATGAAGCAGAATTTACGGAAAATAAGATGATGAAAAAGTTGGAACGTATTTATGAACCAAGTCATTAATCAAGATCGTTACCTCAAAATATTGCTGATTTGCTTGGCTGTCTTTATACAGCAATCTACATTAGTAGCCAGTTTTAATGCTTCATTATCAGATGTTGTCTTGATTTTGCTTTGTATTCATATCTGGCGGCATTACCGTAAATTAATGCGAGGCAAAAGTTTTATTTTATTCTTTGTCTTGTTAATTTGTTATCGATTCTGTGTCACAATAGGGATTTTGTTTTTAGATAGTTATATGACATTGACGATGAAAGAAATTTTAGCTTCTGTGATTAAAATCAGTGTTACCTTTACGTATTTTATACTCGGATACAATCTGGTGAAATTCAAAAATGAAATACCTTCATTTTTTAAAGCATATATTATTTCCAGTGCAGTTATTGGATGGATATGTATTTTAGGCAGTTTGACGCAGCAAGCCTTCATTGTAAAATACTTCTTCTTTGATGACATTCGTGCACAAGGTTTAATGAATGATCCGAACTATTTTGCCTTAACGCAAATGGTGGCCTTATGTTTAAGTGTCAATCTGATTAAGAATAATGCATGGAGAGCTTTAGCAGTGTTGACAGCTGTTTGTGCGATTTTCTCATCCGGTTCTAAAACAGCATTGATTATTATGATAATTATCAGTGTGGCATTATTCCTTATCAAGTTCAGTAATATTACTATTAAAAGCTATCTTAATATTGCGGTCATTGCTGCAATCTTCATCTTTTTTGTCTTTATCTTTATGAATTTTAAAGTTATTAACTTTGAAATATTTAAGCAAATTCCTTCGGTTGAACGTATGATGACTGTATTCTCTGGTACATCTGCGATTGATGACAGCGGATCGAACCGTTTGGCAGTATGGGAGAATGGTTTGGAAATCATTAAATATACTTTAGGATTCGGTGTCGGCTTATTTGATTATTCTCATGTCGGGTTGACCATCAACCATGTGGGAGAGGTAGCACATAATACTTATATTCAGATTGTAGGCGAGTGGGGAATCATCTTCTCAGGTGCATTCTTTTGCTTTATAGCTTCGATACTGATTCGTATTTTCAGAACACGACCTTTTGAAGTATTCAGCTGTCTGTTTGTTTCATACTTAGCCATTATTATTTACAGTTTTACTATTTCATTGAACAACTCACGTTTTGTGGCCATTGCGATAGGATTATTAACAGCGTACGCTGCGTTGAAAGACAAGGTAAGAGGTGATGCGGATGAATAAAAATTCTTTGAAGGAAAACTTGATTTTCCAAGGTTTGTATCAAATTATCCGCATCATTACACCTATTATCACGATTCCGATTATTTCCAGAGCTTTTGGTCCGAGCGGTGTAGGTGTTACTTCATTTTCATTTACTATCGTACAGTACTTTTTGATGTTTTCTGGATTAGGCATTCAACTCTACTTTAACCGCTTGATTGCAGAAAATGATGAAAGCAAAACACAATTATCCAAGACATTTTGGAATATTTTTATGAGTAAAGCCATTTTGTCTGTTGTTGTATTATTGCTGTATATCATCACGATTCATTGTTTTATAACAGAGTACCGCTTGATCTTTTACTTGCAAGGCGTCTTCATTGTCGGTTCATTCTTTGATATTTCTTGGTATTACGCAGGTATGGAGAGATTTAAATTGCCAAGTATCATCAATATGCTTATGTCGATGCTTGTATTAATTGTGGTAGTCGGATTTGTCCATGACCAATCGGATATGGCGCTTTATGTATTTGTTATTGCGGCGATTACAGTATTCAATCAAATTCCGCTCTATTTCAATGTATTTAAAGAGATCAGCTTTATTACAATCGATTGGCAAGAAGTTTGGACGATTTTGAAAACATCATTTGCCTACTTTTTGCCAAATGGCCAACTGAATCTCTTTACCAGTATTAACTGTCTGATTATAGGTTTGATGATGTCGTATAAAGATGTAGGGATATTTGCGAATACCTTTAATATTTTAACAGTAGCGATTATTTTAATTAATACGATTGATTTAGTGATGATACCGAGATTGACAAGAATTACACGTGAACATAACCATTCAATTCAGCGGATTCTAGAGAACAACATGCATATTCAATTAATGCTGACGATTCCTATGGTGTTCGGCATTATCGCAATTATGCCTGATTTTTATCAATGGTTTTTTGGCAAAGCCTTCTATGAATCTGTACCTTTAATGACAGTGTTATCAATCTTGTTGCTGATTATTCCGTTGAATATGATGATCAGTCGACAATACTTGCTTTCGCAAAATATGGTGAAATCATATAATTTATCACTGATTGCAGGCGGTATTTTAAATATTATTTGTTCCATTGTGCTGGTGCTGCCCTTCGGGCTGTATGGCATAGGTTTAGCAAGAATAGTGGCAGAGCTGATGATTTTGATTTGGCGCTGGATTGATATTAGAAAATTAAACATTGTATTAGACTATCGAAATATCATCAAAGCACTATGTGCTTCAGCAGTTATGTACTTAAGTATTATGCTGGTTGCACATTATCTGCACCATCCGGTTATTACGACATTCATTGAAATCATGACAGGTATTATGCTTTATTTAGTGTGTAACTTGATATTAAGAAATAAATACTTGCTGATTGTCCTCAATGGAATATTAAGAAGGGAGCGTTCTTCATGATTGATATACATGATCATATCGTTTGGTCTATAGATGACGGGCCTAAAAGCCTGGAAGAAGCGATAGAAATGGCAGAATATGCATATTCTATCGGTATTAGAAAAATTATTACTACGCCGCATTATAAAACGAATGTCTTCGAATCTGATAAACATGAAATCCTGGAAAAGGTGGAGATACTCAATACACGCTTAGCAGAAGCAGGGATTGATATCACAGTCAAAGGCGGGCAAGAAATCCATTTGGATGAAAAGTTTTATATCCATTGGGATAATGATAAACTTTTGAATCTCGGCAATGGCAGTCTGTATTACTTAGTGGAATTGCCTTTTGACAATTATCCGTATTTTATCAAAGACATTTTAATTTCATTGGTCGATAAAGGTTTTGTGCCGGTTATTGCTCATCCTGAGCGTAATGCACAAATCAGAAATAATCCGAAAATGCTTGATCAGCTGGTAGAAATGGGATGTCTGCTTCAAATGAATGCGGCATCTATTTTAGGGGATTATGGCCGTGATGTTAAAAAGACTGCGAAATATATGATTAAACATAAAAAGTTTCATTTCATCGGCAGTGATGCCCACAACAATAATAAACGTATCTTTTGTATTGAAAAATGTTACAACAAAATTAAAGACGAAGAATTTAAAGCTTACTTAATGAACAACTCAGAAAGGATATGGCAGGATAAAAAGATAGATGCTTACAGGTATTTAAAATAATGAATACAAACCATAAAACAGTTTCAGTCGTCATTCCGTATTTCAAGTCGAGTGAAACAATTGAAAGAGCAGTCAACTCAGTTTTAGAACAAACGGTTCAACCTAAAGAAATTATTATTGTCAACGACTTCAGCAATACTCCTGAAGATGATAATAAATTAGCTGAATTAAGCAAAATAGAATTAGTGAAAGTTGTTTCGTTAAAAGAAAATGTAGGATGCGGCAACGCTAGAAATAATGCATTATCTATTGCATCTGGTGACTATATCGCATTTTTAGATTCAGATGATTCATGGACGAAAGAAAAGTTAGAAGTACAACTGAAAGTTATGGAAACAACAGATGCCTATTTCAGTGCACATCAATCTGCACAATTTGAAGGTTATGTGCCAAGTGATGAAACACATTTCAGTATTAAACGATTGCATCTTATTCCGATTTTACTCAAAAATATAATCCCGGTACGTTCAGTCATGATGAAAAACGATGGACAATATGCATTCAAACATAGAATGCGTTATGTAGAAGATTTGATGTTATGGGGTGAAATACTAGGCGATCACCAAAAAGGTGTCTTCATTAATAAAGTGATGTGTTTCTCTTACAAAGAGGACTTTGGTGAAAGTGGTTTAACAGCTAACTTAAGAAAAATGCATGAAGGTGTCTTGTTTGTCTTCAGAAGTTTATATAGAGACAAAAAAATCAATCGACCTACTTTTTTACTCGTTACTGGATTCGAAAACTTAAAGTATCAAATCAGAAAAGTAAGAGTGTGGCAACGCAGACGGTTTAAAAAATAATAAGTATAAATTTTAAAAATATATTCAGATGCATCTGTGTAAAGTGATTTGCGCAGGTGCATCTCATTATTGTCAGCCTGTTTAAGCTGAAATAAACATACAAAAAGTGTGACACATACACTATAATATATGATGTACAATATAAAATAATTCGAAAACATCTTTGGAGGACATCATGGAAAAGAATATTGATATCGCAAGTCTATTCGCAATGCTGAAAAAGTATTATAAATTATTGCTGATAGTTCCGATTATATTTGCTGTTTTAGGATGGGGAGTCAGTACATTCTTGATTCAGCCTAAATATTCAGCTACATCGCAAGTACTGGTCAATCAGACGAAAACTATTAAGCAAATCTTAGATCAGCAGCAGCAATCTAACAGCCAGCTCGTTAAAACTTATACAGAAGTCATTAAAACATCAAAAATTTTAGATGAAGTTTCAAAAGAACTAGATCACAAATATTCAGCCAAAACGCTAGCTGGTATGATTAATGTAAATAACCAAGCGGGGTCAGAGTTGATTAATATCAACGTCGTAAGCAAGCACCAAAAAGATGCGGTTGCAATTGCGAATACTACCGCACGTGTTTTCAGCAATCATGCGGATTTATATATGAACATTGATAAAGTTTCTGTTTTAACTAATGCATCAGATGCAGCGAAAGTTTCACCGAAACCTTTAAAAGCTGCTGTATACTGCTTCATCTTTGGTGCAATCGCAGAAACGATTGTTATCTTATTAGTATTCCTTTTAGACAAAAGAGTCAAAAATGAAAGTACAGCCGATTGGTATTTAAAACTACCTGTATTAGGCGCAATCAAGAAAGTTAAAAGCAGTAAACATCATGAAGTAAATCAACAAAATCAGATACTTGGTATAGATTTCAAAACAGTAAAAGCAGAGGAGCGAACAGCGTTCTTCCAACAAGTGAATCAAATTCAAGCTAATCTTGCGATGAATGATGACTTGAAATCTGTTGTGATTACTTCTGAACGTGCAGCAACCGGAAAATCATTGCTTTCTGCACATCTTGCGGCAGCATATGCGAAATCGGGTTATCGTACGTTGTTGATTGACGGTAATGTATATCACCCGACACAACATACTATATTCAATGTGAAAAATGATAATGGCTTGGCTGACAACTTAGCACATCCATCGAAAATTAGTGAGGTCATTCAGTCAACAGCAATTACCAATTTAGAACTATTAACAGCAGGCACTGAGATTAAGCATTCAACTGAATATTTCAGTGCATCAAAGTTACAAAATCTGATTCAATCATTGAATGAAAGTTATGATGTGTTAGTGATTGATACTGCTTCTCTAGAAGAAAGCCCAGATGCCCAATTATTCGCCAAAGCAAGCAAAAATGTATTAATGGTGGTTGACGTGAAACGTAATCATGCAGAAGCGTTGCAGCGTGCTGAAAAATTACTGCAAAGAACGAAAGCAGCTATCTTAGGAGTTGTCTTAAATAAAGCCTAAACTAATCACAAAAGAATCAAAGCAGCTGTATATACTTATACGTTAAGGCCGCTGCTGTTTGAAGGTGAGATAAAATGTTTAATCAACAAGAATTACGCAACAAGAATTTATATAGCAGGGGAGTTTGCTGATGATATATATCGCAAGTGCTTTAATTATACTGATTTGTATCATTTATTTCTCTCGGATCCAATTAAGCAAAGGTGTGTTATTACTGTTATATATGGTACTAACAGGCAATTTGTTTTATGAGCTGCTCAACAAAAGTATTACTAAATCTACTGATTATTTATCTTATTTAATCGGATTTGAAGAAGTCATGCATGCAAGTTTCAGTCATGTATTGGATGTGCATATTTTTGAACCTGTGTTTACAGTCATTTTATGGGTCTTGCTGCATACGGTACCTGACTTAACCTTTACGGTTTTTGTTTTAGCAACGAATGTACTGATTACTATCGGATTATACCGCTTCTTTGAAGACAAACACTTATCATTATTTGCTTTAGCGATATATACGTACTTCCCGATGTTTTTAGTCATGTCTACAAACATTATCAGACAGACCTTTGTATTTGGATTATTACTCATCATGTTCAACTTTAAAGGCATTAAGCGTTTATGTATCTTTATATTTCCTTTGCTGCATTCATCGAGCTTTTTGATTGTCTTGATTCTGCTTATAAACAAGCATATTAAAGTGAAATATGCAGTGTTAGGTTATTTATTTACTTGTGTGTTGTTTGTGACAGATATTAATCGTAAATTATTCGGAACACTGCCGATGTTCAAACGTTATACATCGCCGCTTTATTACAGCTTGTCTGAATCCAGCGGAAATCGTTTAGACTTTTTGATTTTTACAACTGCCGTCATTGTCATGGCATTCATTCTTTATAAGTCGCATATTATCACTGCAGGCTTAATGAATTATATGTTATTGACGGGAAGTTTGTTTTGTTTGTTAGGCTTCTTAGCCTTTTCAGATCGTATTGCGATGTATAATTGGTTTTTCTTAATCATTTTATTACCATACGGTATGCAGTTTCTTAAAGATAAAATACTGTGTTGCAGAGTTCCGCAGATGCAAGGCGATACACGCAAATAACAGAGTGTTGAGAAATAATTATATAATGTTTGGATAGTTAAAAATAAAAAGGAAGATTTTCATCTGGTTGGATTGAAAATCTTCCTTTTGGTTTTGATATCTTGTTTTAAAAGGGTGGTTTATTTACTTAATAAATTTGTATCCACTGCGTCAAACCCTTTTTCTGAAACACGTACATCATTTATTTTTGTACCATCCCATTCACCATCAACATAGTCTTTATCAAAAAGGACTTTGAGGTTGTCTAGGAAAGTTGCTTTGTCTTTGTCACAGAAATAATCATCATGAAGCGTATGTGAATCTTTGAAATCGTTGGCTTGTTTTGGTGACATACCTGCATTTAAATGTTCTGTGTAGTACTTATAAAGCACTGCAACGATAAATGCTTGATCTCTTGTGATATCATCCATTTTACTTCACCACCTTCAACAAACTATCCGTATAAATCGAATTTTTATACAATGTTAATAATATACCCGTTTCATATAAAATTGAACCCTCTTCACAGAAATGTAGAAATTGGAGTCAAGAAAAGCAATGGTCGCTTTTCTGGTAGATTTACGCTATAATGGAATGATGAATTTTTAAGGAGTCGATAAAAATGGCAGTGAAACCTCTTGTATCTGCGAACAGTAAAATTTTGCGCCAACCTGCAGCAACTATAAATAAGTTTGACAGTGACTTAAAACAGTTATTATTAAATATAGAAGATACTTTGTATGATTGTGAAGCGTCAGCGTTATGCGCACCGCAAATCGGGGTTTCACAACAAGCAGCCATTATAGATATGGAAGCGGAAGGTTTATTACAGTTGATCAATCCGAAAATTGTTCGGCAATCTGATGAAACGATTACAGATTTAGAAGGCGATGTTTCATTTCCTGGTGTTTTCGGGACAGTAGAGAGAAGCAAAATGATTGTCGTTCAAAGCAATGATGTACAAGGCAACACAGTAGAATTAACAGCTTATGATGATGTTGCGAGAATGTTGCTGCATATTATAGATCAATTAGAAGGCATTCCATTTACCGATAAGATAGAAAAGCAATTGACAGAAGAAGAATTGGAGGCGTATTTAGAAGATGAGTAGAATTATATTTATGGGAACACCTGATTTCTCTACAAAAGTATTAGAAATGCTGATAGCTAAAGAGGATGTTATCGCAGTGGTGACACAACCAGACAGACCGGTAGGACGTAAACGTGTGATGACACCTCCGCCTGTTAAAAAAGTTGCTTTAGAGCATGGAATTGAAGTCTATCAACCTGAAAAGATTTCAACTTCAGAAGACTTGCAGAAGTTGATTAATTTAGAGCCTGATTTGATTGTAACAGCTGCATTCGGTCAAATTCTGCCTAAAGCTTTATTAGATGCACCAAAACTCGGTGCGATTAATGTGCATGCTTCTTTATTGCCGAAATACAGAGGCGGTGCACCGATTCACCAAGCGATTATCGACGGCGAAAAAGAAACGGGTGTCACAATCATGTATATGGCGCCTAAATTAGATGCCGGCGATATTATTTCGCAGCAAGCCATTGATATCGAAGCAAATGATGATGTGGGTTCAATGCATGATAAATTAAGCTTCTTAGGTGCAGATTTATTAGCGAAAACATTACCGGATATTATTAACGGAACGAATGACCGTATTGAACAAAATGAAGCAGAAGCTACTTTTGCGTCAAATATCAGCCGAGAAGATGAACGTATTGATTGGACACAGCCTGCACAAGCAGTCTACAACCATATCCGCGGTTTATCACCATGGCCAGTAGCATATACTAAATTAGATGATACGAATATGAAGTTATATGCGGCAAAAATTGTTGAAGGCAAAAACGGCGAACCTGGAGAAATTATCGAAACAACGAAAAAAGCGATTATCGTAGGAACAGGTTCAGCGGATGCGATTGCCTTGACGGAAATTCAATTGTCAGGCAAAAAACGTATGCCGACTGCGAA
The DNA here is from genome assembly GCF_003344575.1 of Staphylococcus sp. EZ-P03. NCBI lineage: Bacteria > Bacillati > Bacillota > Bacilli > Caryophanales > Staphylococcaceae > Staphylococcus > Staphylococcus sp. EZ-P03. Next base: position 47,344 of record NZ_QPMO01000010.1, on the reverse strand, counting down.
TTTCTTAAGCGGTTATCAAGATGACTTAGTTGGGAAGGTCTTAAATTAATGCAAACAGTGAGAGAAGCAGCATTTGAAACTTTATTGTCGATTAACCAAGACAAAGCATACAGTAATTTGAAAATTAACGAAGTACTGAAAGAAAGCGAAATGAGCCGTGCGGATAAAGGCTTATTCACAGAATTAGTGTATGGTACTTTAAAACATAAATTCACTTTAGATTATTATTTAAAGCCGTTTGTACAAACAAGAATCAAAGGGTGGATGCGTACGCTTTTATGGATGAGCATCTATCAATATAAGTATCTAGATAAAATTCCAGATCATGCGATTATTAATGAAGCCGTAGAAATCGCAAAACAACGCGGCGGCCTGCATAATAGTAAAGTTGTAAATGGTATTTTGCGTAATATGATGCGCAGTGTATTACCAGATCCGTCAGACATTAAAGATGATCAGCAGCGTATTGCGATTGAATACAGCCTTCCTAAATGGATTGTGAAACACTGGGTGACACATCATGGGCTTGAAACAACTGAAGCTATCGCAAAATCTTTGATTGAACGTCCGGGACAAACAGTTCGCGTCAATACGAATCGTACAACTGTTGAAGATGCGATTGCGCGATTAGAAAAAGAAGAATATGAAGTACAGCAAGATAACGATATTGTATATTGTCTGCATATCTATGGCCGTCCAGTTGTTGAAAGCCGTGCATTCAAAGACGGTTATGTATCGATTCAAGATAAAAGTTCGATGTTCGTCGCTGAAATTTTAGCACCGTCTGAAGGCGAAATGATTTTAGATGCCTGCAGTGCACCTGGCGGAAAAGCTTGCCAAACAGCAGAATTGCTTCAAGGCACTGGACAGGTTGATGCGACAGATATTCACGAACACAAAATTGAATTAATCGAACATAACATCAAGAAGCTGCGTTTAAAGAATGTACATGCTTTCCAACACGATGCGACACAGCCTTATGATAAAAAATATGATAAAATTTTAGTGGATGCACCCTGCAGCGGGTTAGGCGTATTGCGTCATAAGCCGGAAATAAAATATGCACAGACAAAAGATACTGTAGACGGTTTAGTCGAATTACAGCTGAAAATCATGAATAATATTAAAGATTTCGTAAAACCGGGTGGCGTAATTGTCTATTCAACATGTACAATAGAACAGATGGAAAACGAAAATGTTATCTATACATTTTTAAAACAAAACAAAGACTTTGAATTTGAACCATTCTCGCATCCTAGAACAGGAGAGAAGGTCAAGACGTTGCAAATCTTGCCGCAAGACTTTAATTCAGATGGTTTCTTTATTACAAAGATAAGAAGAAAGGAAAATTAAGTAATGATTACTACTCAAAAGAAGAAAAAGAATCGTTTTCTTCCCGATTTTGACAAGCAATCAATCTATTCAATGCGTTATGAAGAAATGCAAGATTGGTTAGTGGAACATGGCCAACAGAAATTCAGAGCAAAGCAGATTTTTCAATGGCTCTACGAAAAACGTGTCGATAGTATCGATGAAATGACAAACTTATCTAAAGACTTGCGTGAATTGTTAAAGGATACTTTTACAATTACAACACTAGAAACGGTAGTAAAACAAGAAAGCCGTGACGGTACCATCAAATTCTTATTTGAGCTGCAAGACGGCTATACAATCGAAACAGTATTAATGCGTCATGAATACGGTAATTCTGTATGTGTGACAACACAAGTCGGCTGCCGTATCGGTTGTACGTTCTGTGCGTCAACATTAGGCGGTTTGAAACGCAACTTAGAAGCAGGGGAAATTGTTTCTCAAGTATTAACTGTACAAAAAGCTTTAGATGCGACAGATGAACGTGTATCGCAAATTGTTATTATGGGTATCGGCGAACCGTTTGAAAACTATGATGAAATGATGGACTTCTTAAGAATTGTCAATCATGACAATGGTTTAAATATCGGTGCACGTCATATTACTGTATCGACTTCAGGTATTATTCCTAAGATTTATGACTTTGCGGAAGAAGATATCCAAATCAACTTTGCGGTCAGCTTGCACGCAGCAGATGATGAAATCCGTTCTAAATTAATGCCGATCAACCGCGCATACTCAATCGATAAATTAATGGAAGCTATCCATTATTATCAAGAAAAGACGAACCGTCGTATTACATTTGAATATGGTTTATTCGGCGGCGTAAATGACCAATTAAAACATGCGAGAGAACTGGCACACTTAATTCAAAAATTGAACTGTCATGTCAATTTGATTCCTGTCAATCATGTGCCGGAACGTAATTACGTTAAAACACCGAAAGAAGATATCTTCAAATTCGAAAAAGAATTGAAGCGCCTGGGCATTAATGCGACAATTAGACGTGAACAAGGCTCAGATATCGATGCCGCATGCGGTCAATTAAGAGCGAAGGAACGTCAAGTAGAAACGAGGTAGGAACCTATGCTAAATGCAGAATTTTTCACAGACACAGGACACCATAGGGAAAAAAACGAAGATGCCGGCGGTATCTTCTATAACATGACAGAGCAGCAACTATTGGTTTTATGTGATGGAATGGGCGGCCATAAAGCTGGGGAAGTCGCAAGTGAATTTGTGGTTCAACGCTTAAAGGAGCTATTCGAAGAAGAAAATTTGGTAGAAGAACACCAAGCAGAAGATTGGCTGCGTATGAAACTTCAAAAAGTGAATAGAGAGCTCTACAGCTATGCGTTGACTGATGACAATTTCAAAGGCATGGGTACCACTGCGGTGGCAGCCCTGATCTTTGATAAGCATGCGGTCATCGCAAACATCGGCGATTCTCGTGCTTATCTGGTCAACAGCAGAGAAATCGAACAAATTACCAATGACCATTCTTTTGTGAATCATTTGGTGATGACGGGTCAGATTACAGAAGAAGAGGCGTTTACACATCCGCAGCGTAATATTATTACACGTGTGATGGGGACAGATAAATTTGTCGTACCGGATATTTATGTGAAGCGTCTTAACTTTAACGACTATTTATTGATGAACTCTGATGGTTTAACTGACTTTGTCCGTCCGTTTCAAATTAAAGAACAGCTCAATCAAGACTTGCCGCTTGAAGCACAAGGACAAGCTTTATTAGAGCTTGCGCAAATACATGATTCAACGGATAATGTCAGCCTTGTATTGGCAGAAATAGAAGGTGACCGCGTATGATGATAGGCTCAATCATCAGCGAACGCTATAAGATAATAGAATTTTTAGGCGGCGGAGGCATGAGTAATGTATACCTCGCTGAAGATTCCATCTTAGATCGCAAAGTCGCTGTTAAAATGATTCATATTGCGCCGCATGAAAAAGAAGATATGGTAAGACGTTTTGAACGTGAAGTTCATAATACATCACGTCTCTCGCACGACAATGTTGTCAGTGTAAAAGATGTCGGAGAAGATCATGAATATTTCTATTTAGTGATGGAATATATCGAAGGTCCGACACTCTCTGAATATATTAAAACGCATGGACCTTTAAGTGTTGAAACAGCAGTCAGCTTTGCCCAGCAGATACTAGAAGGTATTCAGCATGCACATGAAATGGGTATCGTACATAGAGATATTAAACCGCAAAATATATTAGTCGATCGCAATAAAACGTTAAAGATTTTAGACTTCGGTATTGCGAAAGCATTGAGCGAAACTGCGATGACACAAACCAGTCATGTGTTGGGTACGGTTCAGTATTTATCGCCTGAACAAGCCAAAGGCGAAGCTACGGACAAACGTACAGATATTTATTCAATCGGGATTGTTCTATACGAAATGCTTGTCGGCGAGCCGCCGTTTACCGGAGAGACAGCTGTCAGTATTGCGATAAAGCATATACAAGACCCGATGCCGAATGCGACGGATATCAGACCTGAAATTCCTCAAGCATTAAGCAATGTTATATTAAAAGCTACAGAAAAAGATAGAGACAACCGCTTCCAAGACATTGAAAGCATGAAAAAAGATTTAAGCAGTGCGCTTGAAAAATGCCGAGCAGGCGAAACACCTTATGTATCGGATGAAGCGGATACGAAAACAATTGCGATTGATAAAGACGCGATTGCGAAAGAATCAAAAACACAGCCGGAAGGCAAAAAAGAAGAACCGATTCATCAAACGATGGAAATTCCGATTGTGAATCAGCAACGGTTCCAAAGTACAGAGGGTCCGGTTTATGAAGTGCCTCAAAAGAAACGGTCCAAAAAGAAAAAATTCTTCTTCGGACTTATCTTTGCGGTACTGCTCATTAGTTTAATCAGCTTTGTGGCTTATGGTGTATTCGGAGACAAATATATTGAAACACCGGATTTAAGAGGCAAAACAGAAGCACAAGCCGAACAAATCTTGAAAGAGCATAATATCAAAGTCGGCAAAACCAAACGTGCATTCAGTGATAAGTATCAAGAGAATCAAATTATCACGACGGATCCAGCTCCAGGCGAACGCGTGGAAGAACATGGCACCGTCAATATTGTCTTGTCTAAAGGACCGAAAAAAGTACAAATGCCGAACCTATACGGCAGTACTAAAGCAGAAGCTTTAAAATTGCTGGATAAATTAGGCTTTAAGCATATTTCTGTCGGCCAAGCATATTCTAAAACAAAATTAGAGCGCGGTCTGATTGAACATCAAAACATTGCGGCTGATACAGAAGTGCCGATTAATGATACACATATTGTATTGACAGAATCCTTAGGGATTAAACAAGTCTATGTTAAAGACTATATAGGCGAAAGCTATGACAAAGCAGAGAAAGAACTGCACGAAAAAGGCTTGAAACCTGTGAAAGAAAAAGAAGTACACAGCGACAAAGTTGAAAAAGGCAAAGTTATTTCTCAATCGCCGAAAAGCAAGTCTGTCGATGAAGATTCGACGATTACTTTTGTCGTGTCATTAGGTAAAAAATCTGATGATGACAGCAGCGATGAAGATAAATCTGATGAAAGCTCAGTCAAAGATGTGACACAATCTGTAAAAGTGCCGTATTCAGGTAAAGACGGCGACAGCCAAAAGGTAGAGATCTTTATTCGAGACAAAGACCATGACGGCACTTCAGCATCGCAAACGATGGATATTACGAGCGACCGTTCTGTGTCTATTCCTTTAAAAATCGAAAAAGGCAAAACAGCAGGCTACACAGTACGTGTTGATGATAAAATTGTCGCAGACAAAGATGTCGGCTATTAAAAAATGAATAGCAATCCATTCATCCTATCTCTTAAACTGAGGCTTTAAGAGGTAGGATGTTTTTGTATCAACCGTTCGTGTAATAGTGAAACGTTTGGTATAATGTATTAGTGAAAATGAACGCAAATAAGAGAGGTGTCTCGGTGAGGACAGGACGTATTATCAAGTCGATCAGCGGTGTGTACCGTGTGGATTCAGACGGTGAAATGTTTGATACAAAACCCCGCGGTTTATTCCGCAAAAAGAAATTTTCTCCTATTGTCGGAGATATCGTAGATTTTGAAATTGAAAATGTGACAGAAGGCTATATCCATCATGTTCATGAAAGAAAAAATGAGCTGAAGCGGCCGCCAGTCAGCAATATCGATCATCTGATTATTGTGATGAGTGCAGTACAGCCTGATTTTTCAACGCAATTGGTAGATCGTTTCTTAGTCATTGCGCATTCCTACGGGTTGAATCCGCGTATTGTAGTAACGAAAAAAGATATGGCTGATGAGGAGCAAATCGAACGTATTGAACAAGCATTAGCAGTGTATCAAGACATCGGTTATGCGACGCAATTTGTCGGCAAAGAGGATTCAATCGAAGCGGTATTTGACGCATGGGGCGAAGGTCTTGCGGTGCTGAGCGGACAATCTGGTGTCGGCAAATCCACACTGCTCAATGCGTATCGTCCTGACTTGAAGCTTGAGACGAACCAAATTTCAAAGTCTTTAAACCGCGGCAAACATACGACGCGTCACGTAGAATTGTTTGAACGCGCCAACGGCTTTGTGGCAGATACGCCTGGGTTCAGTGCACTTGATTTTGATCATATCCATAAAGATGAGGTCAAAGATTACTTTTTAGAGATTCAAGCATACGGACAAGGTTGCAAGTTCAGAAATTGCAATCATATGAAAGAACCGAAGTGTAATGTGAAAGAACAAGTAGAAGCGGGCAATATAGCGCAATTTCGTTATCAGCATTATGTACAATTATTTGAAGAAATTGCATCACGAAAGGAAAGATATTAATGGTTAAAGTATTTCCATCCCTATTATCAGCAGATTTTTTAAATCTGCACAATGAGTTGAAAGCGTTAGAAGCAGCAGGTGTCGATGGTGTGCACTTTGATGTCATGGATGGTCAATTTGTGCCGAATATTTCAATCGGGCTTCCAATTTTAGAAGCTGTCAATGCAGGTACTGATTTACCGATTGATGTGCATTTAATGATTGAAAATCCAGAAGCGTATATCGCAGAGTTTGCGAATAAAGGGGCAGATATGATTTCAGTCCACTTTGAAGCAACACCGCATATCCATCGTGCGATTCAATTGATTCATGCACACGGCGCTAAAGCAGGCGTAGTGATTAATCCAGGTACTTCCGCAGCGGCAATTGAACCGATTTTGCATGATGTCGACTATGTTTTAGTGATGACAGTCAATCCTGGATTCGGCGGCCAAGCTTTCATTTCAAACAGTGTTGAAAAAGTAGCCGCATTACAAGCGTATAAAGAAAAATTCGATTTAGATTTCGATATTGAAGTCGACGGCGGTATCAATGCGATTACCGGCCAAAAATGTGTCGAAGCAGGTGCAACCATGCTTGTGACAGGTTCATATTTCTTTAAACAAGCCGACTATCAATCAGTGGCAGAAGCATTAAAAGGTGCAGACGCACCTTCTAAGTAAAGGCAGGCAAGCGAAAGCAGGGGGAGCTTATGAAAATCAATCTATTATGCGGCGATCGCCATTTGCCGCATCATCTTTTACAACGAAAAGCAGACGAAGAATGGGGCGGTATCGACAGAGGTGCACTCATTCTGGTAGAACATGATATTCAACCGATATTTTCATTAGGTGACTTTGATTCTGTCACAGAAGAAGAACGGATAGATTTGAAAAATCAATTAGATATCCATCCGGTAAAAGCTGAAAAAGCAGATACGGATTTAGGCTTAGGTGTCAGAGAAGCCGTAGAATGCGGCTTTAATGAAATTAACATTTACGGTGCGACCGGCGGCAGACTGGATCACTTTTTAGGTGCTGTCCAATTACTGCAAGAACCTGATTACTTGGATGCAGGTGTAGTCGTGCGTCTGATTGATAAGCAAAATGAGATTGTTTATCTAGGTAAAGGGACGCATGAAATGGCGTATGATGCTGATTTCAAATATACCTCATTTGTGCCGCAAAGAGATCATACTGTGATTTCATTAAATGGTTTCAAGTATCCGTTAGATCATCAAACTTTGTATCAAGGGTCTACATTAACGATTTCAAATGAGATTGAAGCTGAGAAAGCAGAAGTCATTGTAGAAGCGGGCGGTGTGCTTTGTGTACGCAGCCATGATTAACAGGTAAACATGAAATATAAGTGTTTAAACAAAATAAAAGGATTGGCGCATTAAAAATGCAAGCCAATCCTTTTTGTTAAAAAAAGACAAAAGAAAAACGACCCGCCACATACGAGTCGTTTGTTCATGTGCTTTATATTTATTAAACTCTAGTAACTTTACCAGATTTTAAAGCACGTGCAGAAACCCAAACTTTTTTAGGTTTTCCGTCTACTAGGATTCTAACTTTTTGAAGGTTAGCATTCCATCTACGTTTAGTAGAGTTTAAAGCGTGTGAACGACGATTACCAGTCGAAGCTTTACGACCTGTTACGAAACATTGTTTACCCATGAAAGTACCTCCTTTAATAAATATAAACACACGGACTTATGATATACTTTCCTAATTTAGCACAGATTTCACAAATTGGCAACCAAAATTTGTTGCAGTGCAAGAATTTTTTAAGTTATTCTAAATAAAGAACAAAATTGTGTTATAATTTGTAAATGTCTATGTATGCGTTTTACTTTAAAAGCAATTATGTGGACTTCATCACCCACTCAATTGAATTAAAGGGATGTGCCAGAGTTATCCGGCATTGAAAAAAAGGCATTATTACGCTATTCATTATATAATAGTAAGTAATAGATACAAGCCTTTTAAATGTGCTTGTTAGACCTATCTTAAGGAGGAACTCATAATGACATTAGAAATTACCAATGAATACGGCAATATTGACGTTTCAAACGAAGTGATCGCATCAGTAGTAGGCGGAAAGGCCGTAGAATGTTATGGTATTGTCGGAATGGCATCCAAACAACAAGTAAGAGATGGGATTGCGGAAATTTTAGGTCATGAAAATTATGCACGCGGTATCGTGGTGCGTTCGCATGATAAAGCAATCGACATTGATATGTATATTATTGTAAGTTACGGAATCAAAATTTCAGAAGTTGCGAATAATGTGCAATCTACTGTTAAATATACTTTGGAAAAAACATTAAATCTAAAAGTGAATTCAATCAATATTTATGTACAGGGTGTACGTATGAATAATTACGGCAAGAAACATTAGGAGGACGACATGATGATCAGCAAAATAGATGGTAAATTATTTGCCGATATGGTAATCCAAGGGGCACAAAATTTATCTAATAATGCAGAGGTAATCAATGCATTAAATGTTTATCCTGTTCCAGACGGCGATACAGGTACGAACATGAATCTGACAATGACTTCAGGGAGAGAAGAAGTCGAACATAATGCATCTCATCACATTGGCGCTTTAGGGAAGACTTTCTCAAAAGGCTTGCTTATGGGTGCACGCGGGAATTCAGGTGTAATTCTTTCGCAAATCTTCAGAGGCTTCTGCCAAAACATGGAAGATTATGAAACAGTGGATGCGAAAGCATTCGCAGAAAGCTTTGAAGCAGGTATCGATACAGCTTATAAAGCAGTGATGAAACCAGTAGAAGGAACAATCTTAACTGTAGCCAAAGAAGCGGCTAAAGCTGGTGTAGAGAAAGCAAAACAAACAGAAGATTGTACAGAAGTATTAGAAGCTATTATCGAACAAGGCGGTATTGCTTTAGATAATACACCGAACCAATTACCGGTATTAAAAGAAGTCGGCGTCGTAGACAGCGGCGGTAAAGGTTTATTATGTGTGTATGAAGGTTTCTTAAAAGGTCTAAAAGGTGAAAAAGTAGAAGCTGCTGCACCTAAACTGGATACAGAAACTTTCGTTAACGATGACCATGATTTCTCAGGTATTATCAATACTGAAGATATTGTATATGGTTACTGTACTGAAATGATGGTACGCTTCGATAAAAACAAACGTCCATTCGACGAACAAGAATTCCGTCAAGATATGACGAAGTTCGGCGACTCATTACTAGTAATTAATGATGATGAGATTGTAAAAGTCCATGTTCACTCTGAACATCCAGGCGAAGTCTTTAATTATGGCCAAGAATACGGCGAATTAATTAAAGTCAAAGCTGAAAACATGCGTGAACAACACCGTAAGGTGGTCAATAAAGAGAAGAAAGCAGAAAATAATAACGCTGAACAAGTAGAAACAGCAATTATTGCGATTTCTATGGGCGAAGGTATTTCTGAAATCTTCAAATCTATGGGCGCAACATCTATTATCAATGGCGGTCAAACAATGAACCCTTCAACAGAAGATATTGTGAAAGTCATTGAACAATCAGGTGCGAAAAAAGCAATTATTTTACCGAACAATAAAAACATTCAAATGGCAAGCGACCAAGCAGCTGAAATTGTTGAAGCGGATACAGTCGTGATTCCGACAAAATCTATTCCGCAAGGTATCGCAGCATTATTCCATTATTTACCAGACGCAGCATTAGAAGATAATCAAGCTACAATGACTGAAGCTTTAAATGATGTTGTTTCAGGTGCGATTACGAATGCGGTGCGTAATACTACAATTGACGGTATTGCGATTAAAGAAGGCGAATTTATGGGCCTTAAAGAAGGTAAAATCGTTGCGAGCGAAACAACTCAATTAGAAGCAGCTAAAGCTCTATTAGCAAATATGATTGATGATGATTCTGAAATTGTCACTGTATTAACAGGAGAAGAAGCAGAATCAGAAACAACAGAAGCTTTAACAGAGTGGTTAGAAGAAGAATATCCTGATGTTGAAGTAGATGAACAAGTCGGAGATCAACCGATTTATCCGTATTTATTCTCAGTTGAATAAGATTGAAAATCACATAGCAGAGATGTAATGAATTCACTTAGGTTCAAAGGACAGCCTAAGTGAATTTTTCTGTGTGAAGTCAGAACAATACAAAATATATAAGCTTTAAATGCAGTATTAGAATGTATTCAACTCGATTTTGCGAGAAGGAAATGAAAAATAGTACTATTTTGTCAGATAAATTGTTATAATATTTGAAATAGTTGTAATAATCAAATAACACGATGGAGTAAGGGGGAGTTTCAATGAAGTTTAAAAGTGTCTTTGATATTATCGGGCCGACTATGGTAGGACCGTCATCATCACATACAGCGGGGGCTGTAAGAATCGGGTTAGTCGCACGCGACTTATTCGGCGATTTTCCGGAACGTGTCGATATTTATTTATACGGTTCGTTTATGGAAACCTATCGCGGACATGGTACGGATGTTGCTTTAGTGGGCGGATTGTTAGGTTATGATACCGATGATGATCGTATTAAAACCAGTTTAGCAACAGCAGCGGCTGAAGGAATGAAGGTCAACTTTATCGAGATACATGAAGATAAACCGCATCCGAATACGACAGTGCTGAGTATGACTAAAGGTGATAAAACCATTTCTGTAGAAGGGGTTTCTATCGGCGGCGGTAAAATTGAAATTGTCGCCGTCAATGGATTCCCAATCAGTATTTCAGGCAATTATCCTACATTATTAGTCTTTCACCGCGATACATTCGGCACCATCGGACGTGTGACGAATATATTAGGCGATGCGAGTATCAATGTAGGGTCCATGCAAGTCGCGCGTAAAGAAAAAGGGGATTCTGCGTTAATGACGTGCGAATTAGATGAAGAACCAGATGAAGCAATTCTTAATAAAATCAGAGCGGTGGACGGCGTGACAGCTGTTTCATTGATGGAGGATTAAAATGGAAGGGGGCATACACATGTTTAAGACTGTTGAAGAATTAGTAGAGAGATGTGAAACAGAAGGCAAAGCCATTCATGAAATTATGCTGGAACAAGAAATGTCAGTAACCGGGGTATCGGCTGATGAAGTATATGAAGGTATGGGCCATCATTTTAAAACGATGGAAAATGCGTTGGATGAAGGTTTGAATGGTGTGACTTCGACCACTGGATTAACAGGAGGCGACGCTGTTTTAATTAAAAAGTATTTAGAAAGCGGACAAGCCCTTTCCGGACCAATCTTATTAGATGCGGTCAGCAAAGCAGTTGCGACGAATGAAGTGAATGCGGCGATGGGGAAAATCTGTGCAACGCCGACAGCCGGCTCTGCAGGTGTTGTTCCTGGGGTGTTATTTGCGATTAAACACCGCTTCAACCCTTCTCATAAAGACATGCTGAACTTTTTATTAACAGCCGGTGCTTTCGGCTTTGTCGTAGCAAATAATGCTTCAATTTCAGGTGCTGCAGGCGGTTGCCAAGCAGAAGTCGGTTCTGCCGCAGCGATGGCTGCAGCTGCAACTGTGGAAATGGCCGGGGGCACGCCGCAGCAATCAGCTGAAGCTTTTGCAATTTGTATGAAAAATATGCTAGGTTTAGTATGTGACCCGGTAGCGGGATTGGTTGAAGTGCCTTGTGTGAAACGTAATGCAGCAGGGGCTTCGAATGCAATTGTGTCAGCGGATATGGCACTTGCAGGCGTTTCATCGCGTATTCCTACAGACGAAGTGATTTTGGCAATGTATCGTATCGGGCAGACGATGCCTTCAGCACTGCGTGAAACAGGACGCGGCGGACTCGCTGGAACACCAACCGGCCAACGCTTAAAACAACAAATATTTGGTGATTAAACATGACTAAAGTAAACCTCATTGATCAACCCTATTCGCTGGATCAAATCAAAGGACTTGGTCCGAAGCGAATCGGTGTATTAAATGAACTGAATATATATGACGTAGAAGATTTAGTACTTTATTTGCCTGTACGCTATGAAGATAACAGCGTGGTAGATTTAAATGAAGCAGAAGATCAATCAACCGTGACAGTGGTCGGCGAAGTGTATACTACGCCCACTGTCGCTTTTTTTGGAAGAAACCGTTCAAAAGTGACACTGCACTTAATGGTAAATAATATTGCGGTGAAAGCGGTCTTCTTCAATCAGCCTTATTTAAAAAAGAAAGTTAATCTGCACGACCATGTGACTATTAAAGGCAAATGGAACCGCGGCAAACAAGAAATCAATGGTATGCGAATGTATACCACAGAACAGCCGGATATGAGCCAAGATCAAGAACAGCTTGAACCGGTCTACCGCATCAAAGAAGGCATCAAACAAAAAACTTTGAGAGATATTATCCGCAAAGTATTAGATGACATAGAAATCAAAGAATGGCTGTCAGATGAATTGCGCGAAAAATATAAATTAGAATCACTCGCTTCAACAATACGAGCGCTGCATTATGCGGATAATAAAAAAGCATTATTAAAAGCACGCAGAACATATGCCTTCACAGAGTTATTCTTATTCGAGCTGCGTATGCAGTGGCTGAATCGCCTTGAAAAAGCAAGCGATGATGCGATTGAAATCGATTATGATTTAAACAAAGTCAAAGGATTTATCGATGATTTGCCGTTTGAATTAACAGACGCGCAAAAAACAGCGGTGAATGAAATCTTCAGAGATTTAAAAGCACCGATACGAATGCATCGCTTGCTGCAAGGGGATGTAGGTTCAGGTAAAACTGTAGTCGCAGCACTTTGTATGTATGCGTTAAAAACAGCCGGCTACCAATCTGCGCTCATGGTACCGACTGAAATCTTAGCAGAACAGCATGCGGAAAGTTTAACTGAGCTGTTCGGTGATCGCATGAATGTTGCTTTGCTTACAGGATCGGTCAAAGGCAAGAAACGCAGATTATTATTAGAGCAATTAGAAAATGGTACAATTGATTGCTTAATCGGAACACATGCTTTGATTCAAGATGATGTGTCGTTTAAAAATGTTGGATTAGTGATTACGGATGAACAGCACCGTTTTGGTGTAAATCAGCGTCAAGCCTTAAGAGAAAAAGGTGCGATGACGAATGTATTGTTTATGACTGCGACACCGATTCCTAGAACGTTAGCCATTTCTGTATTCGGAGAAATGGATGTATCTTCTATCAAACAATTGCCGAAAGGACGAAAACCAATTAAGACCATGTGGGCAAAACATGAAGCGTATGAATCTGTCTTGAATCAAATGACAGCTGAACTGAATAAAGGCAGACAAGCTTATGTTATCAGTCCGCTGATTGAAAGCTCAGAACATCTCGAAGATGTACAAAATGTGATTGAGTTATATGAATCGCTGGAGCAGCATTATGGTGTCGGCCGTGTCGGATTATTGCATGGTAAAATGCATGCGGATGATAAAGATGATGTCATGCAGCGGTTTAATCGACATGAAATCGATATTTTAGTTTCGACGACTGTAGTGGAAGTGGGGGTAAACGTCCCTAATGCGACGTTTATGATAATTTATGATGCTGATCGCTTCGGACTTTCTACGCTCCACCAATTACGCGGCCGTGTCGGACGAAGCGAACATCAAAGTTATTGTGTCTTGATTGCATCGCCGAAAACCGAAACTGGGATTGAGCGTATGAATATCATGACGCAAACTACAGATGGTTTCGAACTGAGCGAACGTGATTTGGAAATGCGCGGACCAGGTGATTTCTTTGGTGTGAAACAAAGCGGATTGCCGGACTTTTTAGTGGCGAATATCGTTGAAGATTATCGCATGTTAGAAGTAGCAAGAGATGAAGCAGCTGAATTGATTCAATCTGGTGCCTTCTTTACAGAGCAGTATGATATTCTGCGCAACTTCGTAGAACAAAATCTGTTACACACAAGTTTTGATTAAATCTAACAGAATAAGATGCAAGGCGATGGATGAATGGCATACAAAATCATTAGCCGATGTAATTCATAGCGCCTGACAATACATGACACATCAGATTAATTTCGATAAACTGTAATTAATTAATCTGTTGTGTTTTTTGTTGAGCTGTTTTAAGAGAAAATGATATGATATGTAAGGAAGTCTTAAGACTTGGTACTAAATTAGGGGGTAAAGCAATGAAGTTGAAAAAACAAGAGCGCCGTGATGCAATCAAACAACGTCTGCAAGAGAACCCCTTTATGACTGATAATGAGTTGAGCGATTTATTTTCTGTCAGTATCCAAACGATAAGACTGGATAGAACTTACTTGAAAATACCGGAATTGCGCAAACGAATTAAGTCTGTAGCAGAACATAACTACAAACATATTCGTGCAATTGAAGGTAATGAAATTATCGGTGACTTGATTCGGGTAGAACCAAATGTCACTGCTGAATCTTTGATTTATATTACGGAAGATTCGGTCTTTACGCGTAATGATATTGCGCGCGGACATATATTGTTTGCACAAGCCAATTCATTATGTGTAGCATTGATTCAAAAGAATATGGTGCTGACAAGAGAAAGCCAAGTCAACTTTTTAAAACAAGTGAAATTGCATGATACCGTACATGCTTTTGCGCAAGTGGTTGATTTCGGTTCAAAATATATTACGGTTGCAGTATCGTCATATGTTAAAGATAAATGCGTATTCAGAGGTACATTCAAAATGTATTATTATAATGAGGAGTGATCACGAGATGGTGACATTAGCCATTGATATGATGGGTGGAGATGACGCGCCTGGTATCGTTTTAGAAGCGGTAGAAAAAGCGTTGAACGACTTCCCAGATTTACATATTATTTTATTCGGAGATGAAGCACAGTGCACAATCAAGCATGAGCGCTTGGAATTCCGTCATACTACTGAAGAAATTGAAATGGAAGATGAGCCGGTACGTGCCATTAAACGAAAGAAAGACAGCTCTATGGTCAGAGCGGCACAAGCGGTAAAAGACGGGGAAGCGTCAGGATGTGTTTCTGCAGGCAATACAGGCGCGCTGATGTCTGCTGGACTCTTCATTGTGGGCCGTATTAAAGGTGTAGCACGACCTGCATTAGTGGTGACACTTCCGACTGTTTCCGGCAAAGGCTTTGTATTTTTAGATGTCGGTGCCAATGCGGATGCGAAACCAGAACATTTATTGCAATATGCGCAATTAGGCAATATTTACGCTGAAAAAATCAGAGGTATCGGTGCACCGAAAGTAGCATTGTTAAACATCGGAACGGAACCTAAAAAAGGCAATAACTTAACGAAAGAAGCTTATAATTTGATGAAAGCAGATCCTTCTTTCTATTTCTCAGGCAATGTTGAAGCGAAAACATTGATGGAAGATGCCGCAGATGTCGTAGTTACTGATGGCTTTACAGGCAATATGGTCTTAAAGAACTTAGAAGGTACTGCGAAATCTATCGGTAAAATGCTGAAATCTGCATTATTAGCCAACTTCAAGAACAAACTTGCAGCTTTAGTATTGAAAAAAGATTTAGATAAAATGACGAAGAAAATGGACTATGCTGAATACGGCGGTTCAGTACTGCTTGGTTTAGACGGTATTGTCGTTAAAGCACACGGCAGCTCGAATGCAAGAGCATTTTATTCTGCAATTCGCCAAGCGAAAATCGCAGGAGAAAATCATATTGTCGATATTATGAGAGAAACGGTAGGTGGACAAAATGGGTAAAACAGCGATTATCTTTCCAGGTCAAGGTGCGCAAAAAGTCGGTATGGCTCAAGACTTGTACCAACAAGATACAAATGCAACAAAAACATTAGACGCTGCACAAGAAGCAGCAGGCTTTGATTTATTAGAAACTATGTTCACAGATGAAGAGGGCAAACTCGGTGAAACTGAAAATACACAACCTGCATTATTAACACACAGTATTGCATTATATAATGCTTTGAATGATTTAGGTGCAGATTATACAATGGGACATAGCCTCGGCGAATATTCAAGCTTAGTTGCGGCTAAAGTACTTTCTTTTGAAGATGCGGTAAAAATCGTACGCAAAAGAGGGGAATTAATGGCACAAGCTTTCCCAAGCGGTGTCGGCAGCATGGCTGCAGTACTTGGTTTGGATTATGATGAAGTTGCGAAAATCTGCGAAGATTTATCTGAAGAAGGTTCTATTGTTGAACCGGCAAATATCAATTCGCCAGGTCAAGTCGTTGTGTCTGGTCATAAAACAGCTATCGACAGAATTGTTGAACAAGGTAAATCCTTAGGTGCAAAACGTGTGATGCCTTTAAAAGTTTCAGGACCTTTCCACTCTTCAATGATGCAAGTGATTGAGAAAGATTTTGAAGACTATATCAATCAATTTGAATGGCATGATGCAAAAATCCCTGTCGTGCAAAACTATCATGCACAAGCAGAAACAGACGCAGAAGTAATTAAACAAAACATGGTGAAACAATTGTATTCTCCAGTGCAGTTTATTAAATCTACAGAGTATTTAATTGAACAAGGTGTCGATCACTTTATTGAAATCGGACCAGGCAAAGTACTATCTGGTTTAATCAAGAAAATCAACAGAGATGTTAAATTAACTTCGATTCAAACACTCGAAGATGTCAAAGGATGGAATGAACATGAGTAAAAGTGCATTAGTAACAGGAGCTTCTAGAGGAATTGGGCGCAGTATTGCGCTGCAATTAGCAGAAGACGGTTATAATGTTGCGGTGAACTACGCCGGCAACAAAGAAAAAGCAGAAGCAGTCGTAGAAGAAATCAAAGCTAAAGGTGTGGAAGCTTTCGCAATTCAAGCGAATGTCGCAAACCCTGATGAAGTTAAATACATGATTCAAGAAGTCGTAAAACAATTCGGTTCAGTGGATGTACTGGTTAATAACGCAGGTATTACACGCGACAACTTATTAATGCGTATGAAAGAACAAGAATGGGATGACGTAATTGATACGAACCTTAAAGGTACATTCAACTGCATCCAAAAAGTATCGCGTCAAATGATGAAACAAAGAAGCGGTGCAATCATCAACTTATCTAGTGTAGTAGGTGCTGTCGGCAACCCGGGTCAAACAAACTATGTTGCGACAAAAGCAGGTGTTATCGGATTAACAAAATCTGTAGCCCGCGAACTTGCTTCACGAAATATTACAGTGAATGCTGTAGCACCTGGATTTATTGTTTCTGATATGACAGATGCTTTAAGCGATGACATTAAAGAACAAATGAAAGGTCAAATTCCATTAGGCCGCTTTGGTCAAGATACAGATATTGCGAACACAGTATCTTTCTTAGCATCTGACAAAGCAAAATACATTACCGGCCAAACAATCCATGTCAATGGCGGTATGTTTATGGAATAATTGCCGTTAAATCATGAGAAGTAGTGGGATTACACTATTTTATGGAGCTATCCCACTTGTATTCTTAATGATATAATGGGAAAATAATAGAGTCATATAGGCTTGTTAAAGGAGGTGAATCGACGTGGAAAACTTCGATAAAGTTAAAGATATCATCGTTGACCGTTTAGGTGTTGATGCTGACAAAGTAACTGAAGATGCATCTTTCAAAGATGATTTAGGCGCTGACTCACTTGATATCGCGGAATTAGTTATGGAATTAGAAGACGAATTTGGTACTGAAATTCCAGATGAAGAAGCTGAAAAAATCAATACAGTTGGTGACGCAGTTAATTTCATCAACAACCTTGAAAAATAATGAACAATACTATCTGAGTCGTCTCTTTGACCGACTCAGATTTTTCTTTTGTTTTGCTTGAAATTCACGTAAAATGGGACACATAAGCAATTTAACGACATCGTTCGTTTTGAAATAATCAAAGGAGGTCTTTTTTTGGCCAAACATAAGAAAGATGCATTGTTGCAAGCTTTTAACGAGAAGTTTGCGAATAAAATGCATGCACTGCAACTCTCATATGATAATTTACCTCTCTATCAGCAAGCATTTTCACATTCAAGTTTTATTAATGATTTCAATATGGATCGTCTGGCGCATAATGAGCGTCTGGAGTTTCTTGGAGATGCGGTATTAGAATTGACGGTTTCACGCTATTTATTTGATAAGTATCCACAACTGCCTGAAGGCAATCTTACAAAAATGCGCGCGACCATCGTTTGTGAACCCTCACTTGTAATATTTGCGAATAAAATCGAATTAAACGAACTTATCCTGCTGGGCAAAGGCGAAGAGAAAACCGGCGGCCGTACAAGACCGTCATTGGTATCAGATGCATTTGAAGCTTTTGTAGGTGCCTTGTATTTAGACCAAGGTTTAGATGCAGTTTGGCATTTTGCACAAGTTGTTATCTTCCCGTATGTAGAAGATAATGCATTGATGGGTGTTATTGACTTTAAAACACAATTCCAAGAGTATATCCATCGTCTGAACAAAGGCAGCGTGACGTACCGCTTGATACATGAAGAAGGTCCTGCACACCACCGTCTATTTACTTCTGAAGTGCTGTTAGAAGGCGAAGCCATTGCGGAGGGACAAGGCAGAACGAAGAAAGAATCAGAACAAAAAGCCGCTGAAAAGGCTTATACAGAGATGAAACAGAAACAATGAACAAGCTGCTGATTGCAGCGACAGGGAGAACGAGTGAAGTATGGTTTATTTAAAATCAATTAATGCATTTGGATTCAAATCGTTTGCAGAACAAACTGAAGTCCACTTTGATCAAGGTGTGACGGCGATTGTTGGTCCAAACGGTAGTGGCAAAAGTAATATCACCGATGCGATTAAATGGGTCTTAGGTGAACAATCAGCTAAGTCTCTGCGCGGTTCTAAAATGGAAGATATTATTTTTTCCGGTGCCGAACATCGTAAAGCTCAAAATTATGCAGAAGTACGATTAAAACTAGATAATCACGCCCATCAGCTGAATGTCGAACAAGATGAAATCATCGTGACACGCAGATTGTATCGCAGCGGTGAAAGTGCATATTATTTAAATAATGACCGTGCACGCTTAAAAGATATTATCGATCTTTTCCTGGATTCAGGTTTAGGAAAAGAGGCTTTCAGTATTATCTCGCAAGGCCGTGTAGATGAAATATTAAATGCGAAACCTGTCGATCGACGTCAAATTATTGAAGAATCAGCAGGGGTCTTGAAATATAAAAAGCGTAAAGCAGCTTCGGTTCAAAAACTGGACCAAACAGAAGAAAACTTAAATCGTGTGGAGGATATTCTGTATGATTTAGAAGGGCGTGTTGAACCTTTAAGAGAAGAAGCAGCCATTGCTAAAGAATATCAGCATTTGTCTCAAGAAATGAAGAAAAGCGATGTGCTGGTAACTGTTCATGATATTAATGATTACAACGAAGCGATTCATAAAGCAGATGAACGCTTGAATGTATTAAAGAGTCAGCAAGCACAAAAAGAAGCGGATAAAAACAGTTATTCACGTACTTTATCTAAATATAAAGCTGAATTAAATCAAAAGAATGATGAAATTGAACGCTTGAACTATGATTTAGTTCAAACGACAGAAGCAGCTGAAAAACTATCAGGTCAGCTGAATGTTTTGGAAGAACGTAAACGCAACCAATCTCAAACTAACGCACGTTACGAAGAAGAACAAGAAGCGTTAAAAGCACAAGAAATCCAGCTGATTGAAGAAAAAGCACAAGCTGAAGAAGAAAAACAAGCACTTCAAGAAAAACAAAAAGCATTGTCAGCTGAGATTAAAAAGCTTGAAGATCAGTTGTATGTGGCTGACGGTGATCATGAAGAAGAGTTAGAAGCGATTAAAAATGATTACTATGACTTAATGTCAGCACAATCAGAAGTGAATAATGATATTCGTTTCTTACAACGTACGATTGAAGAAAACGAAGCGAAGCAAGATCGGTTAGACAGCCGCTTATTAGAAGCATTCAATCAATTAAAAGCTATTCAATCAGAAATCAATACGTTATCTAAACAACACCAAGAGAAGCAGCAAGCATTCGAAGAGTTGGAACAGCAGTTGAAAACGTGCGAAGCAGTATTAACGAAGAGCAAAAATCAACAAAATGCAGATGAGGAAAAACTGTATCAAGCCTATCGCTATACAGATAAACTGAAAGCGAAAATAGAGAGTTTGAATAGTCGGGAAGAAGACTATACGTATTTCTTTAACGGTGTCAAACACGTCTTAAAAGCAAAAGACAGCCAATTATCTGGCATTCATGGTGCAGTGGCAGAAATTATCGAAGTACCGTCAGAATTGACGACTGCGATTGAGACGGCATTAGGTGCTTCAATGCAGCATATTATCGTTGATAATGAAAAAGACGGCAGACAAGCGATTGCGTATTTAAAACAAAATCGTTTAGGACGTGCAACGTTCTTGCCGTTGAATGTCATTCAGCCGAGACGTTTAAGTTCAGATATTATGCATACTGCACAACAAGCAGCCGGCTTTATGGGCATTGCGGCTGATTTGATTCAAGTTGATCAGCAATATAACAATATTATCTATAATTTACTCGGCAATACGATTATTGTAGATGATTTGAAGCATGCTAATGACCTTGCACAAGCCATTCGCTATCGTACACGTATCGTGACGTTAGAAGGAGATATCGTCAATCCAGGCGGTTCTATGACAGGCGGCGGGCAGCGTCAAACAAAGAGTATATTGACACAGCGCGATGAACTGACACAATTACGAGCGCAATTAAAAGACTATGAGCAGCAAACCGCACAATTCGAACAAGAAGTTCAAAAAACGAAAGCACATGCTAATGAATTGAGCGAAAATTACCTGCATATCAGCAAAAGCTATAATACAGCAAAACAAGAAATGCACGATTTATCGCTGGAACTCGATCGTTTGCGTAAAAGCGAAGCACATCTTAAAAATGAACATGAAGAGTTTGAATTTGAGAAAAATGACGGATATCAAAGTGCGACCAGCCGCGAGACACTAGAAACCAAAGAACAAGAAAAACAAGAAATCGCAAAAAAACTGCAAGCTTTAGAACAGCAAATCGAAAATCTAACGCAATTGTCTAAAGAAGGAAAAGCCAACTCGGCACAATTACAGCAGCAATTGCATCAAAAGCAATCGGATTTGGCAGTAATCAAAGAACGCAGCAAAACACAACGCCAAGCATTAGAACGTCTTGCTAATCAAATCACACAAAATCAGCAGCAGCAAGAAAAATTAGAAGAAGACATAGCATTGTTCAATTCGGATGAAGTGACAGGACAGAAAGCTTTCGAAACGATTCAAAAAGATATCAAAGCTAAGCAAGAAGAAAAAGAAGCTTTAAGCGAAAAGTTGAGTACTTTGAAAACAGAACGTCAAGAAATCAATGCATCGATTGATGACTTCGACAGCAAGCTTCAAGAAGCACATCGTGATATCTTATCTATAGAAAACAGCTATCAAGATATTAAAGCAGAACAATCGAAGCTTGATGTGTTAATCTCACATTGTATCGATCATTTAACTGATGATTATCATTTAACATTCGAAGCAGCGAAAGACATGTATGAACAAGATGAGCCGATTGATGCATTGCGTCAAAAGGTGAAATTGACGAAAATGTCGATTGAAGAACTGGGTCCTGTGAATTTGAACGCGATTCAGCAGTTCGAAGAAGTGAATGAACGTTTCACATTCTTAGATGAACAGCGTACAGATTTAAGAGAAGCCAAAGCGACATTAGAACAAATTATTCTGGAAATGGACCAAGCGGTTATGGAGCGCTTTAAAACAACGTTCCATGCGGTACAAGGTTATTTCTCAGAAGTATTCAAATCATTATTCGGCGGCGGTTATGCGGAATTGAAATTAACAGATGATGATTATTTGACTGCCGGTGTGGATATTATTGTACAACCGCCAGGCAAGAAGCTGCAGCACCTTTCATTACTCAGCGGGGGAGAACGTGCTTTAAGTGCCATTGCATTGCTCTTTGCATTATTAAAAGTACGTTCAGCTCCATTTGTTATACTAGATGAGGTAGAGGCCGCACTAGATGAAGCCAATGTGATTCGTTATGCGAATTATTTAAGACAGTTATCTGAGAAAACACAATTTATTGTGATTACTCACCGCAAAGGCACAATGGAAGCAGCAGATCGTTTATATGGGATTACGATGCAAGAATCTGGTGTATCTAAACTTGTAAGTGTGAATTTAAATACAATTGACGAAGTGTTGAAGGAGGAACAAGAATGAGCTTTTTTAAACGACTAAAAGACAAGTTCGCAGGCAAACCCTCAGAAGAAGAAAAAGACTTAGAAGAACTGCAAGACATAGAGCAATCCGAAGATGACAAGAAAGAGGATGAAACCGTTTCTTCTGAGAAAACCGAGCAGCGCTCTACATTGCCTGAAGCACAGCCGAAAGAAGAAACAAAAGATGACTTTGATTTCGATGACGGCTTGATTTCGATTGAAGAATTTGAAGAAATCGAATCTCAAAAATTGGGTGCGAAGTTCAGACAAGGTCTGGAAAAATCACGTGAAAACTTCCAAGAACAGCTGAATAACTTGATTGCACGTTACCGTACTGTAGATGAAGACTTCTTCGAAGCTTTAGAAGAAATGTTAATCACAGCCGATGTCGGTTTCAATACGGTAATGGAACTGGTAGATGAATTGCGTACAGAAGCACAGCGCCGCAACATCAAAGAAACTGCAGACTTAAAAGAAGTTATCGTAGAAAAAATCGTTGAAATCTATCAGCAAGATGATGACCACTCAGAGCTTATGAACATTGAAGACGGCCGTTTAAACGTTATCTTAATGGTAGGTGTGAATGGTGTCGGCAAAACGACAACAATCGGTAAATTAGCGCATCGTTATAAAGCAGAAGGCAAGAAAGTAATGTTAGCAGCAGGCGACACATTCAGAGCCGGTGCGATTAATCAATTGAAAGTATGGGGCGAACGCGTAGATGTGGATGTTATCAGCCAAAGCGAAGGTTCAGATCCGGCAGCTGTAATGTATGATGCGATTAATGCGGCCAAACATAAAGGTGTCGACATTTTAATCTGCGATACTGCAGGACGTCTGCAAAACAAAGCCAACTTAATGAATGAGTTGGAGAAAATGAAACGTGTTATCGGGCGTGCAGTACCGGATGCGCCGCATGAAGTATTATTATGCTTAGATGCGACAACAGGACAAAACGCATTGTCTCAAGCACGCAACTTTAAAGATGTCACAAACGTGACAGGTATTGTGTTGACAAAACTTGACGGTACAGCCAAAGGCGGTATTGTCTTAGCAATCCGTAATGAATTGCATATACCGGTAAAATACGTTGGTTTAGGCGAACAGTTGGATGATTTACAACCGTTCGACCCAGAAAGTTACGTTTACGGCTTGTTTGCGGGTATGATTGAAGAAACAGTCGAAGAGCATGCGGATGATCATGAGACAAATGATGGTGAGACACCTGATGAGCAAAAATGATTTAGTTAAGACTCTGCGCATGAATTATTTGTTTGATTTTTATCAATCCCTGCTTACTAAGAAACAACGTAATTATTTGGAACTATTTTATCTTGAAGATTATTCATTGAGCGAAATCGCGGATACTTTTGATGTGAGTCGCCAAGCAGTGTATGATAACATAAGAAGAACTGGTGATTTAGTAGAAGACTATGAAGCGAAATTAGAGCTTTATACAAAGTTTGAACAACGTCGTGAAATTTATAATCAAATGAAAGCATCTATTGAAGATCCGGATGCCTTGAAACAATATATTGAGAAACTAGAAGAATTAGAATAAGGAGGTCACTTGGATGGCATTTGAAGGATTATCCGATCGCTTGCAGGCGACCATGCAGAAAATGCGAGGAAAAGGGAAAGTGACTGAAGCGGATATTAAAGCGATGATGCGTGAAGTACGTCTTGCATTGCTTGAAGCCGATGTTAACTTTAAAGTCGTTAAATCATTTATTAAAACTGTCTCTGAACGTGCATTAGGTTCGGATGTCATGCAATCATTAACACCTGGACAACAGGTTATTAAAATTGTACAAGACGAATTGACGCAATTAATGGGTGGAGAAAATTCGACAATCAACATGGCGAATAAACCGCCGACAGTTGTAATGATGGTAGGTTTGCAAGGTGCAGGTAAAACAACAACTGCAGGTAAACTTGCTTTGTTAATGCGCAAGAAATACAATAAGAAACCATTACTTGTAGCGGCCGATATCTATCGTCCGGCTGCGATTGACCAATTAGAAACTGTAGGGAAGCAATTAGATATCCCTGTATACAGCGAAGGCGATCAAGTTAAGCCACAACAAATCGTTGAAAACGCATTAAAACATGCAAAAGAAGAACATTTAGACTTCGTTATCATTGATACAGCAGGTCGTCTGCATATCGATGAAACATTGATGAATGAATTGGCAGAAGTCAAAGAAATTTCTAAGCCGAACGAAATCATGCTGGTTGTAGATGCGATGACAGGTCAAGATGCGGTCAACGTTGCACAATCATTCGATGATCAATTAGAAGTAACAGGGGTTACGTTAACAAAACTTGATGGTGATACACGCGGTGGTGCAGCACTTTCAATTCGTTCTGTTACACAAAAACCTATTAAATTTGTCGGTATGAGCGAGAAATTAGACGGCTTGGAACTCTTCCATCCAGAACGTATGGCATCACGTATTTTAGGTATGGGCGATGTGCTGAGCTTAATTGAAAAAGCGCAGCAAGATGTCGATGAGTCAAAAGCAAAAGACTTAGAAAAGAAAATGCGTACAGCTTCATTTACGCTGGATGATTTCTTAGAACAGCTTGATCAAGTTAAAAACCTTGGTCCGTTAGATGAAATCATGAAAATGATTCCAGGTATGAACAAAATGAAAGGTATGGATAAACTGAATATGAGCGAAAAACAAATCGATCATATTAAAGCAATTATCCAATCTATGACTTTAGCAGAACGCGAAAGACCTGAAATTTTAAACGTATCTCGCAAGAAACGTATCGCAAAAGGTTCAGGCCGTTCACTTCAAGAAGTCAATCGTTTGATGAAACAATTCAATGACATGAAGAAAATGATGAAACAATTTACTGGCGGAGGCAAAGGCAAAAAAGGCAAACGCAGTCAAATTGAAAATATGATGAAAGGCATGAATTTGCCGTTCTAATATGTAAAATCAGTGTTGTGTCTATCCGCACAGCACTTTTTTTACGCAGAATTTATAAAAAAATAAAAATGGTAAAGAGAAACCTCTTTACAAAGTTTCTGATACCTGTTATTATTATTTCTTGTAGAAAAGAAAACAAAGACTCAAAGGAGAGAATTATACATGGCAGTTAAAATCCGCTTAACACGTTTAGGCTCAAAAAGAAATCCATTCTACCGTATCGTAGCAGCTGATGCTCGTGCGCCACGTGATGGTCGTATTATCGAACAAATCGGAACTTATGATCCGGTAACTAAAGACAAAGCTCAAACAGTTAAAATCGACGAAGAGTTAGCACTTAAATGGTTAACTAACGGTGCGAAACCAACTGACACAGTTCACAATATCTTATCTAAAGAAGGTATTTTGAAAAAATTCGAAGAACAACGTCATTCTAAGTAAGTTAAGCAATAAGTTGCTTTAATCACATAACCCTGAGACAATACAGTTGTCTTAGGGTTATTATTAAGTAGAAATGTTTTTTTACACAAGACCACATATTGGAGGCCCAGTGCATATGAAAGTAGAAGTCGGCAAAATTGTAAATACACATGGTATTAAAGGCGAAGTTAGAGTCAAATCTAATTCAGATTTTACAGAAACACGTTTTCAACCTGGCGAAGTTTTAACAGTCAATCATAAAGGTGACACACTTGAGTTAACTGTGGCATCTTACCGCAAACATAAAGACTTCCATATGCTTACATTTGAAGGTATTAACAATATCAATGACATTGAGCATTTAAAAGGTGATATCTTAACACAAGAACGAGATCACGAAGCCATTGAATTAGATGAACATGAGTATTACTATTCCGATATTATCGGCTGCACTGTCTTTGATGGTGATACACCGATTGGTCGCGTGAAAGAAATCTTTGAAACCGGCGCTAATGATGTATGGGTAGTTCAAGGCGATAAAGAATACTTGATTCCCTATATTGCAGATGTAGTACAAGATGTAGATGTATCTGGACGCCGTATTCAAATTACGCCATTGGAAGGAATGTTAGACGAGTGAAAATTGATTATTTAACGCTGTTTCCAGAAATGTTTGATGGCGTACTGAATCATTCTATTTTAAAGCGTGCACAAGATAAGTCGATTATATCAGTGAATACAGTCAACTTCAGAGATTATGCGGTAAATAAGCATAACCAAGTTGATGACTATCCGTTCGGCGGCGGTCAAGGGATGGTATTGAAACCAGAACCTGTATTTAATGCGATGAAGGACCTTGAGACAACAGAACAGACACGTGTAATTTTAATGTGTCCGCAAGGCAAACCTTTCTCACAAGCAGTCGCGCAAGAATTAAGCCAAGCAGAACATTTAGTATTTATCTGCGGTCATTATGAAGGCTATGATGAACGTATCAGAGAGCATTTAGTCACAGACGAAATCTCCATCGGAGATTATGTATTAACCGGCGGGGAATTGCCTGCGATGAGCATGACAGATGCGATTGTACGATTAATTCCAGGCGTACTTGGAAATGAGCAGTCTCACCAAGACGACTCTTTCTCAGACGGCTTATTAGAGTTTCCGCAATATACACGTCCAAGAGAATTCGAAGGAATGACAGTCCCTGATGTATTATTATCAGGCAATCACGCTAAAATCGACGCTTGGAGACACGAGCAAAAGCTGATCAGAACATTTGTCAAAAGACCCGATTTACTAACAAAGTATCCATTATCATCAGAAGATGAAAAAATACTTGAAAACTACAAAAACCAATTGAAAACAAAATAGCAGTGTGCTAATATTATTTAAGTGTGCTAAGCACGAAAAATCACTATGGTCCGCTGCTATTTTGTTGTCGAGGCAAGAACATAGTTTGAAGGAGAGAATAAATAATGAGTAATCACAAATTAATCGAAGCAGTTACTAAATCACAATTACGCACAGACTTACCTAACTTCCGTGCCGGAGACACAGTACGTGTACACGTACGTATCGTCGAAGGTACTCGCGAACGTATCCAAGTCTTCGAAGGTGTAGTAATCAAACGCCGCGGTGGCGGAGTTTCAGAAACTTTCACAGTTCGTAAAATTTCTTCAGGTGTTGGTGTTGAACGTACATTCCCTGTACACACTCCAAAAATTGAAAAAATCGAAGTAACTCGTCGCGGTAAAGTTAGACGTGCTAAACTTTACTACTTACGTAACTTACGTGGTAAAGCTGCTAGAATTAAAGAAATTAGCTAATTTTAGACAGATAGACATACGAGTAAACCAGGCTGTTCCTAATGAGGGACAGTCTTTTTTTATTCTTTTAGAAAGATGATGATATATAAAGATTAGTAAATAAAAATGATATATAGTAAAATGAATGGAAGCAGTGTTCAGAGTGGTACAATTATTTATCTGAATATTCTGTTTATACAACTTTGTACATCAGAGTTCAATACACCCAGAAGGAGTTGGAAAGTCGAATGAAGAAGGTAATAATATTAAGTTTAAGTGTGTTAATTATCATCGGTATATTTGCGGTGACTACGGTCAGAAATCAATTCACAGATCGGTTTAATCCTTTCTTGCGCATGGAATATTCATATGCACAAGTTGACAAAGGCACGCAAAGGTATGAGAATATCCAAGCTTATTCAAAATGCGGTGAATTTGTACCTTATAAATTAGATTTCTTAGGGTTTGATCCGAATAAGCAATATGTGGTGATTGTTCATAAAGGAAAATATGTTAAAGAAATGCATTATGTTAAGTCTTTACCGTATCAAGTAGACCAGCCTTATTAAAACTGACAATGAAAAAATAAGCCGAAATGTTTCATCTCTCTGCTTTTTTGTCATGCATTCATAATTAGTGTTCTTTTTTTCTATACATTTCGTTCAATATGTGCCACAATACAAGTGCTTTAATATAATTTAAAAAGAAATTGGAACATCTGTTTACGATGCGACAAACCATCAACTAGGAGTGAACAACTATGAAAATCATGCAACTAACAGATTTACATATCGGCAGTCAGCCATTTAAGGAAGAAGATGTGAAAACATTCAAGCTGATTGAAAAAATGGTAAAAGAACAAACGCCTGATGTGATTGTTATTACAGGAGATTTGATTTGGAGTAAAGAAGAAGGTGCACTTGAAACATTTAAAGCTGTGATTGACTTCTTCGATAGTTTAAAAGTACCATTTGCGGTGACTTTAGGTAATCATGAAAGTGAATCAAATTATAACAGAATGCGTTTATGGGAAATCATCGATAAATCAGTAATGCATGTAAAACGTGAAGGCGGTGCAGTTTATAATGACTGTTACTCTTATTTCTATACTTTAGACAATGGTATCAGAATTTATATGCTTGATGCTGGCGACTATGCAAGAGCACCGTTTGACGGTTATGCTTTTGTGACTTATGAACAACAAAAATGGTTGATTAATCGTGCTAAAAACAGAACAATGCCAGACCAATTATTTATGCATATGCCATTACCTGAATATGCGGATGCGGCGAAACAAGGCTATGTCGGCAACCTTTACGAAGATGTATGCCCACCGCGCGTAAACAGCGGACTATGGTACCAACTTTATTACAATACAACTATCAACGGCGTATATTGCGGCCACGATCACAATAATGACTTTACATCTAACTATTACGGTATTCAATTAAATTACGGCAGAGTAACAGGTTATAATGCCTACGGTAAATTAAAACGAGGTGCGAGAATCATTGAATGGAATGATAAACTCAACCGTAATACTTACATTATCGAAGCAGAAGAAGATCAAGATGATGTGAAAGAAGAAGCAGAAGCATAAAATCTGATTGAGTAATAGTATACTTGTTAAACAATAGTTTTAAATAAATAAACACGTTCTCTCCTTTTCAACTAGGATGAGAACGTGTTTGTTTTTAGTTAGATAAATTCATCGAGGTCAATGATATTAGTAGGGTTTGAAGCGGTGCCGTTTTGTTTTTGCAAGGCTTGATAGGCTTTTCTAGTATAACCTCTAAGTGACCAAAGGTTCAGTGTGTTATACATAACGGTAATGTGTTTGATAATAGTTTTAGCAGGGATGCCTTTAAAGAGTCCGTCTAATTTCCATTGGTTGACGCAATCTTCAATGTCTTCTTCTCTCGGCAGCATTTTGATTTGAGGCAGAAGGAAATCTTCGATAACCGCAACTTCTATATATGTGCAACAATCTGTAATCATGTCTTCTGTCACATTTACGTTCATCATTAAGAAATCATAACTCTTTAAGAAATCAGCCTCTTCAAAGTAATTATAACTATTCGCAACGTTATCTAATTCCTCAAGGGATTCAGGGATATAGTATGGAATATCGACATATATCATATCTAATTCCGGAATGACTTCTTGTATTGTGGCATTGGCTAAATAGCCTTGTTCTAATGAATATTCGCACTTGAAATAAACTTTAGAAATCAGAGCTTTGATTGACGTTGTTGTTTCATCAGCTTCAAAGAAGCGGTTATATAAAGTTGTGACTAAGGATAAAGGCAAGAAACCATAAACACTGATCAGGTTAATGAAAAAGCTTGATTTTTCTTCATTGTACATTCTATCGAGTATTTCAGCGTATACATAATCTTTAGTTAAAACATTTAATAATGTTTCTGTTTCAATGTCAGTCAAACGATTTTGGCACAGATCTGATATCCATTGCTTTTCTTTCTGAGGTTCCAGTTCTTTGCCGGTGAAATCTTTAAGTGTGTGAATGAGGACGGCCATCGGATCTATGTTATTTGTTTTGAAAAAATGTTTTAATTGTTCAAATAATTCAATAGGCAAGTACAAAATATCATATTCAGGATTACTGAAAAGGAAAAACAACGCACGATTCTTTCCAGGTACTTCTGCACCTGTATAACTGTTTCTATCTTCAAACACCATCAATGAAAAGAGAACGCGAATCGGAGGAATATTTTTGATAAGCTTTTCGATCAAATCAAAATCATTGAGTATTTTTTGAGAGAGTACTGCACATTTTTCTTCATGTGTGAGACTTTCATAATCATTAATCTGCGTTATCTTGCATAAATGTTCGAGTGTTTTCGCATCTATATTTTCTGCTATACAATCTTTAAATCTTTTAGTTTCATAACTTCTGCAATGTTTTTCTGTTTCTGTTAATCGATGGATGGTTTTTTCGGCAAAACTGTTCAATTCAGGTAAGGTTTCGAATTGATTATTAAGATAATGCTGATTATAGAAATTTATTAGTTCGGGTGAGATGAAATAGCGGTTTTTGCCGAAGGGCATTAAAAATTTGGATGGTTTTAAATGTACCAGCTTATCATATTGTGCGCGTGTCAGTGTGTATATCGAATGTTGATTTTTTAAAGCAGAATGAAGGATTTCTTTTTCTGCTAAATACAACATATCTATAAAACGCTGCATCAGAGCTTCGTAGGTACAAGTGCTTTCTTTGAATGAAGGTGCTGAATCGTTGGATACATCAGTTGTTAGTTGCTGCAGTAATTCTAATAGGTGTTGCTTGCTTTCTTCTTTATAATTTTCATCTTTCACAGTGTTGTACCAAACCTTTCTGAATTTTATTGTTTTTTCTGAAATTTCATGAGAATAGTATAAAAGTCAGGATAGTGTTTGCATAGACTGTTAAAGCACTCAGTAAAATAAATGCAAGCGACTAGTAAAAATAGTGTGTATATAAAAAGTACTGGTATGCAGAAGCAGTTCACTTGCATACCAGTACTGAAATGTTTTTATGATTTGAATTTGCGTTTTGATAGGAATCTGCACCAGAAAATACTTACTACCAAACCAACAATAGAAATTAAGATTAACGTTTTGAATAAAGGCGGTTGATATTTCAGATGTATATCAGTTTGACCTTTTTCTGTTTTAATTACAGTCATAATACCATTACCTTGTTTAACTTCATGCTGCTTACCGTCAATTACAGCGTATAAGCCTTTTCTATAAGCAGTAGGCAATACTAAATTTCCAGAAGCTGCTTTTGGTTTTTTGATATGCAAGCCATCGTTTGCTTTTGTAACCTTAACAGGTGTTAATGATTTTTTTGCATTTCTTAAAGTTGCATAATCTTCACCGTAAATACCTTTAATATTTAAACGGTATTTGCCTTTCGGCAATTGTAATTTTAACTCCGGTGATGCTTTTACTCTCATCGTCACTGGTGAGACAAATCTGCGGTATTTATAATCAAGTTCATTTCGTTTTTGTTTATACTCGTTTAATTTTACATAATGTTCTGTTGAAGGAGAGATGCGTTCAACATCCATTTCTACATACATATCTTGGTACTGATTTGCTAGGGCAGGCGGCAATGATAATGTGACACCGCCTTTATCTTTTTGCACTTGTATGTGGTTGTTATCCACTTGTTTGGCATCGCGCAAATCAGTTTGAGATTGAGATAATAAATTCTGATTCGGTTTAAAATCAGAATTACCTTTTTGATGCTCCCAAACCACACCAGTTAACATGGCTTGTTCTTTATCTAAAGGTGATTTCAATTGATCCATATTAAATGTTTTGTTGGTAATGTGTGCGGCAGGATAATCGATTTGATTATGCGAATGAATAAATGTCGCATCTTTATCTTTAATCTTGTCTTGCTGCTCAAAGCCGTACGGCATATTCTTATCAGATTCCATTTTGAAACGATCCGTCACATCCCAAAGTGCCATTAAATTTGCACGATTATTAAATAAACGGAAAGTACTGTTTTTATCGACAGGCATGTTGATTTGCATGGTTTTGTCATAGTACTTCAAGATTTCACCGTCAAAGATACTTGAATAGAGTGAAATGCCGTTATAGTCGTAAATGAAAGGCGAGTTCAGTCCGTAACCGCTCATATAGTCAATGCGCATTAAATCATCTTTATTTTGGGCTTGCAGCGCTTTGATTTTCTTGTTCAACGGCTTACTGAAATAATCATGTTTGGTAACTTGAGCAATATCAGTTTCATATTCAGAAAGTGTATTGTGTTTATATTCTTTTAACTGCCAATATTGTTGAAGCAAGATAAGCAGGACTAAGCTGATTTTGAGCCAGCGGTTTGTTTTGCCTTTAAAGAGTACTATTATAATAGCTAATACTATGATAATCAGTACTGTACTGATCCACCAGTCCCAATCTCCTTTTGCAAAGCGAGAAGAGAAATATAAAACACCGAAAGCTGGAATACAAGCAACGATTAGTGAAACAATCGACATTTCTGCAACATGTTGAATCATGAGTGCGACTAAAAGAGCTGCGGTCATAGTAAGAATATAGACCCATCTGCGCTGCGGAATTGAGAAGCCGTTAAAGAAACTGTCGAATGCGTTGGTAAACGAACCTAAAATAAAGATCCATGTAATAATCGCAAACAAACGGTAGTAGTAATGACGATACAATTTAAATTGCAGCAGCGCTATGATAACAAGTATTGAAAGTATAATATGGAACCCTGATAAAAAAGTCTGCTTTTGTGTGTTCAATAAATCAACGAAAAACGGAAATTCCAGCAATGGATTTTGTTTTCTGTCGTTGTGTAAAAACGAACTGACACCTGTATAAAAGCCATAACTTGAAATCATCAGACTTAAAATGAATGTTATCGCTGTAATGTATATTTTTTGTATCTTAGTTAAAATATCCTCTTTATATTGGAAGAGCGTTCTGTAAATGAGATAACCGCCGATAATAATCGCTTCATAGTAACTGAAGTAAAAGTTTGAAATCAATGTTAAGGCTAAGCCGACAATCAACCAGCCCGCACGTCGTTCTCTGAATAATTTTTCAACACCGAGCAAGCTGATTGGAAGATAAATGAGTACATCTCCGTAAAATGACCAAGTAAAATTGAAATACAGCATAACGTTAGATGCAGTATACAAGATCGTACCGATTAAAGCAGTATAACGTTGTAATTTAAAATAGCGCATCATATAGTACGTTGCGATAAATGTCAAAATAGCTTTGACTATCGCAAAGAATAGTTGGTTGCCAGGCCAAAATTCTATACTGCTTGGATTCATATGTAAGAGATGTTCACCTAGCCACACAAAGAAAAAGTTCAGATACGTGAGCGGTGAAGTGGAATAGTAATACGCTAAATCGGTAATATAGTCTCCGCCTAAACCGAATGAGATATCATAGAAACTGGCAAAGTGTGTCACATGCTGATAAAGATATTTTTGAAACGGCATCATTTGTCTGAAGCCGTCTCCAACACCGCTGAATACAATCTGATGCTTCATGTATGCACGAAGTGCCGGATAAAAGATTATCAACATCATCACTGCAGCTATGCCGGCGATTTTAAGAAAACGTATGAAATTTTGTTTTATGTTTGATCTCATTGTCTGTCTCTCCTGAATTAAAAATACATATATTGAACATTATTAATGTACTCTATATACCCTCTTTAATTTTAGCAGTAACTTGATGAGGAAAGGAAATGTTTTAGTATTTGACAATGTTCTGTAAATTAAGACATTAATGAATCACGCATAATCTCGAGCGTATAGGGAATAAAGGTATAGGAATAGTTAATATGGGTAAACAATAAACCGATACATTAATATGGAGGTAATAGTAATATGGTTGAAGTAAGAAATGAATCAGGCATTACACAAGTTGCAGCTAATGTTGATAGAGTGGCAGCATTAGAGTATTCATTTGTAGAAGATTTACTGGCATTAGGTATTAAGCCAGCTGCTATTGCTGATGACGGCAATGCAGAAAACTTATTTGACGCAGTCAGAGAACAAGTCGGCAGCTATGTTTCATTAGGGGATAGAAAGAATCCTGATATTGAAGCATTAAGAGAAGCTGAACCGCAACTGATTATTGCTGACGGTGAACGCCATCACAGAATTTATAGAGACCTTGAAAAAATTGCCCCTACAATTTTACTTGAAAGTTTTGATGGCAACTATGAACAAAACGTAGAATCATTCAAACTGATCGGTAAAGCAGTATCAAAAGAACAAGAAGCGAAAAAACGTGTCGCAATTCATGAACAAAAAATCAAACAAATCGAAGATGAAATCACTGTCGACAAGCATTTAGGCACACTTGCTGCAGTGGTAACAGACAATTATATCGTAGGTCATGATGCGAACAGTTATGTCGGTCAATTCTTAAAACGTCTAGGCTTCAAAATGGCAATCACACAAGCAGATTCAAAAACGTATCCTGAATATAAAGATGGACCGTATCTGAAATTAACAGATGAACAATTAAAAACATTAAATCCTGAACGTTTAATTCTGATGGTAGACGATGAAAACTCAGAAGCGCTTGAAAAATTACGCCAATCTGAAGTTTATAATACTATCAATGCGAAGAAAAATAACCGCATTCATTTCGTCAGCCGTGAACTTTGGGCAAAATCTCGCGGTGTTATTGCTTCTGAATATATCGCAGAGGACTTAACTAAGTTTGAAGAATAGTTAGATACACTACTAATAACATCAAACAGCCAAGGTGCTGTTTGGTGTTATTTTTTTATAAATTTTATGATTTACGTCAAAATAGGGTAATGAATGTTAATAATGAAAAATCATGGGAGTGAATAGTATGGAATATGAAGTTCAAACACTTGAAGAGATGAATGTCATCGGTTATTTAAGTAAATTTGCGACAATGCAAGATGCACAACAAGGTTTGCCGAAAGCATGGCAGGCATTTAATGAAAATGGACAAGACAAAACACTGGCAGCACTCAGTAATCATAAATTGGATGGATTTTTAGGCGTGATTGTTCCGACAGAAAGCGGAATGAATTATTTGATTGCTGTGACATCAGATAAAAAATCAGAAGCAGGACTGCACCCCTATACACTGCCTGCAGGGAAATATGTGGTTGCAGATGCAAAAGGGCCGGTTCCTGAGGCGATACAGCGTGTATGTGAAAAGGTATATAATCCTCACTACTTAAGTGAATTAGGTTTCAAGATGAGACAAGCACCAGGTATTGAATTTTATCCGCATGGCAATCCTATGGCAGATGACTATGCAGCAAAAGTATATGTACCTGTAGAAGAATAGAAGGTATTTAAATAAACAGGATGTATTTGCGAAAGAGGCAACTAGGCTTTTTTGCAAATACATCCTGTTTTTATTTGTTATGTTTCATTTCTTTAGTTACAACACTTTAAGTCCTGCTGTTTCTAATGCTTGTTTATCCTTATGATCAATTGCATCGTCAGTGATGAACCAATTAAAATCTTTTGCATCGCTGATTTTAGCAGTAACGACTTTATTGATTTTACTGCTGTCTGCTGTTAGGTAACATTGCTGCGAAATATTCATCAGACGGATTCTGGTTTCGACTTCTTCTAAGCTGTAATCAGTAATACCGTTTTGTGCAGATACACCGCTGCAGCAAAAGAATCCTTTATTAATATTCAATCGTTCAAAATTGAATAGGAAGTCGAATTGCGTCAGCGATTGTTCAGACGCTCTGATTTTGCCTCCGATAGAAATTAAGCTATGCCCATACTCCATACATTGTATTAAAACAGGAATAGAATTTGTCACTATAGTAAGGTTGTTTTTGCTGTCTAATCCTTTAGCAATCTGTAAAGTGGTCGATCCGCTGTCTAAATAAATACAATCTCCGTCTTGAATCTCTTTCAACGCTTTTTGTGCAATGCTTTTCTTCTTGTCTAACTGGCGATCTAATCTGCGTTCAATCGCAGATTCTCCATTTTGTTCTTTATTGATTCTGATTCCGCCGTATTCTTTAAGCACTAAATCGTCTTTGACTAACTGTTGCACATCTCTGCGTAAAGTTTCCATAGAAATATTAAGTTCCTTATGTAAGGTCTTCAATTCCAGGAAGTTGTTTTTTTCTAGTTTTTGTATAATTTCAGCTCTTCTTTCAGTTGGAAGCATCTTCGTTTCACCTCATTATCTTATTAGTAACATCATACCCCCGAAATGATTAGAAATAAACAAAGTTGGTAATAATATAGTCATAACTTAATCAAGACTTACACATTTTTAACACTGACTTAATAATCATTTCTTATACTTTGAGTATACCAAAGCGGAGGTGCTTATTATGCTCAGTTTAAAAAATGTAACAAAGCAATACGACAACAATGAAGTATTAAAGGACATTAACTTGGATATCGAAAATGGAGAAATCGTAGCGCTATTAGGACCAAGCGGTTGCGGCAAAACGACTTTATTGAATATGATTTTAGGATTAACAGAAGTAACAAGCGGTGAAATTCATTTTAATCATTCGCCGATTCATCATGTACCAAAGCAAAAAAGAGGTTTCAATATTGTCTTTCAAGACTATTGTTTATTCCCGCATTTAAATGCACGCGACAATATTATGTATGGTTTGAACAATTTAAAGAAAGACCCGAATACGAAAGAAGTTTCGGATTTAATCGAATTACTAGAATTGCGTCCGCATTTATACAAAAAGATTCACGAATTATCAGGCGGACAAAAGCAAAGAGTTTCGATTGCACGCACAATTGTTATGGAACCGAAAGTACTATTAATGGATGAACCTTTAAGTGCGCTGGACGGCATGATTAAAGAACGTATTAAAGACATGATTATCAAAGTAGCAAAATCATTAAATCTAACAACGATTATTGTGACACATGATCCTGAAGAAGCGTTGACAATGGCAGATAAAATTGTAGTGATTCAAGAAGGAACAATCGCGCAATTCGGTACACCTGAAGATATTATTCACCGTCCGAATTCAAAGTTTGTAAGACAATTTATTTTGAACCAATTGGAAATCAAGCGTCATCATATTTATCAATTGTTTGGTGAACAACATGGTGCATAAGTTATGGAGTCAGCGCATTATACAAATTTTATTATTAGCATTCTTTATTATCTTTTTAATCTTGCCGATACTGTTGCTGCTGGGGCGTTCAGTAGTAGACAACGGGCAGTTAAGCGGTGTGTATTTTAAAGAAGTATTAACGAATCCTGAAGTGACGAAAGCATTGTTTCGAAGTTTGAAATTGTCTTTCATCGCCGCATTTATTACAGCGGTTTTAGCGTTTTTGACTGCGTATGCGCTTCAAGTCACAGCACTGCCGCGTATGCTTAAGCAATATACGCACGGCATGGTGATGCTGCCGATGTTAGTACCGACGATCACTTACGGTTTCTTGTTGATGTATTTATTCGGTAATGAAGGTATTATTGCTCGATTTTTAGGCGAACCATTATTTACTGTCTATGGTGAAAAGGGGATGCTCATCGGATACATTATTTATACGTTGCCGGCAGCTTTTATTATCATTAATAATGCATTTAATTATATCGATCATCGTTTTTTCTATGTTTCTCAACTCATGCATGATAATGGGCTGCGTAGATTTTATCATACATTGTTAAGACCGTTAGTCATTCCTATCGGCAATGCCTTTATCTTGTCATTTATTTTAAGTTTCACAGATTTTGGTATACCTGCTTCAATCGGAGCGGACGATACAGTAATTTCTATCTTGCTCTATCAGACTATCTTAGGTTCGATTCCTAAATTTGCACAAGGTGCAGTCATTGCGATGATTATGCTGCTTCCTGCATTGCTCGGATTTATATTTTTGACTGTAATTGAAAGATGGAATGTCGAACATCGCTTTGCACAACAATACAGTCCGAACAAAAAACCTATACATGACAGTATTATCGGAACACTGACTTTTATTTTAAGTACGATTATTTTAGTGATATTTATGGTGATGTTTGTTGTACCTTTCACGACTAATTATCCCTACAATATGCAATTTACATTAAAACATATTATTAATTTGCTGAAAGATGAAGTCTTAGTTCATGTGTATATGCAATCGGTCTTTGTAGCAGTTTGTACAGCTGTATTTGGAACGATTATCGCTTTCTTCAGTGCGATTATCAGCACACGTACACAATTAGCCGGACGAAAAGGGCTTAATGTGATCGCTATGCTGACGAATACA
The DNA here is from genome assembly GCF_003344575.1 of Staphylococcus sp. EZ-P03. Taxonomy (NCBI): domain Bacteria; kingdom Bacillati; phylum Bacillota; class Bacilli; order Caryophanales; family Staphylococcaceae; genus Staphylococcus; species Staphylococcus sp. EZ-P03. The sequence continues at coordinate 9,040 of NZ_QPMO01000010.1, read as the reverse complement.
GTGCCAGGTATGATTTTAGGCTTAGCATATTTGCTCTTTTTCCAAAACAGTACGTTAAAAGGTACTTTCTTAATTGTGATTCTCAGTATCGTGGTGCATTATTTTACAACGCCTTATCTAATGGCTAAAGGTGCCATGGAAAAGCTGGATAAGTCATGGGATGTGACAAGTATGTTATTGAAAGACAGCTGGTTTGAAACGGTCTTTAAAGTGATTTTACCGAATATGAAGACTACTATTGTTGAAATGATTAATTACTATTTTATTAATGCAATGGTAACCATCAGCGGAGTTATCTTCTTAGTTTCAACATCAACTCAAATTGTTTCAACACAAATCAACCAGCTGCAGCACTTTAACAGGTTCACAGATATCTTCATTCTATCTATTTTGATCTTACTGACGAATATTATAGTACGCGTAATCAGTCACCTTTGGTTGCGTTATGACAAAGGGAGGGAATTGCGTTGAAAATTAAAATTGTGTTAGTCAGTTTGCTGTGTTTGGTGCTGCTGTATTTCTCATATGTAGGTTTAGGCTCTTCTTCAGATAAAGTGATTATTCAAACTAATGCCGATGAAGAAGCGATTGCTGCGATGGAGAAAGCATTAGATACGCATGGCTATAAAGGTGAATATATTATTCAGCCGCAGTCGACATCTGAATTAGGCGGGAAAATTATGGCAGAAGGCAAAAATATCGAAGCGGATATCATTACACAAGCAAGCTACTATTTAGAAAGTGCACAAAAAGAACATGATATGTTTGCGGCAATGCCATCTTCTATTCAGCAGCAAGAAATCAAACAGTATCCCGGTTATATGACTCCTATCCTAGGCAATATGGGTTCATTGTTTGTAAATACGAAAGCACTTAAAGAAAAAGGATTACCGATGCCGCATACGATTAAAGATTTAACGAAGCCGGAATATAAAAATGAAATTTCCTTCCCGAATATTATGGATTCTTCAACAGGCTGGCTCTTGTTGCAAGGTGTACTTGATCAATATGGCGAAAAAGAAGGCAAACACATTATTGAACAGCTGATTATCAATGCCGGGCCGCATTTAGAAAGCTCAGGTTCAGGGCCGTTGAAAAAAGTACAATCCGGAGAAGCAACAGTAGGTGCAGGATTAAGAAACCAAGCTATTGATGCCGAGAAAGAAGGAGAACCGATTAAGTATATTGATCCGACGGAAGGCAACTTTGCTTTGACAGAAGCAGCAGCAGTTGTGAAAAAAGGCGGAGAACGTCAGCAAAAAGCACAAAAAATGGTAGCAGTAATTCAAAAGTATGGACGAAAAGATTTATTGAAAGAATATCCAGTACCGCTTTATAAAGGTGAAAAAGTAGATGAAGCGATGAAGCCGAGTCATCCAAAAGCATGGCCGACACCTTTAACTGTGAAGTTATTAGATCAGCATCAAACCATCTTTAATGAAGCTAAAAAAGAAGCGGATATTAAAAAAGAACAAAAAGGGGGCAAATAATCATGGCACATGATTATAAATTATTAACACCAGGACCATTGACAACAACAAAGAAAGTTAAGGAACAAATGTTAGAGGATAGATGTACATGGGATAACGATTATAAGTCAGTTACACAAGATATTCGCAAACGCTTATTAGATTTAGCAGGTGTAGATGCGGATGAATATACGACAGTTTTACAACAAGGCAGCGGAAGTTTTGTCGTTGAAAGTGTTTTACAGACAGCATTAAGCCAAGAGGATCATATCCTTATCCTAAGCAACGGTGCATACGGCAATCGTATGATTGAAATGGCAGAACGTATCGGCAAGCGTGTGACAGCATTAAGATTTGAATATGACAAAGTTCCTGATTTCGAAGATGTGAAAGCACTGGTACAAGAAGATAAGACAATTACGCATATTGCGATGGTACACTGTGAAACGACAACTGGAATGCTTAATCCTATTGAACCTTTAACACAAATTGCACAATCATTTGATCTGAAAATTATTATAGATGCAATGAGCAGTTTCGGCGGTTTTCCTATTGATGTCGCAGCATTAGATATCGACTATATTATCAGCAGTGCGAATAAATGTATCCAAGGTGTTCCAGGATTTGGTTTTGTTATCGCAAAACAGGATACATTAAAAACAACGAAAGGGAATGCGCATAGTTTAGTGTTGGATTTATATGACCAATGGCAAGTAATGGAAAAAGATGAAGGCAAATGGCGCTATACATCACCGACACATGTAGTTGCGGCATTCTTAGAAGCATTAGTTGAACTGGAAGAAGAAGGCGGTATAGAAGCAAGACATCAACGCTACCAAGAAAATAATGACTATTTAAGAAAGCATTTAGCCGATATCGGCTTCACACCGTATATCAAACAAGCATATCAATCGCCGATTATCACAACATTTTTATATCCTTATCCAGAGTTTGATTTTGAAGACTTTTATAATCAAATGAAAGCGGAAGGATTTGTATTGTATCCAGGAAAATTAATGGATATTCCTTCATTCAGAATCGGCAACATTGGAGATTTAGAGGTTGAAGACTTAAGTGAATTAATTCGTAATATCCGTCAATATATTTTAGAGGAGGAAGTGCAGCATGATTAATAAAATAGAAGGTGTCATTTTCGATTGGGCAGGTACAATGATTGATTTCGGCTGTTTTGCGCCGGTACACGTTTTCGTTAATATCTTTAAAGATGCAGGGATAGATGTAACGATTGAAGAAGCAAGAGAACCTATGGGAATGCTGAAACGCGATCATATTCAAGCAATGTTAGAAATGCCGCGTATTAAAGGATTATGGGAAGAAAAATACGGCAAAGCACCAGAAGAACAAGACATTGATCAACTTTATAATCAATTTGAAACACAGTTAATGCAGACACTTGAAGATTTCACTACACCGATACAAGGCGCTGTGGATACAGCACATTGGTTAAAAGCAAAAGGTATCAAAGTCGGTTCTACTACAGGTTATACCTCTGAAATGATGGAGGTAGTAAAACCTAATGCAGCACAGCAAGGCTATGAGCCAGACTTTGTAGCAACTGCAGACTTAGTCGGCAATCATGGCAGACCGTATCCGTATATGATATTTAAAAATATGGAAGTACTTGAACTGCAAAATGTCCAACATGTCGTTAAAGTCGGCGATACAGTTTCTGACATACAAGAAGGGGTTAACGCAGGCGTAATCACAGTAGGTGTCATCAAAGGCAGTTCACTTTCAGGTTATAACGAATCAGACTGGCAACAACTATCAGTAGATGAACGTACTGAAATCGGTAAAGCGGTCAAAGCAAAATTCGAAGCCAATGGCACAGATCATGTTATCTACAGTATTGAAGAATTACCAGGATTAATCGAATCATTAAATGCATAGAAATAGTTGGGCTCAAACGAAATATATTCGTTTGAGTTCCTTTTTTGAATGATTAAACTTTGGTGCTGTCATAAACTACGCCAATACAACTTGAAGATATTGATAAGGAAGAATCTTTAAATTAAAATAAAGGGTATGTAAAAGAATTTTTTGAAGATTCAATAATAAGGTGGGAAATTTTATGGAAATATCTCCAGCATATAAAATGGATTTACTTTTTCAAATAGAAAATGAGCTATGGGGTCGATATAAAAGTTATAAAAAAGTAGAACAATACATTAGTTTTTTCCAAGATGAATTTCATGATTTTAATTACTCCGATTTTTCCATAGATTATACTACTAATAATAATATTAATTTAGCCCAAACTCTTGGGAATATTGCAAAAAAAACTCCAGAAAAGTTAGTTAAGATCGCGATTGATTTAGGAATTGAAACGCCTGATTTTATACCGTCTATACCGACGTTTAGAAATAAATTGAAAGACGATTACAAAAATGCAGCTATAAGTTTTGAAAAAGCATTTCAAAATATTGAAGTAGATCCTGCAGAAGCAATAGGCAATGCTAATTCAGTACTTGAAAGTATAATAAAAGAGATACTACTAGATAAAAGGTTTTCCAATATCAATCCATCTCGTATGACTATGAATAAACTCATAAAAGAAATAATAAAAGTCTTTGAGTTACATATAGAAGATCATGAAGTGCCTACTGAATTAAAAGCAATAGGAAGTGCTTTAACTACAGTTGCAAAATCTATTGAAGATATAAGGAGTGATAAAACATTGAGTCATGGTCAAGCATCGAATAAATATTTAATCAATAAACCAATATATGCTTACTTTGTTGTTAATGCTTGTGCAACTGTTGGATTGTTTTTAATCAACTTTTATGAAAACAAATTCCCAAAAGACAACTTTGATAATTTTGATGATTTACCTTTCTAAAAATATTAGTATTAACTATATATTAAATATTACAATTATTGGGGTATGACATTATGAAAAAGGCGCTGATAAAATGCTAGAAAAGTTAATAAAATCAAAACAGAGAGTTCAAAAACATGGTGAAGTTTTTACGCCTAATTGGATGGTTGAAAAAATGTTGAATGTTCCCGGAATTAAAGAGGCGTGTGAAAGTTTACATAAAACATTCTTAGAACCAGCCGCAGGTGAAGGCAATTTTTTAATGGCAATACTAAGACGGAAACTAATAATGGTTAAAGAAAAGTATAATCTTACTTTAAAACAATATGAAAATTACTCTTTATATGCATTGTCCACCATATATGGTATCGAATTATTAGAAGATAATGCTCAAGTGTGTGTTATGAATATGTTTGAGGTATTTAAAGAAGCTTATATAGTTGTAGTTAATGAGCATAAAGGACATGTTAATTTCGATGTTTTGAATAGTGCAAAGGTAATTATTTCTGCAAATATTGCACAAGGTAATTTTATAACTAAAGAAACACCTGAGAAAAAGCCAATTATTTTTTCAGAATGGGAAATTAAAAACAAATTAAATAAAAATTCACAAACAATAAAAGTGTTAAGGACTGAACACACATTAGCAGAAATATTTGAAGGGCAAACCAAAACAAACGGTCGTGTTAAATCTCTAACTGAACGAAACCATCAACTAAATATTTTTGAACTTTTAGAAGATGAGAGTATTGAGGTTAAGCAAGTTAAGGAATCTTATTCGATTGTTCCTATAACTAATGTATTTAAAGAGGAGACATATTATGATTGAATCAAAAGGATTATATCAAGCATTTGAACGTAAAATTATATATGCATTCAGTATAGACAATAAAGATGGTAAATTAGATTATTATGATGGATACGAAAAAGTAGGAGAGGCATCTGTACCAAATTTCAAAATGGATTATAGAGATGAGAGTCCTGATTTATTAAAAGCTGCTGAAAAACGTATTAAACAATATGCGGGAACATCAGGCTTACCATTTAAAGTGGACATATCAAGACTAGCTATTACTAAAGACAATAAATTTTTCAGAGATTATGATGTACATGAAGTTTTAAGAAGATCTGGAATAAAAAAAGCTGAATTTGGTAATGGTAATGAATGGTTTAAAACAGATGTTGACACAGTGATCAAAGCAATTGAAGCGGTTGAAAACGGAAAAAGTAGTATTAATTATGAAAAAAATAATAAAAAACATGATGATACATTTAAAATCAAATTTAGACCTGAGCAAAAAGAAGCCATTAAACAAACCAAAAATGTATTGAGGTCAAAATCCAAAATGCTTTGGAATGCAAAAATGCGTTTTGGAAAAACATTATCGGCTCTTCAAGTGGTTAAAGAATGTAATTATCAAAAAACTTTAATTTTGACGCATAGACCTGTTGTATCAGATGGTTGGTTTGAGGACTTTGGTAAAATATTCGGAAGTAAAGATAAGTTTCTTTTTGGATCAAAGAAAAGAGGAGAAAAATTAGATTACTTGATAAAGCAAGATAATCCTTTTGTATATTTTGCTAGTATACAGGATCTCCGGGGCCAAATTAATTTTGGTGGAAAGTATCAAACTGAAAACAATGCTGTTTCAGAGGTGGAATGGGACTTTGTAATTATAGATGAAGCTCATGAGGGAACAAGGACAGAAATAACGAGTAATATTTATAATAAAATAGTGGATCATGCGAAAGTACTGGAGCTATCTGGTACGCCATTTAATATCTTGGATGAATATGAAGAAAGCCAAGTGTTTACTTGGGACTATGTTATGGAGCAAGAAGCTAAACATAAATATGAACTGAAAAAATGCAATGAACCTAATCCATACGAAACTTTACCGCGAATGAATATGTTTACATTCTCACTTAGTGAAAGATTTAAAAACAAGCAGTTTATCAACATTGAGGATAAAGCCTTTAATTTTTCTGAATTTTTTAAGGTGGATGCAGAAAGAAATAAATTTGTATATGAGAAAGAAGTAAAATTGTTTTTAGATGAAATAACAAAGCCAAATTCTAAAAATAATTATCCATTTTCAAAGAAAGAGTTTAGAGATAACCTAAGACATACACTTTGGCTTCTACCAAATAGGCTGAGCTGTAAAGTTATGAAGGAAATGTTAGAATCCCATCCAGTATTTGGCCATGAATTTAGTATTATTAATATTGTTGAAAATGATGATGAGCTAGTTAAAGAGGGGGATTTGACTAAGGTTCGAAATGCAATAACAAATAAACCTTCTGAAACAAAAACAATTACGTTAACAGTAAGAAAGTTAACAACCGGGGTTAGTATTAAAGAATGGACTGGTGTAATGTTTTTAAACAATACCAATTCACCGTCTTCATACTTACAGGCTGCATTTCGTGCACAAACTCCTTTTTTTGATGAAAAATTAGGAATGAAAAAGAATGCTTTTATTTTTGATTTTGCACCAGATCGAGCTCTTACAATAATGTCAAATGCTGCTAAATTTAATACTGGTGTTGGAAAGAAAACGAGTAATTTACAAAAAGAACATATGAAGAAATTTTTAAACTTTTTACCAATATTAGGTTCGGATGGTAATGGCATGGAAGAGTATGATGTAAATAAATTACTCACAAAATTAAAAAAAGTATATGCAGAAAAAGCAGTGCGCACAGGATTTGAGGATGACTCGCTATATAATGATGAATTGTTAACTTTAAATGACGCTGATTTAGAAGATTTTAAATATTTAAAAGGAATTATAGGCAAATCAACGCCGACAAAAAAATTACCTGATAAAGTAGATGTTAATAATCAGGGACTTTCAGATGAAGAATATGGAAAAGCTGAAAAAGGTAAGGCAAAGAAAAAGTCGGACAGAACACTTGAGGAAGAAAGAGCTCTAGAAAAGTTGAAAGAAGCTAAAAAACAAAGACGAACAATGATTTCAATCCTAAGAGGTATATCTATTAGAATTCCTATGATGATTTATGGAATGGATATAGACATTGATGAAAAAGTAGATATGAATAAATTTATAAATAAAGTAGACCATATTTCTTGGGAAGAATTTATGCCAAAAGGAGTTACAAAAGCTGTATTTAAAAAGTATATTAAATATTACGACCCAGAAGTTTTTATTGAAGCAGGTCGAATTATTCGAAGAAAAGCAAAATCATTTGATGAACTTGAATATACTGAAAGAACAGAAAAAATAGCACTACTATTCTCAAGCTTTAAAAATCCTGATAAGGAAACAGTGTTAACTCCATGGAGGGTAGTAAATTTACAGTTAGGTAAAACTATAGGTGGATTAAATTATTTTGATAACAATTATGAATTAAGCACTTCTGATAGTAATATAGTTAACCCACACTGGATTGATACAAATTATACAAGTAAAATCATTAATGATAACAGTCGAATATTAGAGATAAATTCTAAGACAGGTTTATATCCGCTTTATGCAGCAACCTCTCTTTATTATAAAAAATGGGAAAAGTTAAATGATATGCAAGCGGGAAGGTTTAATAAATTTGATGAAGAGAAATTAATTAGAGAAGTATTAGATAAAAATATTTATGTAATAGCTAAAACCCCTATGGCAAAAACTATTACAGAACGGACTCTTAAAGGGTTTAAGGAATGGCAAACAAATGTTGTTTATTTAGAAAATATTTCTGACAAGTTAAACAAAGATATTATTAAAGTGAAAAATGAAATACAAAGGAAGTTAAATGTTATGAACTTTGATGTTGTAATAGGTAATCCGCCATATCAAGAAAGTGCTATTGGAAAGAATGAGACGTATTCACCGCCGATTTACCACAAATTTTTAGATTTATCTTATGAATTATCAGATTTGGTATGTATGATTACTCCTGCGAGATTTTTATTTAACGCAGGTAGTACTCCAAAATCATGGAATAAGAAAATGCTCGGTGACCCACACTTGAAATCTATTTATTATGAAGAGGACTCAAAACAAGTATTTCCAAAAACTGTCATTAAAGGTGGGTTAGTTGTGACGTTAAGAGATGCAAATTGCAAATTAGGTCCGATAAATCTTTTTATTAAATTTGAAGAACTAAATCCAATATTGAGTAAAGTTACAAGCAAGGCACAAAGATACATGAATGAAATTATTAGTGGAAGAGGGGCTTATAGATTGTCAAAAAAAGCTCATGAAGACTTTCCGCAAATTGAAAAAATTCAATCAGCAGGCCATAAAAATGACATAGGATCAGGAGCGTTTGAAAAATTAAAAAACATTATATTTTTTGAAAACAGAGAAGAAGTAAAGGGTGACCCTATTTTGGTTTTTGGTTTAGAAAATAAAAAAAGAGTTTATCTGTGGGTGGATTCTAAGTATGTTATTGGTCCTTCATCATTAGAAGATTATAAATTGTTTATGCCACAGTCTAGTAAAGAAGGATATTTTGGTGAACAATTAGCCCAAATAATATTGAGTGAGCCTGACATTGCTGCAACGGATACTTTTGTTTCAATAGGTGGTTTTAAAAATAAAAATGAAGCATTAGCAGCAGAGAAATATATTAAAAGTAAATTCGCGAGAACATTACTAGGAATATTAAAAACAACACAAGCTAATTGTAGTGAACCCCAAAAGTTGAACTTTTTGATTAAACTATTTTCCTAAGGCAAGATTTCTGTACTCAACAGGAGTCTTGCCTTTTAAAT
>NZ_QPMO01000009.1:0-334314 GCF_003344575.1 Staphylococcus sp. EZ-P03 | reverse complement strand
TAAGTTTGAAATCTAAACTATAACTTTTATTCATAATTAAACACCCCAAAAGTTGAATTTTGTAGGTTCAACTTTTGGGGTGCAGTACAAATACAAGGGATAAATGGTCACTAGTTCCATTAGAAAACTTTTCGAATCATAGTGAAATTGATTGGACTAAGAGTGTTGAAGAAATTGATAAACAACTTTACCAAAAATATAAATTGGATGAAAGTGACATTGAATTCATTGAAAAAAAAGTGCAAAAAATGGAATGAATGTTAATTAAAACCGTACTGCAAAACCCATTGTAGTACGGTTTCATTTTTTCATGTCTCTCAAAATATAGTATAATAAAGAGAATGCGAATGAATAAGAACGTTATAAATGAAAGGTGATGAATCATGGTAATTCAATGGTATCCAGGGCATATGGCGAAAGCGAAACGTGAAGTGTCTGAACAATTAAAGAAGGTTGATGTTGTTTTTGAATTAGTAGACGCACGTATTCCTTACAGCTCAAGAAACCCGATGATTGATGAAGTTATTCAAAATAAGCCGCGTGTGGTGATTATGAATAAAAAAGATATGGCAAACTTAAATGAATTAGCCAAATGGGAAGAATATTTCAAAGGTAAAGGTTATTTCCCAGTAGCTGTAGATGCTAAGCATGGCAAGGGTTTAAAACAAGTAGAGCAAGCTGCGATTGAAGCAACAAAAGAAAAGTTCGAACGTGATAAAGCAAAAGGTTTAAAACCGCGTGCAATTCGTGCCATGATTGTCGGTATTCCGAATGTAGGGAAATCTACTTTAATTAATAAACTAGCAAATAAAGCGATTGCGAAAACAGGTAATACTCCAGGCGTTACCAAGCAGCAGCAATGGATTAAAGTCGGAAAGTCGCTTCAACTGTTAGATACACCGGGGATTCTTTGGCCGAAATTCGAAGATCAGATTGTCGGTAAGAAATTAAGCTTAACAGGTGCAATCAAAGACAGTATTGTGCATTTGGATGATGTTGCGATTTATGGATTAGAGTTTTATAAAGCACATGCAATTGAAGCTCTGCAAAAGCATTATAATGTGGATTTAGATACTGAAGCAGAAAATCTAGAATGGTTTGATGCGATAGGGCGCAGACGCGGATTATTGCAGCGCGGAAATGAAGTGGATTATGAAGCGGTCATTGAATTGCTGATTAATGACATCAGAAATGCCAAATTAGGTACACAAAGTTTTGATATTTATAAAGAGATGGCAGATGAAATCAAATAATGGGACAGTCGATTAAAGAAATCAAATCCTTGCTTCAATCTATTGACAGTATAGAAATACTGGATGCACATGAATGGAACCAAGATACTAGAAAAGGTGTACAACAAGCACTTTTAAGCCGCAGGAAACAACTCTTAAAAGCACAAGCGCTGATAGACAAATATGAAACGATGTCAGTATATGAAAATGAAATATTGTCTCAAGATGCACAAGCTGTAATCTGCGGGATCGATGAAGTCGGCAGAGGACCATTAGCAGGTCCGGTTGTCGCATGTGCTGTGATCTTAAACGCTGGTCATGCTTATTATGGATTAGATGATTCGAAAAAAGTTTCACCTGCTAAAAGACTGGAACTTAAAGCAGCACTTGAACAACAAGCGACGTATGCTTATGGTTTGGCAACACCCGAAGAAATTGACGACTTGAATATATATCAAGCGACTCAAGTCGCAATGATGCGAGCGATAGAAGCTTTGCCAAAACAACCGACGCATCTTTTAATAGATGCAATGGAGCTGCCATTAGATATTGCGCAAACTTCGATAATCAAAGGGGACGCGAAAAGTGTCTCAATCGCAGCTGCGAGCATTATGGCAAAAGAATATCGTGATGCTTATATGCGTGAATTAAGTGCAGAATATCCAGGTTATGATTTTGAACATAATGTAGGCTATGGCACAAAAGCACATCTAGCAGGAATAGATAAGCTTGGAGTTACTCCAGAACACAGAAAATCTTTTGAACCTATTAAATCACTTACAACTAAAAATGATTGAAAACAAGGTTGGTGCAAATTGTAAAAATTGGTGCCAACCTTGTGTAATATTCAGAGTAATTTGAAAAACTACTATAATAGTTACAATCTCATATCTACCAAGGTTTCAAGGGATAATTAAAAAATTAACAAAATTGACAAAATAAGCCTCTTTCAGTTTACAATAGCGCTTTCATTTTCTATAATTAACAGTGTACTTAACCTAAGAAACAGGAGGATGGAGAATGAATATCCACGAGTATCAAGGAAAACAAATCTTTCGTTCAATGGGCGTTCCAGTTCCAGAAGGACGTGTAGCATTCACTGTTGACGAAGCAGTAGAAAAAGCTAAAGAATTAGACACTGATGTTTATGTTGTAAAAGCACAAATCCACGCTGGGGGTAGAGGTAAAGCTGGCGGTGTTAAAATCGCTAAGTCATTATCAGAAGTGGAAGCTTACGCTAAAGAATTATTAGGTAAAACTCTTGTAACTCACCAAACTGGACCACAAGGTAAAGAAGTTAAACGTTTATATATTGAAGAAGGCTGCGATATTCAAAAAGAATATTACGTAGGTTTCGTTATTGACCGTGCGACAGATCGCGTTACTTTAATGGCATCTGAAGAAGGCGGTACTGAAATTGAAGAAGTAGCGGCTTCAACACCAGAAAAAATCTTCAAAGAAACTATCGATCCTGTTGTTGGTTTAGCACCATACCAAGCACGTCGTATTGCTTTCAATATCAATATTCCAAAAGAATCAATCAACAAAGCGGCTAAATTCTTAATCGCTTTATACAATGTATTTATCGAAAAAGATGCTTCTATCGTTGAAATCAACCCGCTTGTAACTACAGGCGACGGAGATGTTTTAGCATTAGATGCTAAAATCAACTTTGACGATAACGCATTATTCAGACACAAAGACATTTTAGAATTCCGTGATTTAGAAGAAGAAGATCCAAAAGAAATCGAAGCTTCTAAATACGATTTATCTTACATTGCTTTAGATGGCGACATCGGTTGTATGGTTAACGGTGCCGGCTTAGCTATGGCAACAATGGATACAATCAATCACTTCGGAGGCCATCCTGCAAACTTCTTAGACGTAGGCGGCGGCGCTACAAAAGAAAAAGTTACTGAAGCATTCAAAATCATCTTAGGCGATGATCATGTTAAAGGTATCTTTGTAAATATCTTCGGTGGTATCATGCGTTGCGACATTATCGCAGAAGGTATCGTAGCAGCAGTTAAAGAAGTAGACTTAACATTGCCTTTAGTAGTACGTCTTGAAGGTACAAACGTTGAGTTAGGTAAACAAATCTTAAAAGATTCAGGTTTAGCAATTGAGCCGGCAGCAACAATGGCTGAAGGCGCTCAAAAAATTGTCAAACTTGTCAAAGAAGTCTAAGGAAAGGATGAGACACTAAGATGAGCGTATATGTTGATAAGAACACAAAAGTAATTGTACAAGGTATCACTGGGTCTACAGCCCTTTTCCATACGAAACAAATGCTTGAATACGGTACTCAAATCGTTGCAGGTGTTACACCTGGTAAAGGCGGTCAAGTAGTTGAAGGTGTACCAGTATTCAACACTGTAGAAGAAGCGAAAAAAGAAACAGGAGCAAACGTTTCAGTAATCTACGTTCCAGCTCCATTTGCGGCTGACGCAATTTTAGAATGTGCAGATGCTGAATTAGATTTAGCAATTTGTATCACAGAACATATTCCTGTTCTTGATATGGTTAAAGTTAAACGTTATTTAGAAGATAAACATACACGTTTAATCGGACCAAACTGCCCAGGTGTTATCTCTCCAGATGATTGCAAAATCGGAATTATGCCTGGCTATATCCACAAAAAAGGCCATGTAGGTGTTGTATCACGTTCTGGTACATTAACTTACGAAGCAGTGCATCAATTAACTGAAGAAGGAATCGGACAAACTTCAGCTGTTGGTATCGGTGGCGACCCAGTCAACGGTACAAACTTCATCGATGTATTAGATGCATTCAATAAAGATGAAGATACAAAAGCTGTTGTAATGATCGGTGAAATCGGCGGTACTGCTGAGGAAGAAGCGGCTGAATGGATTAAAGCTAACATGACTAAACCAGTTGTAGGCTTCATCGGAGGACAAACAGCCCCTCCAGGTAAACGTATGGGCCATGCTGGTGCGATTATTTCTGGCGGTAAAGGTACTGCTAAAGAAAAAATCAAAACACTCAATGAAAATGGTGTTAAAACAGCAGATACACCTTCTGAAATCGGTTCAACATTAATTGAAGCGGCAAAAGAAGCGGGTATCTACGAACAATTATTAACAGTTAAAAAAGACGCATAAGTTGCGTTGAAATGAATAGAGAGTCAGACACAGGTTTGCATTTTTTCGCAAATCTGTGTCTTTTCATTTTCATACTTGAGTATTCCTATAGCTATAGATTTATTTATCGTTTTACTTACATATAATAGTAGAAACTCCTAACATTAGGTTCTAATCAGAAAAGTGTTGTCTGAAATATTGATTTCTATGTATAATGACATCAAACAACATAGAAAGCAGGAAAGATATGCCTCATAAAACAATCGATTCAGAACTCCTCAAATTACGCTTTGCCGGCTATTCCACTAGGCAGATATATGCATTATTAAGCAGCAACACCGATTATTTTGATTTGACGCCTAAAGAAAAAATGACAAATCTTCGACATTTTTCAAATCATACTACTTCACGTTATGCCGCAACTTATTATCACAACTATTGTACGCTCAATGTTGAACAAATCCGACGCAAATTAGCTGACTCAAACATTGAGATTATTTCAATTTTTCATCCCCTTTATCCGAAACTGCTCAAAAATATTTATGATCCGCCATTGATTTTATTTTGCAAAGGCAACTTAGATTTATTGCGCGGGCAGAACTATTTAAGTATTGTAGGTTCCAGAGAAGCGACCTCATATACTGAGAAAGCTTTAAGAGTATTAATGGCTGATTTATCTTTGTATCCGTTTGTGATAGTCTCTGGTTTAGCAAAAGGAGGAGACTGCTTTGCACATCAAGCAGCATTGCATCATCATATGCCGACGATAGGTGTCTTAGCATTCGGACATTATCATCATTATCCGAAAGAAACAAAAGCAGTGCGTTCTATAATAGAAAGAAAAGGATTAACTATCAGTGAATATATTCCAAGCGATCCGCCGAAAAAATATAAGTTTCCAGAACGCAATCGTATTATCAGCGGATTAGCACAAGGTGTGATGATTACAGAGTCGAGGGAAAGAAGCGGAGCACAAATCACAGTGGATTTAGCTTTAGAACAAAACCGCAATGTTTATGTGTTGCCGGGCAGTCTCTTTCAATCATTAACACGCGGTAATTTAAAGCGTGCGCAAGAAGGTGCAAAGATTGTACTTTGTGCACAAGATATTATTGAAGATTATCAACAGATTGAGTGATACAATAGATGGAATTATCACTAATATTGATGTCAATCGTTGATATTCATGTAAATTAAAATATTGACAAATGTAAAATAAACCGTTTATCATTTATCTTTGTAACAAGGAACATTTAATTGGAGCAAAGGGGGATCCTACTTTGGCAGATAATTTAGTCATAGTTGAGTCGCCTGCAAAAGCAAAAACAATTGAAAAATATTTAGGGAAACGTTATAAAGTTATCGCTTCAATGGGGCATGTCAGAGATTTGCCGAGAAGCCAAATGGGCGTAGATGTTGAAGATGATTTTGAACCCAAATATATTACGATTCGTGGTAAAGGACCGGTCGTTGCTGAATTAAAGAGACATGCTAAAAAAGCAAAGAAAATCTTCCTAGCAAGTGACCCCGACCGTGAAGGTGAAGCAATTGCATGGCACTTAGCAAACATTTTAAAATTAGATGAAAATGCTAAAAACCGAGTTGTATTTAACGAAATTACTAAGGATGCAGTAAAAGAAAGTTTTAAAACGCCGAGAAGTTTAGAGCGTAATCTAGTCGATGCGCAGCAAGCACGCCGTATTGTAGACAGATTAGTAGGTTACAATATTTCACCGGTATTATGGAAAAAAGTTAAAAAAGGACTTTCAGCTGGGCGTGTACAATCTGTTGCGTTGCGTCTAGTGATTGACCGTGAAAATGAAATCCGTAATTTCAAACCAGAAGAATATTGGAAAATCGAAGGGAAATTCCGCTATAAAAAATCGACTTTCACAGCAAAATTCCTTCATTATAAGCACAAGCCTTATAAATTGAAAAATAAAGATGATGTAAAATTTGTGACGGATCAGCTTGACGGCGAGAATTTCGAAGTGACAAAAGTGACACGCAAAGAGAAAAAACGTAATCCAGCAAATCCATTCACAACTTCTACTTTGCAACAAGAAGCTTCTAGAAAACTAGGCTTCAAAACGAGAAAAACTATGATGGTTGCACAGCAGCTGTATGAAGGTATAGATTTAAAACGCCAAGGTACAGTCGGTTTGATTACTTATATGCGTACTGACTCTACACGTATCTCTGCAGATGCAAAAGCAGAAACGAAAGATTACATTACTGAAAAATACGGTAAAGAATATATTTCTCATCGCAAGGCATCAGGCAAACAAGGGGATCAAGATGCCCACGAAGCGATTCGTCCTACGAAAACTTTGCGTACACCTGATGAGATGAAAGCATATTTGACGAAAGACCAATATCGTTTGTATAAATTGATTTGGGAACGTTTTGTCGCAAGTCAAATGGCACCTGCTGTAATTGATACAGTAGCGATGGACATTGAGCAAAACGATATTAAATTCCGTGCGAATGGCCAATCTATCAAATTCAAAGGTTTCATGACTTTATATGTGGAATCAAAAGATGAAGAAGAAGAGCAAAATAAACGCTTGCCGATTATCGAAGAAGGCGAAACAGTCATTGCGACAAACATCGAACCTTCTCAACACTTTACACAACCGCCGCCAAGATATACTGAAGCGCGCTTGGTTAAAACGTTGGAAGAACTTAAAATCGGAAGACCTTCTACTTATGCACCGACGATTGACACCATTCAAAAGCGAAACTATGTTAAATTGGAAAGTAAGCGGTTTGTGCCGACAGAGTTAGGTGAAATCGTGCATGAACAAGTAAAAGAATACTTCCCTGAAATCATTGATGTCGAATTTACAGTCAACATGGAAACATTACTTGATAAAATCGCAGACGGCGATGAAAAATGGAGAAATGTTGTAGCGAATTTCTATGGCGGGTTCAAAGATGATGTAGAACGTGCTGAAAAAGAAATGGAAAAAATCGAAATCAAAGATGAACCGGCTGGAGAGGATTGCGAAAAATGCGGTGCTCCGATGGTAATTAAAATGGGACGTTACGGCAAGTTCATGGCTTGTTCCAACTTCCCAGATTGCAGAAACACGAAAGCTATCGTTAAAGAAATCGGCGTAAAATGCCCGAAATGCAAAGATGGCGAAGTCGTTGAACGCAAATCTAAAAAAGGAAGAATCTTTTACGGTTGTTCGAACTATCCAGAATGCGACTATATTTCATGGGACAAACCAGTAGGCAGAGATTGCCCTAAATGCGACCATCACTTAGTAGTACGTAAAAAAGGACGTTCAAGCCAAGTGGTTTGCTCAAATTGCGATTATAAAGAAGAAGTTCAAAAATAAAGCCAGAGTTGAGAGGTTGGACACAAAACGGCACTACGCTAATTGCGTCTTGCCTCTTTTCATCTGATTGAGGAGGATTATTAATGACAGACACAGTTAATGTAGTTGGTGCTGGTCTAGCAGGATCAGAAGCAGCGTATCAGCTGGCACAAAGAGGAATTAAAGTGAATTTAATCGAAATGCGTCCAGTAAAACAAACACCTGCGCATCATACGGATAAATTTGCGGAGTTGGTTTGTTCAAACTCTTTACGCGGTAACTCACTGACAAACGCGGTAGGTGTGTTGAAAGAAGAAATGCGCCGTTTAGATTCATTGATTATCAGAGCGGCAGATAATGCACGTGTGCCTGCTGGCGGTGCGTTAGCTGTAGACAGACATGATTTCGCAGGATATATTACGGATACATTGAAATCACATCCGAATATTACGGTTATCAATGAAGAAATCGAACAAATCCCTGAAGGCTATACAATTATTGCGACAGGACCTTTAACAACAGAAGGCCTTGCTAAAGAAATTGTAGACATTACAGGCGAAGATCAGCTTTACTTCTATGATGCAGCTGCGCCTATCATTGAAAAAGATACAATCGATATGGATAAAGTGTATTTGAAATCAAGATATGATAAAGGCGAAGCAGCTTACTTAAACTGTCCGATGACAGAAGAAGAATTCGATAGATTCTACGATGCAGTATTAAAAGCTGAAACTGCACCAGTGAATGAATTCGAGAAAGAAAAGTATTTCGAAGGCTGTATGCCGTTTGAAGTGATGGCAGAACGCGGACGCAAAACATTATTGTTCGGTCCAATGAAACCAGTCGGCTTAGAAGATCCTAAGACAGGCAAACGTCCATTTGCGGTCGTTCAATTACGTCAAGACGACGCAGCAGGCACGTTGTATAATATTGTCGGATTCCAGACACATTTAAAATGGGGTGCACAAAAAGATGTCATCCGTCTGATTCCTGGTTTAGAAAATGTAGATATTGTACGTTATGGTGTTATGCACAGAAACACATTTATCAACTCACCGGATGTATTAAGCGAAACGTATCAATTGAAAGGCCACGACAAAGTATACTTTGCAGGTCAAATGACTGGTGTTGAAGGTTATGTAGAAAGTGCCGCAAGCGGTTTAGTTGCGGGCATCAACGTTGCACATAAACTTCAAAACAAAGCAGAAGTCATCTTCCCGCGCGAAACAATGATCGGCAGCATGGCATACTACATTTCACATGCTAAAAACAATAAGAACTTCCAACCTATGAATGCAAACTTCGGTTTAGTGCCTTCATTAGAGAAACGCATTAAAGACAAAAAAGAGAGATATGAACAACAAGCAAATCGTGCGTTAACGTATTTAGAGAATTTTAAGCAAACATTGTGATAAATTATGAATATTTTGATAAAATGGATTTGTGTTTAGAAAACGTTTGCGGTTTCGAGACTTAAATCACTGCAGCTCCCTCTGTCGATATGCTACAATGCAAATGATGGAGGGGTTTTTATTGAATAAAATCCAAGACAATTTTTTATATATGCTGAAAGTTGAACGCTTTTTTTCTAAACATACTTTGAAATCATATCATGATGATTTAATTCAATTTAACAGCTTTTTAGAACAAGAGCATTTACAATTAAAATCTTTCGAATATAAAGATGCGAGAAATTATTTATCATATTTATATTCAAAAGGCTTGAAAAGAACAACAGTTTCTCGTAAAATTTCAACGTTACGGTCTTTCTATGAATATTGGATGACACAAGATGACACAATTATTAACCCATTTGTTCAACTCGTGCATCCGAAAAAAGAACAATACTTACCACACTTCTTCTATGAAGAAGAAATGAGTGCACTCTTTGAAACCGTAGAAGAAGATGGAACAAAAGGTATGCGAGATCGTGTCATTTTAGAATTATTATATGGTACTGGTATTCGAGTTTCAGAATTAGTGAACATCAAGTTAGAGGATTTAGATTTAAATTCGCCGGGTGTCAAAGTATTAGGTAAAGGTAATAAAGAACGCTTTATTCCTTTTGGAAATATGTGCAGAGAAAGTATCGAACGTTATCTTTCTGAGTTTGCGCCGATTAAGAAAGCAGCGCATGATTATCTGTTGGTTAATATGAACGGACGTCCGATTACAGAACGCGGCGTACGCTATGTATTGAATGACATAGTGAAGCGGACTGCAGGCGTGACAGATATTCATCCGCATAAGCTGCGCCATACGTTTGCGACACATATGCTGAATGAAGGTGCAGATTTAAGAACGGTGCAATCACTGCTCGGCCATGTTAACTTATCGACGACTGGCCGCTATACACATGTTTCTAATCAACAATTGCGCAAAGTGTATTTAAATGCACATCCTCGAGCTAAAAAGGAGAAATAGGAATGAATAATTCAATTCATGCGACTACAATATTTGCGGTACGGCAAAACGGCCATGCGGCAATGGCTGGCGATGGTCAAGTGACACTTGGACAACAAGTCATTATGAAACAAACTGCACGCAAAGTCCGCAGACTTTATAACGGCAAAGTCTTAGCAGGGTTTGCAGGCAGTGTGGCAGATGCATTTACGTTGTTTGAAAAATTCGAAACGAAATTGCAAGAATTCAGCGGCAATTTGGAACGAGCAGCTGTTGAACTTGCACAAGAGTGGAGAGGCGATAAACAGCTCAGACAATTAGAAGCAATGCTGATTGTAATGGATAAAGATGCCATTTTGGTTGTCAGCGGTACTGGAGAAGTGATTGCTCCGGATGACGATTTAATTGCAATCGGTTCTGGCGGCAACTATGCTTTAAGTGCTGGACGTGCTTTGAAACGCCATACGGAAATGGAAGCAAAAGACATTGCTTATTCAAGTTTGAAAGTCGCTTCAGAGATTTGTGTCTTCACAAATGACAACATTATTGTCGAAGAATTATAAATACATTAAACATTAAGACAACGCTATTTTTTCCAGTTCATGGGAAGAAGGTAAAATATATATTGGAGGTTGATCAACGAATGGATGCTAGCGCTATTAAACTTACCCCTAAAGATATTGTATCTCAACTCAATGAGTACATTGTCGGACAAGATGACGCTAAGAAAAAAGTAGCCATTGCTTTGAGAAACAGATATCGCCGAAGTCAGTTGGACGAAGAATTAAAACAAGAAATCGTTCCTAAGAACATTTTGATGATTGGTCCAACTGGTGTGGGTAAAACTGAAATCGCAAGAAGAATGGCTAAAATCGTTGGTGCACCGTTTATCAAAGTTGAAGCAACGAAGTTCACGGAGGTAGGCTATGTAGGACGCGACGTCGAAAGCATGGTACGTGACTTGGTTGATGTAGCTGTAAGACTTGTTAAAGACGGCAGGAAAGAACAAGTTAAAGATGAAGCGGTCAAAAAAGCAAATGATAAATTAGTGAAATTACTTGTACCAAGTATGAAGAAAAAAGCGAACCAAAATGCAGGAAATCCTTTTGAATCATTATTCGGAGGCATGATGCCGAACTTTGGCAATAATGATGAAGAAGAGGAAGAACCGCCGACAGAAGATATTAAAACAAAACGTTCTGAAATTCGCAGACAATTATTAAACGGCGAATTAGAAGAAGAAAAAGTACGTATTAAAGTGGACCAAGATCCTGGCGCAATGGGTATGCTTGGTACCAACCAAAATCAACAAGTTCAAGATATGATGAATCAATTAATGCCTAAGAAAAAAGTGGAACGTGAAGTTCCGGTTAAAACTGCACGCAAGATTTTAGCAGATAACTATGCAGATGAACTTATCGATCACGAGACAGCAAACCAAGAAGCGTTGGAATTAGCTGAGCAAATGGGTATTATCTTTATTGATGAAATAGACAAAGTAGCAAGCAATAATCAAGCTGGCGGACAAGATGTTTCAAGACAAGGTGTACAAAGAGATATCTTGCCGATTGTCGAAGGAAGCGTTGTACAAACGAAATACGGCAGTGTGAACACAGAACACATGCTCTTTATCGGAGCAGGTGCGTTCCACGTATCAAAACCAAGTGATTTGATTCCTGAATTGCAAGGGCGCTTCCCGATTCGTGTTGAACTTGAAAGTTTATCAGTCGAAGACTTTGTGAATATTCTTAAAGAGCCTAAACTTTCTTTAATCAAGCAATATGAAGCGTTATTGCAAACAGAAGAGGTTACGGTCAACTTTACAGATGAAGCTATCACACGTCTCGCTGAAACTGCTTTCCAAGTCAATCAAGATACTGACAATATCGGAGCAAGACGTTTACACACGATTTTAGAAAAAATGTTAGAAGATCTTTCTTACGAAGCACCTGGAATGCCTAATGCGGTAGTAGAGATAACAGCACAATATGTTGATGACAAGTTGAAATCTATTTCTACGAATAAAGATTTAAGTGCATTTATCTTATAAACTTATAATTATAAATACAAAAGGAGAGGAAAAATGAGTTTACTTTCAAAAACAAGAGAATTGAATACACTGTTGCAAAAACATAAGGGAATTGCTGTTGACTTTAAAGACGTTGCGCGAAAAATCAGCGAGGTTACTGTAACAAACGTATTTATTGTTTCACGCAGAGGTAAAATTCTTGGCGCAAGCTTAAATGAATTGCTTAAAAACAGTCGAATCAATCAAATGTTAGAAGACCGCCATATCCCAGCTGAATATACTGACAAATTAATGGATGTTAAACAAACTGAATCAAATATCGGAATCGATGATGAGTTATCTGTATTCCCTCCGGAAAACAGAGATGCGTTTATCGACAGCAAAACAACAATCTTCCCAGTACTTGGGGGAGGTGAGCGTTTAGGTACGTTAGTACTTGGACGTGTAACAGACGGCTTTGACGAGAATGATTTAGTATTAGGCGAATATGCGGCTACTGTATTAGGTATGGAAATCTTGCGTGAAAAACACAGCGAAGTCGAGCAAGAAGCACGCGATAAAGCTGCAATCAACATGGCAATTAATTCATTGTCTTATTCGGAAAGAGAAGCTATCGAGCATATCTTTGAAGAACTTGGCGGCAAAGAAGGTTTATTAATCGCATCTAAAGTTGCAGACCGTGTCGGCATTACGAGATCAGTAATCGTTAACGCATTGCGTAAATTAGAAAGTGCTGGTGTGATCGAGTCTCGTTCACTTGGTATGAAAGGTACTTTCATCAAAGTTAAGAAAGAACAATTCTTAGATGAATTAGAAAAAACGAAATAATCGTTGATTAACTGACAACTTAACTTTTAAATATTGCTTTATGCAGAGCAATATGTTATATTTAATGACGGCTATAGAGCCGATAACGCACATAAACTGCTGAAATGCAAAGGGTGCGATGTGATTTTCGTCGTTTTTGTATGAGCGGTTTATGGAGGAAAATAACCAAATTGGAGGATTTTAATCATGGCAGTAATTTCAATGAAACAATTGCTAGAAGCAGGTGTTCACTTCGGTCACCAAACACGCCGTTGGAACCCAAAAATGAAAAAATATATTTTCACTGAAAGAAATGGTATTTATATCATCGACTTGCAAAAAACAGTGAAAAAAGTTGACGAAGCTTACAACTTCTTAAAACAAGTATCTGAAGACGGCGGTAAAGTCTTATTCGTAGGTACTAAAAAACAAGCGCAAGAATCTATCAAAAATGAAGCTGAGCGCGCTGGTCAATTCTACGTTAACCAAAGATGGTTAGGCGGAATCTTGACTAACTACAAAACAATCTCTAAACGAGTTAAACGTATTTCTGAAATTGAAAAAATGGAAGAAGACGGCTTATTCGAAGTATTACCTAAAAAAGAAGTAGTTGAAATCAAAAAAGAATACGACCGCTTAATCAAATTCTTAGGTGGTATTCGTGATATGAAATCAATGCCTCAAGCATTATTCGTAGTTGACCCTCGTAAAGAGCGCAACGCAATTGCTGAAGCACGTAAATTACACATCCCGATCGTAGGTATCGTTGATACTAACTGCGACCCAGATGAAATTGATTACGTAATTCCAGCAAACGACGATGCTATCCGTGCCGTTAAATTATTAACTGGCAAAATGGCTGACGCAGTCTTAGAAGGTCAACAAGGTGTTTCTAACGAAGAAGTAGCTGCTGAACAAAACATCGACTTAAACGAAGATGACAAAGGTGAAGCAAAAGAAACTGAAGAAACTTCTGTTGAATCAAACTAAGAATAATTCAAAATGGGTGATAAGATCTAGAGGCTTATCACCTTTTTTTAAAAATAATATTAATAAAATTTGAAGATTATGTTGATGCACTTGACGTGCACAGCATGAATTTTGAAAATAAAAGAATAATCAGATATTGCAAGTTTAAAGCAAGGCAAATAGAGTTATATTTATACAGAGAACTGATATACTATATTTGACTGATTATATTATGTTATATAAATGGAGGAAAATTGAATGGCACAAATTACAGCTAAATTAGTTAAAGAATTGCGCGAAAGAACTGGCGCAGGTATGATGGATTGTAAAAAAGCATTAGTAGAAACTGATGGCGACATTGAAAAAGCAATCGACTACCTACGTGAAAAAGGTATTGCTAAAGCTGCTAAAAAAGCAGACCGTATCGCTGCTGAAGGTATCACTTATGTTGGAGTTGAAGGCAACGATGCTGTAATCGTAGAAATCAACTCAGAAACTGACTTCGTAGCACGTAACGAAGGATTCCAAGAGCTAGTTAAAGAAATCGCACAACACATTCTTGAAACTAAACCAGAATCAGTTGAAGCATTGTTAGAAACAAAATTAGCTACAGGCGACACTGTTTCTGAACGTATCAACAAAGCAATCTCAACTATCGGTGAAAAATTAAGCTTACGTCGTTTCGCTATCAGAACTAAAGGCGACAACGATGCATTCGGTGCATACGAACACATGGGCGGCCGTATCAGCGTATTAACTGTAGTAGAAGGTACTACTGATGCTGAAGCTGCTAAAGACGTTGCAATGCACATCGCTGCTATCAATCCTAAATATGTTTCTTCTGATCAAGTAAACGAAGAAGAACTTGCTCACGAAAAAGAAGTATTAAAACAACAAGCATTAAACGAAGGCAAACCAGAAAAAATCGTTAAAAAAATGGTTGAAGGCCGTTTACGCAAATATTTACAAGAAATTTGTGCAGTTGACCAAGACTTCGTTAAAGATCCAGACGTTACAGTTGAACAATTCCTTAAATCAAAAGGCGGTAAATTAACTGACTTTGTACGCTATGAAGTAGGCGAAGGTATGGAAAAACGTAGCGAAGACTTTGCTGATGAAGTTAAAGGACAAATGAAATAATAATCTATTAAAATGTTGAACAAGAAAGAAGACACCCTTGTATATCTATATAAATGCACACATTTGTATTGGACGTACCGCTATGTGTCTTCTTTACTTGTATCACATACATATTTTTACTATAGAGAGGATAAGAAAATGGCTGAAACTTCTAAATACAATCGCGTTGTCTTGAAATTAAGCGGAGAAGCACTAGCAGGAGATAAAGGATTCGGTATTAATCCGATTATTATTAAAAGTGTTGCAAAACAAATTGCAGAAGTCGTAGAATTAGACTGTGAAATCGCAGTCATTGTCGGCGGCGGCAATATTTGGAGAGGTAAAACTGGCAGCGACTTAGGTATGGATCGCGGAACTGCTGACTACATGGGTATGTTAGCAACAGTAATGAATGCATTAGCACTTCAAGATAGTTTAGAACAACTTGACTGTGATACACGTGTATTAACATCAATCGAAATGAAACAAGTTGCAGAACCTTATATTCGACGTCGTGCAATCAGACACCTAGAGAAAAAACGTGTTGTAATTTTTGCTGCAGGTATTGGCAACCCTTACTTCTCAACAGATACAACAGCTGCATTGCGTGCGGCTGAAGTAGAAGCTGATGTAATTTTAATGGGTAAAAATAATGTTGACGGTGTTTATTCAGCTGACCCTAAAGTTGATGAAAATGCTGTAAAATATGAGCATTTGACATATATTCAAATGCTGCAAGAGGGTCTTCAAATCATGGACTCTACAGCTGCATCATTCTGTATGGATAACAATATTCCGTTGAATGTGTTCTCAATTACTGAAGAGGGTAATATTAAACGTGCAGTAATGGGAGAAGAAATCGGAACAACAATAACTAAATAAATTTGAGGTGTAAGAAAGATGAGTGACATTTTAAGCGAAACGAAATCAAGAATGAAGAAATCAGTTGAAAGTTTATCACGTGAATTAGCTACAATTAACGCAGGTCGTGCTAACTCTAACTTATTAGCAGGCGTTAATGTTGATTACTACGGTGCACCAACACCAGTACAACAATTAGCAAGCATCAACGTACCTGAACCGCGTTTATTAGTAGTTTCACCATATGATAAAACTTCATTATCTGATATTGAACGTGCGATCAACGCAGCTAACTTAGGCGTAAACCCTACAAGCGACGGGGAAGTAATCCGCATTACTGTTCCGGCTTTAACAGAAGAACGCCGTAAAGAATTAGTTAAAGACGTTAAAAAAATGGGTGAAAACGCTAAAGTTTCTATCCGCAACATTCGCCGCGACAGCAACGACGAATTGAAAAAAGACGAAAAGAACGGCGACATTTCTGAAGATGAATTACGTACATTAACAGATAAAGTTCAAAAAATCACTGACGATTCTATCAAAGAAATCGAACAAGTATTAGAAGATAAAGAAAAAGACATTATGTCTGTTTAATTCATTGAAATTATCTTAACTGGAAAAGTTAAAAATAATGTGACAAAAACTGTACCAACTCAGACTTTGGTACAGTTTTTTAATTGTTCTATTCATTGCGTTTAACGAGTGTGATAAAATGATAGATAATTGCATGAATAATCTATTATAATGTAACAGAGATAGATTGAGCTCGGAGGATAGACCATGTTTAAAAAGCTAAGAAATAAAAATCAATCTGAAAGCGAGAATTATCATTCAGAATTAGATTTACATAATATACCCGAACATATAGCAATTATCATGGATGGTAATGGCCGTTGGGCAAAAAAACGTAAGATGCCAAGAATTAAAGGGCATTATGAGGGAATGCAAACCATCAAGAAAATTACAAGAGCAGCAAGTGATATAGGCGTGAAGTATTTAACTTTATATGCCTTTTCTACAGAAAATTGGTCCCGTCCTGAACAAGAAGTAAACTATATCATGAATCTGCCTGTCAATTTCTTAAAAACCTTTTTACCTGAGTTGATAGAGAAAGATGTGAAAGTGGAAACAATCGGTTTTACGGATGATTTACCAGAATCAACGTTGAAAGCAATCAACCACGCTAAAGAAAAGACAGCTGATAATAAAGGTTTGAAATTGATTTTTGCGATCAACTATGGCGGCAGAGCAGAAATTGTCGATAGTGTTCGTCGAATGTTTGATGATATGGTCAAACAAGGATATAATAGCGAGGATATCACTGAAGCAACAATTCACGATTATCTGATGACAAGCAACTATCCTGATCCTGAATTATTAATTCGTACATCAGGCGAACAACGTATCAGCAACTTCTTAATCTGGCAGATTTCGTACAGCGAATTTATTTTCAATCAGAAATTATGGCCTGATTTTGATGAAAATGAATTGTATGATTGTATTAAGATTTATCAAAAGAGACAACGTCGTTTCGGCGGGCTATTATAATTATAAGGTAGGAGTAAAATATGAGAGTTAGAACGGTCACGGCAATTATTGCCCTAATCATCTTTTTACCGATTTTAATCATCGGCGGACAAGTACTCATGTACTTTTCATTTTTACTAGCATTTATCGCATTAAAAGAATTACTAAATATGAATAAAATCCGTTTTATTTCTATACCTGGGATTATCAGTGCACTGGCTCTGGTCATAATTATGCTGCCGCAAGGATTAGGTTCATGGGTATTAGCTGTTCAGTTAAAAGGGCTCATTATTATGAGTTTTGTCATTTTAAGTTATACTGTGACATCAAAGAACCGTTTCAGCTTTATAGATGCTGCCTTTTGTTTAATGGCTGTCGCATACGTAGGAATAGGGTTTATGTACCTTTACGAAACACGTGAAGAAGGTTTAGCTTATATCTTATTTGCATTTTTAGTAGTATGGACAACAGACACTGGCGCATACATTTTCGGCCGTACATTAGGAAAGCATAAACTTTGGCCTGTCATCAGTCCGAATAAAACAATTGAAGGCTTTATCGGCGGTGTGCTTTGCAGCTTATTAGTCCCTGTTATCATGCAGCTGTTTATCGATTTCCCGGTTAATATTGTGCTGATGCTGGCAATCACAATCGTATTAAGTATGTTCGGACAACTGGGCGACCTTGTAGAATCTGGTTTCAAACGCCACTTCGGTGTGAAGGACTCAGGAAGAATTTTACCGGGTCACGGCGGTATACTCGATCGCTTCGACAGCTTTATGTTCGTCTTACCATTATTAAATATTCTATTATTGCAAAATTAAAAAGTGAGGCATGCGACAGTGCAAACAATCTTACATCGTTTGCTTGAGGCATGCCTCTTTTCTGTTTCATGCCGTTTATTCATTGTATGTTCGGATGAATTTGATTAAAATGATTTTATGAAACTATAGAAGCAAGACCAAAAAGGTTACATAGAAAATGTACCAATTTATTAAGTAGGAGTGGCCAACTTTGCTAATAACATTATTATCTTTTATTATCGTATTCGGTGTTATTGTCTCAGTCCATGAGTATGGTCACATGTTCTTTGCGAAACGTGCAGGAATTATGTGCCCCGAATTTGCGATTGGCATGGGACCTAAAATATTAAGTTTTAGAAAAAACGAAACATTATATACTATTCGACTATTGCCGGTCGGCGGTTATGTCCGCATGGCAGGAGACGGACTGGAAGAAGCGCCTGTTGAACCAGGCATGTCTGTCAAAATCAAATTAAACGACAAAGATGAAATTACACATATTCTGTTAGATGATCAGCATAAATTCCAACAAGCAGAAGTCATTGAAGTGAAGAAAATTGATTTCAAAGATGAAATGTATGTTGAAGGGATTACATCTTATGACGATGAACGTCATCGCTTCCATATTGCGAAAGAAGCTTATTTCGTAGAACACGGCAGTTTGATTCAAATTGCGCCGAGAAACCGTCAATTTATGCATAAGAATCCATTACAGAAGTTTTTAACACTTTTTGCAGGACCATTATTCAACTTCTTATTAGCAATCGTGATTTTTATCGGTTTAGCTTATTATCAAGGTACGCCGAACAATGTGATTAAATCAGTTGCAGATCATACGCCGGCACAAGAAATAGGATTAAAACCGGGGGATAAAATCGAGCAGATCGGTGATCATAAAATCGAGAAGTTTAAAGACATTAAAAATGCTTTAGATGAAAATAAAGGCAAAAAAATAACAATTGCTTATGAACGCGACGGTAAACAGCATAAGGCTGAATTCAAACCGAAAAAAGTAACACAGAAAACTTCCAAAACGACATCTGAAACCTTTTATATCTTAGGTTTCCAACCTGATAAAGAACATTCTTCGCTAACAGCACCGCTTGTATCCGGAGTTGAACAATTCTTTAAAGCAGGAACATTAATCTTTACAGCGATTGTCGGCATGATAGCCAGTATCTTTACAGGCGGCTTCTCCTTTGACATGTTAAATGGACCAGTAGGTATCTATCATAATGTTGATACTGTCGTAAAAACTGGTATCATTAACTTGATAGGATGGACAGCCTTATTAAGTGTCAACTTAGGATTAATGAACTTATTGCCGATACCTGCGTTAGATGGCGGAAGAATACTCTTTGTATTATATGAAGCAATCTTCAGAAGACCTGTAAACAAAAAGGCCGAAACTTATATTATCGGTGCAGGGGCAATTTTTGTGATTATTATTATGATATTAGTAACATGGAATGACATACAACGTTATTTCTTATAAGAAACGGAGGACCTTAGTTTTATGAGACAGTCAAAAGTATTTATACCAACGATGAGAGAAGTGCCGGCAGAAGCTGAAGCTTTAAGTCATCAGTTATTGCTGAAAGCAGGATTAATCAAACAAAGTACAAGCGGGATTTACAGTTACTTGCCGCTGGCTACACGTGTACTGAACAATATTACATCAATTATCAGAGAAGAAATGGAAAAGATTGATGCGGTAGAAATTTTAATGCCCGCATTACAGCCTTCAGAATTATGGGAAGAATCAGGTCGTTGGGATGCTTATGGCAGTGAATTAATGCGTTTGACAGACCGTAACGGCCGCCAATTCGCATTAGGACCAACACACGAAGAAGTTGTCACTTCTATCGTACGTGATGAATTAAAATCTTATAAGCAGTTGCCATTAACATTGTTCCAGATTCAATCTAAATTCAGAGATGAAAAACGTCCGAGATTCGGTTTATTGCGCGGCCGCGAATTCATCATGAAAGATGCGTACTCATTCCATGCTGATGAAGCGTCATTAGATGAAACATACCACGAAATGTATGATGCATACGGCAGAATCTTCAAACGTGCAGGTATCAATGCACGTCCGGTAGTCGCAGATTCAGGCGCAATCGGAGGCAGCCATACACACGAATTTATGGCACTGAGCGAAATCGGTGAAGATACGATTGTATACAGTGAAAACAGCGACTATGCCGCAAATATTGAAAAAGCAGAAGTCGTTTACGAACCGAACAATAATCAAGAAGCATTGCTTGAGTTGGAAAAAGTAGAAACGCCTAATGCGCATACTGCACAAGAAGTAGCGGATCTGCTTAATCGTCCGCTTGATCAAATTGCGAAATCTATGGTCTTCAAAGTAGATGGAGAATTTATTATTGTTTTAGTACGCGGTCATCATGAAATCAACGATGTGAAATTAAAAGCATACTTCGGTACAGACAACATTGAACTTGCAAGCCAAGATGAGATTGTTAACCTTGTCGGTGCTAACCCAGGGTCAATCGGACCGATCCAAGAAAAAGGTATTAAAATCTATGCGGATAATTTCATTCAAGAAATTTCAAACTTAGTTGTCGGCGCGAATGAAGATGGCTACCACTTCATTAATGCAAATCCTGAACGCGACTTTAACGTAGAGGCATTCGGAGATTTCCGCCTCATCCTTGAAGGCGAATCATTAAGCGACGGCTCAGGCGCCGCGAAATTCGCAGAAGGTATCGAAGTCGGCCAAGTGTTCAAACTAGGCACGAAATACTCAGAAGCAATGAATGCGACATTCTTAGACAACCAAGGTAAAGCACAACCGTTAATCATGGGCTGCTACGGTATTGGTGTTTCAAGAACATTAAGTGCAATCGTTGAACAAAACAATGATGACAATGGTATTATCTGGCCGAAATCAGTAACACCATTTGAAGTCCACTTAATCACAATCAATCCTAAAAAAGAGGACCAACGTGAATTAGGCGATCAGCTTTACAGCGAATTGCAATCTTCTTTTGATGTGTTATATGACGATCGTAAAGAACGTGCAGGCGTTAAATTCAACGATGCAGACCTTATCGGTATTCCAGTTCGTGTTGTTGTAGGTAAACGTGCTGCAGAAGGTATTGTAGAAGTGAAACGCCGAGATACAGGCGACAGCGACGAAGTGGCTGCGTCAGAATTGCTTGATTATGTTAAAGATTTATATGCACAAATCTAATTGCATTGATAAAAGGGTCGAGGTACATAAGTACTTCGGCTTTTTTGTTATATACATAGCAATACAGTTCATAGATTTTAAGAATGGATGAAAATTTGGTATAATATTTTAGAACTTCAGAACGTAAGAAAATTCAACCGCGTTTTTAGAACGTGGTTCAAATTTTTCGTTTTACATGGGTGTTATGCGTACACACCCTGACAAAGCTGCAGCCCTGAATCCTATGAAAGATGTAATAATAACTAAGGTGGTAATTGTCTTGGCAATGACGAATCAAGAAAAATTTAAAGTGCTGGCTGATCAGATTAAAATAGCAAATCAGCTGGAGACAGATATATTAGAAAAAAGTGAATTGAACCGCATTGATGTGTCGCAAAAAGAACGCACATGGCTCTTTCAAATTACACTGCCTCGTTTCCTCTCTTATGAAGACTACATGTTATTTACACACGCATTGATTGAAGAATTTAAAGAAATCGCAACGATTGATTGGCAATTTGTGGTTGAAGATACACAAAACCAAGATGAATTTGCGATGAAATATTTCAATCATTGTATTGATCAAACACGCTTGTCTCCAAAAGTAAAAGGACAATTAAAACAAAAACGTTTAATCATGTCAGGCAATGTATTAAAAGTAATGGTTTCAAATGATATAGAACGTGATTATTTCCATAAAGCTTGCAACGGCAGCTTAGTCAAAGCATACAGACAATGCGGCTTTGACGTTAATAAAATTATCTTTGAAACAGATATTGCAGATCATGATAATGAATTGGCATCGCTTGAAGCTTATATTCAAGAAGAAGATCAGCAAAGTGCCAAAGAAGCGACAGAAAAACTAGAAAAAATGAAAGCTGAGAAAGCTAAACAACAAGATAATAACGAAAGTTCAGTGGACAAATGTCAAATCGGCAAACCAATTCAAGTGGACAATGTCCGTTCGATTGATTCGATTATTGAAGAAGAATTCAAAGTCGCGATCGAAGGGGTAATCTTTGATATGAATATCAAAGAATTAAAAAGCGGACGCCATATTGTGGAATTGAAAGTAACCGACTATACCGACTCGCTTGTGCTGAAAATGTTTACGCGTAAAAACAAAGATGATTTAGATCACTTCAAAGCGTTAAGCGTCGGCAAGTGGGTACGTGCACAAGGCCGTATTGAAGAAGATACATTCGTTCGCGACTTAGTAATGATGATGTCTGATATTGAAGAAATCAAAAAGACGCCTAAACAAGATAAAGCAGATGAAAAACGTGTAGAGCTGCATCTGCATTCTGCGATGAGTCAAATGGACGGTATTAACCAAATCGGTGATTATGTAGCACAAGCTGCGAAATGGGGTCATCCTGCGATTGCGGTGACAGACCATAATGTGGTACAAGCTTATCCGGATGCATTCAGTGCCGCAGAAAAGAACGGCATTAAAATGATTTACGGTATGGAAGGTATGCTTGTGGATGATGGTGTACCGATTGCTTATAATCCGACAGACCGCAATTTAAAAGAAGCAACTTATGTTGTATTCGACGTCGAAACAACTGGACTTTCTAACCAATACGATAAAATTATTGAGTTAGCTGCGGTTAAAGTACATGACGGAGAAATCATTGATAAGTTTGAACGTTTCAGTAATCCGCATGAACGTTTGTCTGAAACGATTAAGAATTTAACACATATCTCTGATGAAATGCTTGTCGATGCACCTGAGATAGATGATGTACTGACAGAATTTAAAGAATGGGTCGGAGATGCAATCTTTGTAGCGCATAATGCTTCGTTCGATATGGGCTTTATTGATACAGGTTATGAACGTGCAGGACTTGGCAATTATACGAACGGTGTTATTGATACTTTAGAATTATCACGTACGATTAACACAGAGTTCGGTAAACACGGCTTGAACTTCTTAGCTAAGAAATACGGTGTAGAACTGACACAACATCACCGTGCCATTTATGATACCGAAGCAACTGCTTATATCTTTATGAAGATGTTGAAACAAGTAGATGAATTAGGTGTTAAGAATCATCAAGATATCAACCAATCTCTATCTAATGAAGATGCGTATAAACGTGCACGACCAAGCCACGTGACGATTTTAGTTCAAAACCAGCAAGGACTTAAGAACTTATTCAAAATTGTCAGCGAGTCTTTAGTCACATATTACTATCGTACACCGAGAATTCCGCGTTCATTATTAGACGAATACCGCGAAGGTTTATTAATCGGATCTGCGTGCGATGAAGGTGAAGTCTTTACTGCAGTGATGCAGAAAGATCAATCTCAAGTAGAACGTATTGCGAAATACTATGATTATATTGAAGTGCAGCCGCCTGCGTTGTATCAAGATCTAATCGATAGAGAATTAATCCGAGATAACGAAACAATGGAAGAGATATACCAACGTTTGTTAAAAGCGGGAGAAGCGGTTAATATTCCAGTCGTTGCGACAGGGAATGTTCACTACTTGAATGAACATGACGGCATTGCACGTAAAATTTTGATTGCCTCTCAACCAGGTAACCCGTTGAATCGTTCTACTTTGCCAGAAGCGCATTTCAGAACAACAGATGAAATGTTAGATGCGTTTCATTTCTTAGGCGAAGAGAAAGCAAAAGAAATCGTAGTCGATAATACGAATAAAATTGCGGATATGATTGAACGTGTAGTACCAATTAAAGATAAATTGTATACACCGCGTATGGAAGGTGCGAATGAAGAGATTCGTGAAATGAGTTATAACAATGCTCGTAAATTATACGGTGACGACTTACCGCAAATTGTAATTGACCGACTTGAAAAAGAATTGGAAAGTATCATCGGTAACGGATTCTCTGTTATCTATCTGATTTCGCAGCGTTTGGTTAAGAAATCCTTGAATGACGGCTACTTAGTAGGTTCTCGTGGTTCTGTAGGTTCTAGTTTCGTTGCGACGATGACTGAGATTACAGAAGTAAATCCATTACCGCCGCATTATATTTGTCCTAAGTGTAAAAAAAGCGAATTCTTTAATGACGGGTCTGTCGGTTCTGGATTCGACTTACCAGATAAAAAATGCGAATGCGGTGCTGAAATGATTAAGGAAGGCCAAGATATTCCGTTCGAAACATTCTTAGGATTTAAAGGGGACAAAGTACCTGATATCGACTTGAACTTCAGCGGGGAATATCAGCCAGAGGCCCATAACTATACGAAAGTGCTGTTTGGTGAGGATAAAGTATTCCGTGCAGGTACAATCGGTACGGTTGCTGAAAAAACAGCTTTCGGTTATGTTAAAGGATATTTAAATGACCAAGGTATTCATAAGCGCGGTGCTGAAGTAGACCGCTTAGTTAAAGGCTGTACAGGTGTTAAACGTACAACCGGACAGCACCCGGGCGGTATTATCGTAGTTCCTGACTATATGGATATTTATGATTTCACACCAATCCAATATCCGGCTGATGATCAATCTTCAGCATGGATGACAACACACTTCGACTTCCACTCGATTCACGATAACGTGCTTAAACTTGATATACTGGGACACGATGATCCGACAATGATCAGAATGCTTCAAGATTTATCTGGTATTGATCCTAAAACAGTACCAGTCGACGATAAAGAGACGATGCGTATTTTCAGTACGCCAGAATCGTTAGGTGTCAGCGAAGAGGATATTATGTGTAAAACAGGTACGTTCGGTGTACCTGAGTTCGGTACAGCTTTCGTGCGTCAAATGCTGGAAGATACAAAACCGACAACGTTCTCAGAGTTGGTTCAAATCTCCGGATTATCACATGGTACTGACGTATGGTTAGGCAATGCGCAAGAATTAGTACGTTCAGGCACATGCGACTTATCTGGTGTTATCGGTTGTCGTGATGATATTATGGTGTACTTGATGTATGCCGGATTAGAACCGTCGCTAGCCTTCAAGATTATGGAGGCAGTTCGTAAAGGTAAGGGCTTGCAAGAAGAATGGGAAGAAATTATGAAAGCCAATGATGTACCGGATTGGTATTTGGATTCATGTAAGAAAATCAAATACATGTTCCCTAAAGCCCATGCGGCAGCCTATGTATTGATGGCAGTACGTATCGCTTATTTCAAAGTGCACTATCCACTGTATTATTATGCGTCATACTTTACAGTTCGTGCTTCTGACTTTGATTTATTAACGATGATTAAAGATAAAGAAGGAATTAAAGCAACTGTTAAAGATATGTATTCTAAATATATGGAACTGGGCAAGAAAGAAAAAGATGTCTTGACTGTGCTTGAAATCATGAATGAAATGGCGCATCGCGGTTTCCGTATGCAGCCGATCAGTTTAGAAAAGAGCCAAGCTTTTGAGTTTATTATTGAAGGGGATACATTAATTCCGCCGTTTATTTCAGTACCGGGATTAGGTGAAAACGTAGCAAAACGTATTGTTGAAGCGCGTAATGAAGGACCGTTCCTTTCAAAAGAAGACTTGAATAAAAAGGCAGGCTTATCTCAAAAAGTCATTGATTATTTAGATGAACTTGGTTCATTGCCAGGTTTACCTGATAAAGCACAATTGTCTATTTTTGATATGTAATGACCAAGAAAGTGTTAATTGGGCTTCAATTGGCATTTCAATACGCTCTGTGTTATAATCATAGTGCGTAAAAAATGAACTTTAGTCACAAAGAGTGGGGTTTACCCGCTCTTTTCTATTTGCTTAAAAGGAGGTCAGCATGAGTAAAATCACTGAACAAATCGAAGAAATTATTCAACCGGTATTAGATGATTTGAATTTTGAACTTGTAGATATTGAATTCGCAAAAGAGGGTAAAGATCGCTTCCTTCGCATCTCTATTGATAAAGAGGGCGGTGTTGATTTGAATGACTGCACACTTGCATCTGAAAAAATCAGCGAAGCGATGGATGAAGCAGATCCGATTGAACAAATGTATTATTTAGACGTAGCGTCGCCAGGTGCTGAACGTCCTATCAAAGACGATAAGGCGTTTCGCAATGCAGTCGATCAACCTGTATTTGTTTCACTTTATGCCCCGATTGAAGGCGAAAAAGAATGGTTAGGCGTCTTGAAATCTGTAGACGACGATCACATTGTTATGCAAGTACAAGTGAAAGAAAAGAAAAAGGAAGTTGAAATCCCAAGAAATAAAATTGCTAAAGCACGTCATGCAGTTTTGATTTAACCTGAGTAGGAGGATTTAACCGTGTCAAATGAATTATTACTAGCAGTAGAGTATTTAGAAAAAGAAAAGAAAATTCCTAGAGAAGTGTTAATCGATGCCATTGAAGCTGCATTGATTACTGCTTATAAAAAGAATTATGAATCTTCACGTAACGCACGTGTAGAATTAAATATGGATGAAGGTACTTTCAAAGTCATCGCAAGAAAAGAAGTTGTAGAAGAAGTTTTTGATGATCGCGATGAAGTCGATATCAGCACTGCATTGGTGAAAAACCCTGCATATGAAATCGGCGATATCTATGAAGAAGATGTTACACCTAAAGACTTCGGCCGTGTCGGCGCACAAGCAGCAAAACAAGCTGTTATGCAGCGTTTGCGCGATGCTGAAAGAGAAATTCTTTATGATGAATTCATCGATAAAGAAGAAGACATCGTAACTGGTATTATCGACAGAGTCGACCATCGTTATGTGTATGTCAACTTAGGACGTACTGAAGCAGTATTATCTGAAGCTGAAAGAAGTCCGAATGAAAGCTACATTCCTAACGAACGCATCAAAGTGTATGTCAACAAAGTTGAACAAACAACAAAAGGTCCTCAAATCTATGTATCACGCAGTCATCCTGGATTGCTGAAACGTCTTTTCGAACAAGAAGTTCCGGAAATCTATGATGGTGTGGTAGTGATTAAATCAGTAGCACGCGAAGCGGGCGACCGTTCAAAAATCAGTGTGTACTCAGAAAATGATGATATCGATGCAGTAGGTGCATGTGTAGGTGCAAAAGGTGTACGTGTTGAAGCT
Source organism: Staphylococcus sp. EZ-P03 (assembly GCF_003344575.1). NCBI lineage: Bacteria > Bacillati > Bacillota > Bacilli > Caryophanales > Staphylococcaceae > Staphylococcus > Staphylococcus sp. EZ-P03. Next base: position 306,939 of record NZ_QPMO01000009.1, on the reverse strand, counting down.
ATCGTTGAAGAATTAGGCGGAGAAAAAATCGACATCGTACAATGGGATGAAAATCCTAAAGTATTTGTTAAAAATGCGTTAAGCCCATCACAAGTACTTGAAGTTATCGTAGACGAAGACAATCAATCTACAACTGTTGTTGTGCCGGACTATCAATTATCATTAGCAATCGGTAAACGCGGTCAAAACGCACGTTTAGCCGCAAAACTTACTGGTTGGAAAATTGATATCAAATCTGAAACAGATGCACGAGAAGCTGGTATTTATCCAGTACCGGAACAAGACGAAACAGAAGATGCTGCACAAGAAGATCTTTCTGAAGAAGTTGTAGTAGCGCAAGTAGAAGAAGTACCTGAAGTTTCAGAAGAAGATGAAGTTGTAGTACAAGAAGACAACTCAGAAGAAGCTGAAACAGAAGAACAAGACGATAAAAAAGACGTAGAAGAATAATTTGGAGTGAATGCCTTTATGAAGAAAAAGAAGATTCCAATGAGAAAGTGTATACTTTCAAATGAAATGCGTCCGAAAAATGATATGATTCGTGTGGTAATTAATAAAGAGGGAGAGATTTCTGCCGATGCGACAGGCAAGAAACCAGGCCGCGGTGCTTATGTTTCTAAAGATGTCGCATTAGTGGAAAAGGCTCAGCAAAAGGCCGTTTTAGAAAAGTTCTTTAAAGCTGATGCTGAAACTTTAGCGCCTGTCTATAAAGAAATCATACGTCTCATCTATAGAGAAGAGATTCCAAAATGAATAAGAGCAACATCTTGAATTTTTTAGGATTGGCAATGCGGGCTGGTAAAGTCAAATCAGGTGAATCAGTCATCTTAGCAGAAATTAAGAAGAAAAAAGTACCTTTAGTGATTTTGTCTGAAGATGCTTCTGACAGAACAACTAAAGATATCAGCCAAAAATGCGAAAGTTACCACGTTCCGTTGCGTATATTCGGTACTAGAGAAGAATTAGGCCAAGCACTTGGCAAATCTTCTCGCGTGAATATAGCTATAATGGATAACGGTTTTGCCAAAAAGCTATTATCAATGATAGATGAATAACGTAAGGAGTGATTATATGAGTAAAAAGAGAATTTACGAGTATGCAAAAGATTTAAAATTAAAAAGTAAAGATGTTATTGATGAATTGAAAAAGATGAACGTTGAGGTGTCTAACCACATGCAAGCGTTAGAACCAAATGAAATCAAAGCCTTGGACAAAAAGTTCAAACCGGGTTCATCTCAAGATAAGCAAGACAATAAAGCTGCTCAAAATAATCACAAAAAACATCAAAACAATAAAGATAAAAACAATAATAATAGCGGAAATGCTAAAAAGAATAATAAAAAAGGCAACAAGAACCAAAACAACAAAAACAATCATAAAAATAATAAAAACAAACGCAATAATCAAAAACAAGCACCAAAACCGGAACCAGTTAAAGAAATACCTGAAAAAATCACTTATTTAGAAGGTATTACTGTTGGCGAGTTAGCAGATAAAATGAATATTGAATCATCAAGCATTGTGAAAAAATTATTCTTGCTTGGTATCATGGCTAACATTAACCAATCATTAGACGATGAAACAATCGAATTAATCGCTGATGATTATGGTGTAGAAGTTGAAAAAGAAATTGTTATCGATGAAGAAGATTTAGATATCTACTTCGATGATGAAGAAGAAGATCCGGATGCAGTAGAACGTCCTGCAGTTGTGACAATCATGGGACACGTTGACCATGGTAAAACAACATTGCTTGACTCTATCAGAAACACACACGTGACTGACGGCGAAGCAGGCGGTATCACACAACATATCGGTGCTTATCAAATCACTAACGACGGCAAGAAAATTACTTTCTTAGATACACCAGGACACGCAGCGTTCACAACAATGCGTGCACGCGGTGCGCAAGTGACAGATATCACTGTATTAGTTGTAGCGGCTGATGACGGTGTAATGCCTCAAACAATTGAAGCAATCAACCATGCTAAAGAAGCAGATGTGCCGATTATCGTAGCAGTCAACAAAGTCGATAAACCGACAGCAAACCCTGATCGTGTAATGCAAGAATTGACTGAACACGGTTTATTCCCAGAAGATTGGGGCGGCGACACAATCTTCGTACCGCTTTCAGCGTTAAGCGGCGACGGTATCGAAGACTTGTTAGAAATGATTGTCTTAGTTTCTGAAGTACAAGAACTTAAAGCAAACCCTGATAAACGTGCAGTAGGTACAGTGATTGAAGCAGAATTAGACAAATCACGCGGACCAGCGGCATCATTATTAGTTCAAAACGGTACATTACATGTCGGAGATGCGATTGTAGTGGGTAATACATTTGGCCGTGTACGTGCAATGGTGAATGATTTAGGTAAACGTATTAAATCTGCAGGACCATCTACACCTGTTGAAATTACTGGTATTAATGATGTACCGCAAGCAGGTGACCGCTTCGTAACATTCTCAGATGAAAAACAAGCACGCCGTATCGGTGAAGCACGTCATGAAGAAAGCATTCTTCAACAACGTCAAGAAAGCAAAAACGTAACATTAGACAACTTATTCGAACAAATGAAACAAGGCGAAATGAAAGACCTTAACGTTATTATCAAAGGTGACGTACAAGGTTCTGTAGAAGCATTAGCCGCTTCATTAATGAAAATCGATGTAGAAGGTGTTAACGTTCGTATCATCCACACAGCAGTAGGTGCGATCAACGAATCAGACGTAACACTTGCGAATGCCTCTAACGGTATCATCATCGGTTTCAACGTTCGACCAGATGCAGGTGCGAAACGTGCAGCTGAACAAGAAAACGTAGACTTGCGTTTACACCGCGTCATCTACAACGTTATCGAAGAAATCGAATCTGCGATGAAAGGTATGCTTGACCCTGAATACGAAGAGAAAGTAATCGGACAAGCAGAAGTACGTCAAACATTCAAAGTTTCTAAAGTCGGCACAATCGCTGGCTGTTATGTGACTGACGGTAAAATCACACGTAACGCAGGTGTGCGTGTTATCCGTGACGGCATCGTAACGTTCGAAGGTCAACTAGACACATTAAAACGTTACAAAGATGACGTTAAAGAAGTCGCACAAGGTTATGAGTGCGGTATTACAATTGAAAAATACAATGACTTAAAAGTAGATGACATCATTGAAGCTTATGAAATGGTTGAAATCGAAAGATAAGCTTGTTACTTTAATGAAAAGCACTTCCAATAGGGAGTGCTTTTTCATGTGTAAAAAGGGTAAAGTATCCTATTAATCAGCGGGGAGGTTATCAATGTTATGAACAATTTATGGTTTAACTTGCATAGTGACGACTTAGAAAGAAGCAAAGTCTTCTATAAGGCAATCGGTTTTGAAATCATGGAACGTCCTGAACAAGAAGGGATAATGTTTGGGATAAAAGCTGATAAAGGTTCACCGATTATGGTCGTCGCTGCACAACAATTTGAAAAATATATCCATCGAGTACCGTATGGTAATGATGCCTTGATTTCATTATCAACAGATACTAATGAAGAAGCAGACGCACTGGCAAAAGAAGTTCAAAAAGCCGGCGGAAAAGTCATCGATCAGCCGAAAACACGCAACGGTTTTTACGGCTTCACTTTCGAAGATATCGATGGCCATTTCTTTAATATCATCGTGATGTCTGAATAAAAAAAATAAAGATTTTCTATCAATCTATCCAATCTGATGACAGCGAAGCACTGAAATCAGGTTGGATTTTTTGATAGCTTACACCTTTGTTGTCACTTTACTCGATATATGAGAATGATTTTACCTAATAAATGAGAAAAGCAACGCACTACAGCTCTGGATAGCACTGTGCTCTTTTTGATTAAAATCTTCAATTAAAAAGTATCGTAATTTTTCTTCGAAATTTTGAAAATCTATTAAATCGCTAGGAGTATCATTATTGTTTATATATCCAGGAAGTTGTTCTAAGAAAGTTTGGTTAACTGTCTGAAAAAAACCTTTCTATTTTCCAGCGACCACGAGGGACACCATCTTTAGAAAACATCAAGTTAATTTTCGAATCAATAGCGACTTGTTCCATGTGATGCGAGGTAAAGTCACTCCTGTGATCTGTGTAGAATTTTTCGGGTCTACCACATATTGGCCAATTGGTATTATTCTTATTTCATATTGCTTGGTGTAGTGTTAATGCTTATTTTCTGTACACTCTTTACGTTACCCATTTTTCATTGTAAAATATATATAAATTATATTTGAGGAGGTGTCTAAATGTTTCTTATAGCTTTTTGTTGCAGATATTTACAAATCATACGCAACAAATTTTCGATTTTAATTCCAAAATTGGTGAAGTCTGTCTTTTTTGAAATTATTAATCGGTCTATAAGGAACTGACACTATATACTTCTTCCTTATAGATAACATGGAGGAAGAAAAATGAATATACTAAATGCCTCGAATGTTTCTAAAAGTTATGTAGAAGAAACTTTATTCGATAATATTAAGATGACCCTTAATTCTGGTGAAACTATAGGATTAGTAGGACGTAATGGTGAAGGGAAAACCACTTTATTAAAGTTACTAGCTGGGTTAGAAACACTTTCCCAAGGTGTTATTAGTTGGAAGAAAAATGTGAGGATAGGTTATTTAAACCAAATACCTGATTATGAAAAAAGTATATGTGTTTATCAATGTTTGAAATCTGTATTTCAAGAGTTAAATACTATATCAAAACAGCTTGAAATTATAGAAAATAAAATGAGCGAAGATATAGAAGATATAAGTACACTAATGTCTCGTTATGGTGAGTTACAGACATATTATGAAGACAATGGTGGTTATGAGATAGACGCTAAAATACGTAAAGTGACTCATGGTTTAAATATCGCTCATTTACTTGAAACAGAGTGGGGAGATTTATCAGGGGGAGAACGTACAAAAGTAGGCCTTGCTCAAATGTTAATTAAGCCTACAGACTTGCTGCTTTTAGATGAACCAACAAATCACCTTGATTTTAAATCTATAGAATGGTTGGCTAACTATATAGAAAGTTACGAAGGTGCTGCTGTAATCGTTTCACACGATCGTTACTTTTTAGATGAAACAGTCAATCAAATTATGGAAATAGATCAAAAAACGCTTCATACTTATAATGGAAATTACTCATATTTTATTGAAGAAAGAGAAAATAGACTATTAGCTGAATTCGAAGCCTATAAAACACAACAAAAGAAAATAAAAAAAATGAAAGAGTCTATAAAGCAATTAAGAACATGGGCAAGCCAAGCCAAACCACCGAATGCTGCAATGTATCGTCGAGCTAAAAGTATGGAAAAAGCTTTGAATCGCATTAAACGATTAGAAAGACCAACTTTAGATTCAAAAAAAATGAATATGGAACTAGAAGAAGATAAGCGCGTTTCTAATAGAGTGATTGAAATGGAAAATGTTGCTAAAGGATATGACTATTCATTATTTGAAAATGTAAATATGTTAATCAGAAGAGGCGAACATGTCGCTATTATAGGAGATAATGGTACTGGTAAATCAACATTGTTAAAAATGATTTTAGGAATTACTTCAGTAGATGAAGGTTCAATTAAAACTGCAAACAATTTAAAAATCGGCTATCTTTCACAACATGAATTTGAAAATGATAACAATGATACTTTGTTGAATACAATTCGTGAAAAAGTCAATGTATCAGAAGAACAAGCTAGACATATTTTAGCTAATTTTATGTTTTATGGTAAAGACGTGTTTAAAAAGGTTAAAGATTTAAGTGGAGGAGAAAAAATAAGATTAAGATGGGCACAAATTGTAAACACTGATTATAATTTACTTGTTTTAGACGAGCCTACAAACCATTTAGATATAGATGCCAAGGAAACCATAGAAGATGCTTTATTAGATTATGAAGGAACTATAATTGCAGTTTCGCATGATAGATATTTTCTTAACAAGCTATTTAATACTACTTACTTGTTAAAAGATAAAACATTAGAGAAGTTTGAAGGTAACTATGATTATATTAAAGAAAAAGAATTTTTATAAGTAATTGATACTTTAAGATTTAAAAGGATGGCGCTTAGCTATCCTTTTTCTCATTTATTAAGTAAAGTCATTCTCATATATCCAGTAAAGTGACAACCTTTGTATGTTTCAATTTTGTAAATTTTAAAACGCTTACTTACTTGCAATGTTAATTATATGTAAATTATAAATGATAAAATATAAAAATGATTGCGTAATTCTTTTGGAGCGCATATGATTATCTCAAGTTAATCAATTGATGGTAAGGATTATGAAAAGAAAGAAACCATACTGAGCCATTGAGTATTAATGTATTAAACATTTGAGTAGGTGAACAACTATGAAAACAATATTTGGGCACAGAGGTGTTCCGAGTGTTGCACCAGAGAACACATTAGCCGCTTATGAAGCAGCGGCAGAGATTCCAGAATTACAATGGATTGAAGTAGATATTGCGATTACTTCCGATGAGCAATTAATTTTAATCCATGACGACTACTTAGCACGTACAACTTCTATTGCAGGAGAGGTCAGCGAAACGCCTTATGCTCGCATCAAAGAAGCAAGTGCCGGTTATTGGTTCGGTACAAGATTCAAAGATGAAAAAGTATTGACGTTTGATGAATTTATCCAATTCATTAACCAAGCAAAGTTGAATGTCAATATTGAGTTAAAAGGGATTACAGGTAAAAACGGACCGAAATTAATGGAAGCTTTGATGCGTCAGTTGCCTGAGAAAATGGCACAATTCGACGCTGATATCGAAATTCTATTCTCTAGTTTTAATCTTCCGTTATTAAAAGCAGTACAAGAACAGCTGCCGCAGTATCCGCGTGCAGTATTGTATGAAACGTGTGCATTTTACGAAGATTGGCGTACTGTCTTGGCATTTGCGGATACTAAAATTCTGCATCTTGAAGACAAAGGTTTAACATCAGCTTTTGTCAGTCAAGTGAAATCAGAAGGCTATACGTTGAATGTATATACTGTCAATGACATTGATCGTGTCAACCAATTGTTTAACTTTGGTGTCGATGGTGTCTTTAGTGATGTTCCTCAAAAACTTGTTCATTTACAAGATATGGAAAGCGAGGAATAATCATGCATTGGCTACTTAATAAATTAGGAATGAAAGATAATAAAGCATTAATCGGTTATTTAACAGTTGTAACAGCAGGACAATTGATTTATTCAGGATTTGAAGCATTCAAAGGTTCATTTTATAATACCTTGCTTCAAGTGCTGCATTTATCTAATGCACAATTAGGTGCAGTATTCAGTTTGATCGGGATTTCTATGTTTTTCTATATTCCTGGCGGATGGATCAACAACCGTTTTTCAATTCGTTCGATTCTAATCACAGGTTTATTGATTCGATTTGTGACAATGACTTATATTATTTTATTTGCGCCTGGATTTGAAACATTAAAAGTGATTGCGGTCATTTGGGGCTTAACAGATGCGTTCTTCTGGCCGGCAGTATTAAACGGTGTCATCTTCTTTACAGATAAACAGCACCGCGGTTTAGGTTTTGGTTTGTTAGAAGCGATTCACCGTTTAGAAGAAGTGGTTATGAGCTTGCTTGTTGTAGCAGTCATGGCATTAATCAGCGGCTTAGTTGTATTTAAAGGTGCGATGTTTACATACAACTTATTAATTCTGCCGATGATATTCCTGATTTGGAAATACATTCCGAAAAATGGTATCTCAGCTGAAAAAATCGAACATGAGCATTTAGGAGAAAAATCATTAGATGCCTTAAAAGGATTATTCTATGTATTAATTCAACCTAAAGTATGGTTAGCAGCCATTGCGGCGATGTCTATTTACTGGGGGTACATTATTTTAGTATACAGTGTACCTTACTTACAAAATCAATATCATCTTTCAACTGCACAAACTGCAGTGTTCGGTGTATTGAATACTGGTTTTGTAGGGGTATTAGCGGGTGTAATTGCAGGTGTGATTTCTGACTATGTCTTTAAATCTACGACTAAAATGATCTTTGTGGCATTATTCTTGTCATCTATCGTGTTGTTAATAGTGGTCTTCTTTAAAACAGGCTTAGTCCTCAGCATGATTTTATTATTTACTTTCTCATTAACGACTTTCTTGTCTAAAAGTGTTATTTTGGCGCCGATTTCTGAATTCAAGCTTCCTGAGAAATATTCAGGTTCCGCAATGAGTGTCGGATCATTTATGGCTTATGCGCCGATCTTCTGGGTGTATACGATGAATGGTCAGCTGTTAGATGAATTTAAAGGCCATGAATTTGAAGCTTATCAAATGATTTTTAAAATCGGTATTGCAGTATCAGCTGCAGGTAGTTTAGCGGCGTTGATTTTAGTGATTTTGATGAATAAAGAAAAACGAAAAGAACGTTCGAAAGCAGCACAATCATAAATTAAACAATGTAATTGAAAAGATTCCTCTTTAATCATTAATTTGATGAAACAAAGAGGAATCCTTTTCGTTTCATTAGACGTTAATTTTTGAAATGAATTTAAAAAATGAAATGAACTTTTCACTCCAATAAAGCGCTTTTATTGACACTTCGGCATTCGAGTTTGTCGTGTTAGAAGACTTAGATGAAGAAAAAATGCTTTAGTTATCATGATTTGAGAAGTTTATCACTAAAATTTTGTTAAGACACTTTCACAATGTAAATGAAACGTTAACTTTATTTTGAAATGAACACTAATACGTTTACGCAAAATTAACATGCTTAACTGTTCATTTACATTATGAGTGGAGGAGAAAGAGATTAATCATTAGATATAAAGGGAAAACCTTTGTCAAAGGGGCGATTTTAGTTTATAATCTTGGATTGAACTGAATCGTTCATTGTTCAAATAAAGAGGTGAAATACACATGAGTAAAATGAGAGCTGAACGCGTTGGTGAACAAATGAAACAAGAGCTAATGGATATCATTAACACGAAAGTTAAAGACCCGAGAATCGGATTTTTAACGATCACTGACGTACAAGTTACAAATGATTTATCTCAAGCAAAAGTCTACTTAACTGTTCTAGGCAAAGAAAAAGAAGTAGATGATACTTTCAAAGCTTTAGAAAAAGCAAAAGGCTTTATTAAATCCGAATTAGGTTCAAGAATACGTTTAAGAATGGTTCCTGAATTATTCTTTGAATATGATCATTCTATTGAATACGGAAATAAAATCGAAAAAATGATACAAGACCTTCATAAAAACGACTAAGTTGATGAGGGATGAATGAAACAGCTGGGCACATAATTAAGTGTCCGGCTGTTTTTTTTAATCAAATTCTAATAATTCTCTAATTCTTTACAAATTTAACCTCCTTAATATAAATGTTAATCGTATTTCAAGGAGGCTGAATTTATGAAAATAGCAGTAATTCCCTCAGGCTTTAAAGAAAGTTTAAGCTCAGCAGAGGTAGGAAAAGCAATTAAAAATGGTTTACATTCGGCAGATGAGAGTCTGAATGTAAAGGTGATTCCAATGGTAGATGGCGGAGAAGGTTTCGCCCAAACCATCACTCAAATTAAAAATGGACAATTATATACTATCCATGTACAAGATCCATTAGGTCAAAAACGTAAAACACATTATGGAATGTTTTATGAGAACAAACAAAAGGTAGCGGTAATAGAAATGGCAGCCATCGCAGGTTTAAGACATGTGCCTATGCACCAAAGAAATCCGCTTCACACTTCCACTTACGGTGTAGGAGAAGCAATGCTTCACGCACTTGACCACGGCGCAGAACGTATCTTAATCGGCTGCGGTGATTCTGGTACATCAGACGGCGGCGTTGGCATGGCACAAGCTATCGGTGTGCGTTTTAAAGATAAACAAGGCCGAAATATTCATGTTCATGGCGGCGGTGCAATTCATCATATTGATCAAATCGATGTCTCACAAGTAGATTCGCATGTTCTAGAAACACAAATAGACGTGGCAGTGAATTGGTCTAATATTCTATGCGGACCAAAAGGTGTTGCGAGAGTATTCGGCCCGCAAAAAGGTGCAAGTCCGGACGAAGTAGAACACTTAGCAAACAATTTAGAGCATTTAGCAGAACGCATCAAACAGACAACAGGACAGAAAGTTGCTTATAAAAATGGTTCAGGTGCATCAGGCGGATTAGGTGCAGGTTTGATGGCATTTGCGCACGCGACGTTATATCCGCGCTTTGACTTGATTCAGCAATACTTGCATATTGAACCTGTGATTGCACAAGCTGACTTGATTATTACCGCTGAAGGCTGTTTAGATTATCAAACACCAAATGGTAAAATTCCAGCAGAAGTTGCACGCATTGCGGAAAAATATGATAAACCAGTGATTGCTTTAGCGGGTACAATCGGCAAACAAGCAGAATTCAATTATCAAAGCGGCATTGATGCATTCCACAGTATTATCAAAGCACCTTCATCATTAGATGTATCAATTGAATACGCAGAACAATGGCTTGAAGAGTGTGCACGTAATATCTTCAAATCTATTCAAATCGGTGCGGCAATCAACCAAGCGCAACATGAACAAAGTCCAAGTATTAAAACAAGTCATCATTTCGTGATGCAGCAATGAGTTATTCAAAATTAATCGCTACACTGCTTTATCTTATTTTTACAATTTGGCTCTTTTTAGAAACCAATATGTCTTATCTCGGGCAATTGAGTGTAGCATTATTTATTTTATCTCTAGGACTTTTTATCTTCAGCAAAATGCCGGCTGGCTTATCAGCCATGCTGGTAGTATGTTTAGGAGTATTGCTTGGACTGCCTGAATCGATTTTATATGAATCGTTAGAAGAGCATGTGATTTGGCTGATGATTGGTGCGTTTATTATCGGCGGTGTAGTAGAAACAAGCGGTTTGCTGGATCGTTTAATCCGATGGATAGAAGTCAAATGCACATCTGAGAAAAGATTGAATGTTTTAGTCTTTTTATTCATTCAGATTTTATCTTTGATAATTCCGTCAACTTCCGGACGTGCAGCTGCACTATTGCCGGTTTATCAGGCTTTTACCGATCGTTTTAGTGCCAATCGCCGATACCTTGGCTTATTAATGCCGATTTTAGTTTTAATGGGAACGAATTTATCTTTGATTGGTGCAGGAAGTCATTTAATCGGTATAGGTTTATTAGAAAATCAAGCAGACCAGTCTATTACGTATTTGCAATTCTTAATTTGGGGCTTGCCTTTTGGGATTGTGATTGGCATTATCAGTCTGCTTATGATAAAAAAGATTTATATGAAGCCGATTGAAGCAGAAGTAACAGAAAAAGCAATGGAACCCGTGCATGAAAAGCATCCTTTTTCGACTAAGGAGAAAAAAGCGCTGGTATTGATTGGTTTAACTGTTCTGCTTTGGATTACTGAACCTGTGCACCAGTTTGATATTGCTTTTATCACTATATTGATGAGTTTGATTATGATGCTTCCTAAAATCGATTTGATCGGATGGCGAGAAGCATTCAACAGAGTATCATGGAGTTTGATATTCTTTGTGGCAGGTGCTACAGCACTCGGTAATCTTTTAGCGAAATATAAAGTGTTGGATGTTATTCAGCATAATTTATTTAAAGTGATGCATCATTTAGAACTGACAAATACGTTTGTGCCGTTAGTATTGATTGTAGTAATTTCAGTAACATCTCATTTATATATTACGAGCCATACTTCACGTGCAGTTGTGTTCATTCCGTTATTGATTGTATTCGGCAAAATGTTCGGATTGAATCTGACGGCAGTGGTATTTATGGCATTAATCGGTATGAACTATTGCTTAACATTTCCTGTCAGTTCCAAAGCTTTACTATTGTTTTATGAAAATAAAGAGAAGCCATTTACAATTAAACAGCTGATGCATTTAAGCATGTGGTTGATGCCATTGTACATGATTGCGATGATTGTAATGTATTATGTCTTTTGGCAGCATGTTGGACTTGCGCTGAAGTAGGAGTGAATAAAGAGTGGAGACCGTATTGATTGTTGAAGATGATGAAAAGATTGCACGTGTCATTGAATTAGAACTCACTTATGAGGGATATGACGTGCATATTGCTTATACAGGCAAAGAGGCATTAAAGCTTTATCATGAGCATGAAATAGATGCTGTGCTGCTTGATGTTATGATTCCTGAATTGAATGGACTAGAGGTACTGAGACGTATCAGAAATGAAGATGCACACGTTGTCATTATTATGCTTACAGCGAGAGATGCGGTAATGGACAAGGTGAGCGGATTAGACTCTGGTGCGAATGATTATATTACTAAGCCTTTTGAAATTGAGGAATTATTAGCACGGATCAGAGCACATCTGAAGCAGCAGCAACTAAATCAGCCGGAACCAGATGAAACTTTAAAATTCAGAAACATAGAGCTGCATCCGCAATCACGAGAAGTCTATTTAAACCAGATTTTGGTTGAGCTGACACAAAAAGAATACAATCTGTTGTATTACTTTATGAGTAATAAGAACATCGCCTTAGAGCGTGCACAAATACTTGAATATGTTTGGGGTTATGACTTTATTGGAGATACGAATATTGTCGATGTCTATGTCAGATATCTCAGAAAGAAATTAGATACAACGGATACTTCTATTATTTCAAGTGTCAGGGGTGTCGGTTATATGATGAGAGATGAGTCATGAAGTTAGGCACACAACTCCAAATTTATATCACTTTAATGATTGCGATTGTGGTAATTATTACGAATTTCACAATTTATTTCATTTATCGGACGACTTCTTTAAACGCTGAAACAGACCAGCTTGAAGACAAAGCAGTCAGTACGATGAAAGAGTTGCGTAAAGCAAAAGAGAACAACACTGATAAAGAAAGTGTCTTGCAAAGTTTGATATTAACGGATGGTTATATCGCTATTGTCGGTCAAGACAATGAAAATAAATTCCAAGTCACTTCTAATACCAAATACAAAGACTTAAGCGAACCTTATAAAAACAAGCAATATAAAAAAGCCGTTGAAAAAAGGGAACATCACTTTGTAGTGGTGAGTATCCCTGTGATTTGGAAAGATGGTGAGGTCAGCAATCTGCAGATCTTTGAGAATATCGATTTCAAATACAGCAAATACGATATTTTGAAGATTGTATTGACACTGTCGACTTTATTTATCTTATTAATTGTGTTCTTGCTTAATCGCTTATTGACACAAATTATTTTACAGCCGATTAATCAGTTGATCGAAAAGATGAAGAAGACGATTGATACGAATCATTATGTGATTATGGATATTAATGAAAAAGACACAAAAGAATTGCAAGAGCTGACTAAAACTTATAATGAAATGATGAAAAACTTGCGCGAACATGATGAAAAGCAGCAAACCTTTATTTTGAATGCTTCTCATGAATTGAAAACACCGATTACGGTAATTAATTCTTATAGTAAAATGCTGAAGCGGTTCGGCAAGACAAGAGAAGATATTTTAAATGAAAGTATCGAAGCCATCAGCAGCGAAGCGCAACGCATGAAATATTTAACTGAACAAATGCTGGATTTAGCAAAAGTAGAACGCAACAGCCATCCTTCTGAACGAACAGCAGTCGATATCAATGCTGTGATGGAACAAAAAGCTTTACGTTTATCTAAAGCTTATCAACGTGAAATTACTTTTTCATCGGATAACCAAGCATTTGCTTTTGTGAATGAGGACCAATTCAAACAACTCATTACTATCTTTTTAGATAATGCGATTAAGTATAGTCAAGAAGAAGTAGAGATAACAACAAAAACGCAGTCAGATGAAATTCATGTCCAAATTAAAGACAAAGGCATTGGAATACCGCAAGCGGATTTAGAACAGATTTTCACTAAGTTTTATCGTGTTGATAAAGCCAGAGCCAGAGAATCAGGCGGTTCCGGTTTAGGTTTATATATTGCCTATGAGTTAGCCAAACGTAATGCTATTGAGATTGAAGTTGAAAGTGAGTTGGATGTTGGAACAACGTTTATTTTGAAAATGAAAAAGGTGACACCAGATGATTATCAAAAAGATGATTAAAATACTTTTGATTGTGATTATCTGTTTATTAATCGTGATTTTAGGTGCCATTATTTATTTCAAGTCGGGACAAACTGATATTACAAAACAAGAAGCAGAGAGAATTGCGGATGAACGTTATGACGGCAAAATACTGTCATCGGGTTTGAATCGAGATAAAACCGCATATAAGATTAAGCTGCTGGATGAAGGTTTGCATTACGACTTAGAGGTAGATAGGAAAAACGGCACAATTAAAAATGTGCATACAGAAAAAATAAAAAAAGAATCCAAATCAAAGTCTAAACCTGATAAAAAAGAAACCTCGCACAAATCATCTGATTCACCGCCTTACATTAGCGAAAATGAAGCGAAGGCTATTGCACAAAGAGAAGTGCCGGGGCAATTCATTTATATAAATTTAGAGAATGATATTAAGCCGCCATTATATGTGGTTCAGCAAGTGGTAGATGATGATGAAGGTGCAATAGTTAAAATCAATGCACTGAATAAAAGTGTCGTTTCAGTTTCATGGTTTGAAATAGAGGATAACGATGATGATATGGATTAATATAGATGCGATAAGTGAGAGCAACGTGCTTTCATTTATCGCATTTTTCTTGGTCTATAATTCAGAGCTGATTTCATGTAAAATAGATGAGGTATGAAACAGAGATGAGGTGTTGTTGATGGAAGGTATTTTACCTGTATTTAAGGAACGCGGTTTAACCAGCCATGATGTGGTCTTTAAATTACGTAAAATTTTACATACGAGAAAAGTGGGACACACGGGTACGCTGGATCCAGAAGTGAATGGAGTATTGCCGATATGTGTCGGAGGCGCAACAAAAGTCAGCGATTATATCATGGAGATGGGCAAAGCCTATCAAGCCACAGTGACGATAGGGTTCAGTACTACAACAGAAGATCAAACCGGTGATGTATTAGAACAAAAAACAGTGACAGAAGATTTGACAGAGGAACAGATTGATCAAGCGATTGCGGAGTTTAAAGGTGAAATCGAACAGATTCCGCCGATGTATTCATCAGTTAAGGTGAATGGACGAAAACTCTATGAGTATGCGAGAAATAATGAAACGGTTGAACGTCCGAAACGAAAAGTTCACATTTATGAAATCGAACGAAATTCAAAAGTACATTATGAACAAGGGATGTGTACTTTTGACTTATTGATCCGCTGCGGCAAAGGAACTTACATCAGAACACTTGCGACAGATATCGGAGCAAGCTTAGGTTATCCAGCGCATATGTCGCAATTGACACGTATTGAAAGCGGCGGGTTTTCTATTGAAGATAGTTTAACTTTGGATGAGATTGATGCATTATATAAGCAAGACGCGTTACAGGAAAAGCTATTTCCGATAGAATATGGTTTGAAAGGGTTGCCTCATATTCAAATTGACGACCCATCAATCAAACAACGTATCTTAAATGGACAGAAATTCTATAAAAATGAATTTTCTGAAGTGATTGATTCAGTTACGGTCATGGAAGACAGTGAAACCAACAAGGCACTTGCCCTCTATATACCGCATGCTGAAAAACCAAATGAAATCAAACCGAAAAAGGTATTTAATTAAAGGAGCATCGCGAAAAATGAAAGTAATTGAAGTTACACATCCGATACAACCTGAGCAATATATACAAGAAGACGTTGCTATGGCATTGGGATTTTTTGACGGCTTGCATAAAGGTCATGCACAAGTCTTTCATGCTTTAAATGACATCGCACAAAAAAACAATTTGAAAAAAGCAGTCATGACTTTTGATCCGCATCCATCAGTGGTGTTGAATCCTAAACAAAAGAGAACAGATTATTTAACACCTTTAACAGATAAAATCGATATTTTAGAATCCTATGATATCGATTATGTAATTATTGTCAATTTCACATCAAAATTTGCGGATGTTTCGATTGAAGAGTTTGTGAATAACTATTTAGTCGCAAATCATGTCAAAGAAGTCATTGCCGGCTTTGATTTCACTTTCGGCAAACACGGCAAAGGCAATATGTCTGTACTCCAAGAATATAAGGCAAACTTTAATACAACGATTGTGAGTAAACAAGAAATGTTCTCTGAGAAAATATCAACAACTGAAATTAGAAAAGCATTAAAAGAAGGCAATTTACAAAAAGCAAATGACGAATTAGGTTATCGCTACCGCATTAAAGGAACAGTCGTTCAAGGTGAGAAACGCGGCAGAACTATCGGTTTCCCAACAGCGAATATTGAACCGAGCGATGACTATGTACTGCCGAAAAAAGGTGTGTATGCGGTCAGCTTGGAAATCGGTGCTGAACACCGCATTTACAGAGGCGTATGCAATGTGGGTGTCAAACCGACATTCCACGACCCTAAGAAATCACATATTGTCATCGAAGTGAATATCTTTGATTTTGACGAAGATATTTATGGTGAACGTGTGGTTGTCTTTTGGCACCATTACTTAAGACCTGAAATCAAATTCGATGGGATTGATCCGCTTGTTGAACAGATGAATAAAGACAAAGAACAAGCAAAATATCTATTAGCAGTTGATTTCGGAGATGAAGTATCTTATAATATCTAAGTCGGAATGATTGCTTCGAGCAATCAAAATGATATAAAGTCCTCACTCTTGGCAGGTCGAGACTCCGACGCCTGGCTCAGACTGGGGAGACTACAAATTAAAAGGAGGAAATTGACTATGGCAATTTCACAAGAACGTAAAGACGAATTAATCAAACAATACCGTGTACACGAAACTGATACTGGATCACCAGAAGTACAAATCGCAGTATTAACTGCAGAAATCAATGCTTTAAATGATCACTTACGTACACACAAAAAAGACCACCACTCTCGTCGTGGTTTATTAAAAATGGTAGGTCGTCGCAGACACTTATTAAACTACTTACGTAAAAAAGATATTCAACGTTACCGTGAATTAATCAAATCATTAGGTATCCGTCGTTAATCTTTTTAATAAGTAATTAAGCAGATACCAGTTAGAGGAAAGGACCATCGTTGGTTGCTTTCCTTTTTTTATAGCTTGGATACTAAAGTTCGTATAAAAACAATCATGTAAATGATATGATAGACTTATTAATGTAAAAGAGGTAGCAAGAGAAAGGAGATTCCTAATGTCTCAAGACAAGAAAGTGTTTAAGACCGAATGGGCAAACCGTCCGTTAACAATTGAAACTGGGCAAATGGCAAAACAAGCGAACGGTGCGGTACTTGTAAGATATGGTGATACAGTCGTATTATCTACAGCAACTGCATCTAAAGAACCGCGTGATGGTGATTTCTTCCCATTAACTGTCAACTATGAAGAAAAAATGTATGCGGCTGGTAAAATTCCAGGCGGCTTTAAAAAACGTGAGGGACGTCCTGCAGATGAAGCGACTTTAACAGCGCGCTTAATCGACAGACCGATTCGTCCATTATTCCCTAAAGGATACCGCCACGATGTTCAAATCATGAATATCGTATTGAGTGCAGACCCGGATTGTTCGCCGCAAATGGCAGCAATGATCGGTTCATCAATGGCACTAAGCGTATCTGATATTCCATTCCAAGGACCGATTGCAGGTGTCAATGTCGGTTATGTGGACGGAAATTATGTCATCAACCCTACACTAGAACAAAAAGAACAATCACGTTTAGATTTAGAAGTAGCCGGACATAAAGATGCGGTAAACATGGTAGAAGCGGGCGCAAGCGAAATCACTGAGAAAGAAATGTTAGATGCGATTTTCTTCGGCCATGAAGAAATTAAACGTTTAGTTGCATTCCAAGAAGAAATTATCGAATATCTGCAACCTGAAAAATCTGAGTTCGTTCCTGTTGAACGCGACCAAGAGGTTGAAGAAAAAGTAACAGCACTTACACAAGAAAAAGGTTTGAAAGAAGCAATTCAAACGTTTGATAAAAAAGAACGCGAAGATAACATCGATGCAGTACGCGATGAAATCATCGCCGAATTCGAAGATGAAGAAGATCCGGACAACGAAGCATTGCTTTCTGAAGTCAATGCGATTTTAAATGACTTAGTCAAAGAAGAAGTACGTCGTCAAATCGCTGATGAAAAGGTACGTCCTGATGGTCGTAAGCCGGATGAAATCCGCCCATTAGAATCAGAAGTCGGTTTATTGCCTCGTGCACACGGTTCAGGTTTATTTACGCGTGGTCAAACACAAGCGTTATCAGTATTGACATTAGGCGCTTTAAGCGAATATCAGCTTATCGACGGTCTTGGACCAGAAGAAGAAAAACGTTTCATGCATCACTATAACTTCCCTAACTTCTCTGTAGGGGAAACAGGTCCTGTACGTGCACCTGGACGCCGCGAAATCGGGCATGGTGCATTAGGCGAACGCGCATTGCGTTACATTATTCCAGATACACAAGACTTCCCATACACAGTACGTATTGTGAGTGAAGTATTGGAATCTAACGGTTCATCATCACAAGCATCTATTTGCGGTTCTACACTTGCTTTAATGGATGCCGGTGTGCCGATCAAAGCACCTGTTGCCGGTATTGCGATGGGACTTGTAACACGTGATGATAACTATACAATCTTAACGGATATTCAAGGTATGGAAGATGCTTTAGGCGATATGGACTTCAAAGTTGCCGGTACTAAAGAAGGTATCACAGCAATCCAAATGGATATTAAAATCGATGGTTTAACAAGAGAAATTATCGAAGAAGCTTTAGAACAAGCACGTGTCGGCCGTTTAACAATCTTAGAACATATGCTTCAAACGATTGATCAGCCGCGTCCGGAATTAAGTGCTTATGCGCCTAAAGTTGAAACAATGACAATCAAACCTGAAAAAATCAGAGATGTCATTGGACCTGGCGGTAAGAAAATTAATGAAATCATTGATGAAACAGGCGTTAAATTGGATATTGAACAAGACGGTACAATCTTCATTGGTGCAGTAGACCAAGACATGATTAACCGTGCGCGTGAAATTATCGAAGAAATTACACGTGAAGCTGAAGTCGGCCAATTATACAATGCAAAAGTAAAACGTATTGAAAAATACGGTGCCTTTGTGGAATTATTCCCAGGTACAGATGCATTGCTGCACATCTCACAAATTGCGAACGAACGTATCAACAAAGTTGAAGATGTGTTGAACTTAGGCGACACAATCGAAGTTAAAGTAACTGAAATTGACGGTAAAGGCCGTGTTAATGCTTCTCACCGTGTCTTATTAAACAAAGAAAACAACTAATCAGAATTTCAAATGATTATGAAGAATGCTTGTGCGGCATGAATTTGCTGAGCGAGCATTCTTTTTTTACATAAGATCTAGAGACAATGCAGTCTCGCTACATGTTTAGTAGTGTACATTAAAAAGAATTTAACTTATAATATACAGTGAATACTTATATGGTCGGGGATTATAAATAGGAGGAGAAAAATTGAACTTAGTAAAGAAAAAGAATGAAAATATACGCATCATTCCGCTCGGCGGAGTGGGTGAAATTGCGAAAAATATGTATATCGTTGAAGTTGACGATGAAATGTTCATGTTGGATGCAGGCTTAATGTTCCCAGAAGATGAAATGCTGGGTGTAGACGTTGTTATTCCTGATATTCAATATGTTGTTGAAAATAAAGACAGATTGAAAGGGATTTTCTTATCGCACGGTCATGAACATGCGATCGGTGCAGTCAGCTATGTATTGGAACAAGTAGACGCTCCAGTGTATGGTTCAAAATTGACTTTAGCATTAGTTAAAGAATATATGAAAGAACGTAAAATCGATAAGAAAATCAGATATTATACAGTGAATAATGAATCAGTGATGCGTTTTAAAAATGTAAATGTATCATTCTTCAATACAACACACAGTATTCCTGACAGCTTAGGTGTAACAATTCATACTTCTTACGGTGCAATTGTTTACACTGGCGAATTCAAATTCGATCAAAGCTTGCAAGGCAACTATGCGCCTGATTTGAAGAAAATGACTGAAATCGGCGAAGAGGGTGTCTTTGCGTTGATCAGCGACTCGACTGAAGCTGAGAAACCAGGTTACAACACACCTGAAAATGTGATTGAATCACATATGCTGGATGCATTTACTAAAGTAAAAGGCCGTTTAATCGTGTCTTGCTACGCATCGAACTTTATCAGAATCCAGCAAGTGCTGAACATTGCTAAGAAGTTAAACCGCAAAGTTTCTTTCTTAGGACGTTCACTTGAATCTTCATTCAATATTGCACGTAAAATGGGATATTTCGATATTCCGAAAGACTTGCTGATTCCGATTAATGAAGTTAAAAATTATCCGAAGAACGAAGTCGTAATCATTGCGACAGGTATGCAAGGCGAACCTGTAGAAGCATTGAACCAAATGGCAAGACAAAAACATAAAATTATGAATATCGAAGAAGGCGACTCAGTCTTCTTAGCAATGACTGCTTCTGCAAATATGGAAGTAATTATCGGGGATACTTTAAATGAATTGGCACGTGCCGGTGCAGATATTATCCCTAACAGTAAAAAAATCCACGCTTCAAGTCATGGATGCATGGAAGAACTTAAAATGATGATCAACATCATGAAGCCGGAATACTTTATCCCTGTCCAAGGCGAGTTCAAAATGCAGATTGCACATGCGAAATTAGCAGCTGAAGCGGGTGTTGCGCCTGAACAGATTTTCTTAGCTGAAAAAGGCGATGTCTTAAACTTTGACGGCGAAACAATGATATTGAACGAGAAAGTAGAATCAGGCAACGTATTGATTGATGGTATCGGTGTCGGAGATGTAGGCAACATCGTACTGCGCGATCGTCATTTATTAGCTGAAGACGGTATCTTCATTGCGGTTGTTACACTTGATCCTAAGAATAGACAAATTGCGGCTGGACCGGAAATTCAATCTCGCGGATTTGTTTATGTCAGAGAAAGTGAAGCTTTATTGAAAGAAGCGGAAGAAAAAGTACGTGAAATTGTAGAACTTGGTCTGCAAGAACGTCGTATTGAATGGTCTGAAATCAAACAAAATATGCGTGATAAAATCAGCAAATTATTATTTGAAAACACTAAACGCCGTCCAATGATTATTCCGATTATTTCAGAAGTTTAAGGAACAGTATGCATGTTTAACATACAAGAATGCTATGGTGTGCTTTTATGCGTATCATAGCATTTCATCATATTATTTAAATTTTAACAATGTGATTTTGTTCCATGTTAAAATATAGAGATGGCAAGTTAGTCGGTAAGCCATGTTGAATCAAAACATCATTTGTTCAACATGCTTGCGATACATATTCACTTGAGCATATTTTATTGAAAAGAAGGTGTATGTTTTGGCACAAAGAAAGAAAAGAACAACCAATTCAAGAAGAAAAACTACAGCTAAAAAGAGAAACACAAAGAAAAAACAAAATGAAGCGCCATTGCGCTATATAGCAGCAATCATTACTGTAGTACTTGTTGTTCTAGGTGCCTTCCAATTAGGGATAATAGGAAGAGTGATTGATACATTTTTCAACTATTTATTCGGTTACAGCAGATATTTAACATATATTTTAGTCATTCTTGCTTCCGGCTTTTTAGCTTATAACGGCAGATTGCCTAAAACGAGAAGATTAACAGGATCGATTGTACTTCAATTTGCATTATTATTTGCGACACAATTGTATTTAGTGTTTTCAAAAGGTGCGGTTGGAGATAGAGAACCTGTGATTTCGTATGTATATCGTCAATATGATAAAACACATTTTCCTAACTTCGGCGGCGGTATTTTAGGCTATTACTTAGTACATTTTTCAATACCGCTCGTTTCTATTGTCGGAGTAGTTGTCTTTACAGTGATTCTGTTTATTTCAAGTTTTATTTTATTATCTAAACGCCGTCACAGAGATATGGCAAAAGTATTATTAGAGAAGTTGAAATCAGGCAGTGAACAAGCAGCAGTACATAGAAAAGAAAGAAAAGCACGCCAAGCTGAACGTAAAGAAGAAAAACGCCGCCAAAAAGAAGAACAAGCAGCAGAACGTGCAGCACAACAAGAAGAAGTTAAAGATGTCAGTGATTTCACAGAGGTGCCGATACCTGAAGAAGAAAAACAAGACAGTGCTATTCCGATCTTCGGAGATGAGCCGAAAGATAAGAAAACAAGCGCACCAAAAGCACAAAGCAATCATGAACCAGAACAAGCAGAGGCAGCACCAAGAAAACGACCTAAACGTCAATTGGTCGAACAAAGCAATGACAGTGCTGAATCAAAAGCATTATCTGATGCGATGGGTTCTATTTCAGATGCGGGCGAAGTTGAAAACTCAGATTATCAATTACCGCCGCTTTCTATTTTGAACACACCAACGAAACAAAAAACAACATCACGTGCTGAAGTTCAAAAGAAAGGCCGCTTGTTAGAAAATACATTGAAAAATTTCAATGTGAATGCGAAAGTCACACAAATTAAAATCGGTCCGGCTGTTACGCAATATGAAGTACAGCCTGCACAAGGTGTCAAAGTCAGCAAGATTGTCAATCTGCATAATGATATTGCGTTGGCTTTAGCAGCTAAAGATGTACGTATCGAAGCGCCGATTCCAGGCCGTTCGGCTGTAGGTATTGAAGTACCGAATGATAAAATCTCACTAGTATCGCTAAAAGAGGTTCTAGACGAGAAATTCCCTTCTAAGAATAAATTAGAAGTAGGTTTGGGTAGAGATATATCAGGCGAACCCATCAGTGTGGAATTAAACAAGATGCCGCACTTGCTTGTGGCAGGTTCTACAGGGAGTGGTAAATCCGTTTGTATCAACGGTATTATCACGAGTATTTTGCTGAATGCGAAGCCGCATGAAGTAAAACTCATGCTTATTGATCCAAAAATGGTAGAATTGAATGTATATAATGGTATTCCGCATTTATTAATACCTGTAGTTACTAACCCGCATAAGGCATCACAAGCATTAGAAAAAATTGTTTCAGAAATGGAACGCCGTTATGATTTATTCCAACACACAGGTACAAGAAACATCGAAGGTTACAATGACTATATGAAACGCCAAAATGAAGAACTGGATGAAAAGCAATCATTATTGCCGTATATTGTAGTGATTGTGGATGAGTTAGCAGACTTGATGATGGTTGCCGGAAAAGATGTGGAAAATGCAATACAGCGTATTACACAAATGGCACGTGCTGCCGGTATTCATTTAATCATCGCAACACAAAGACCTTCAGTCGATGTTATTACTGGTTTGATTAAAAACAACATTCCATCAAGAATTGCCTTTGCGGTCAGCTCGCAAACAGACTCGCGTACAATTATCGATAGAGGCGGCGCTGAGAAATTGCTTGGTAAAGGGGATATGTTGTACTTCGGCAACGGAGGTTCAATTCAAACACGTATTCAAGGTGCCTTCTTAAGCGACCAGGAAGTTCAAAATGTCGTTAACTTTGTCATTGATCAGCAAAAAGCTAATTACGTTAAGGAAATGGAACCTGGTACGACACCAGAAGGTACTGAGAAGAAAAGTGAAGACCCGCTTTATGATGAAGCGTATCTCTTTGTTGTGGAACAGCAAAAAGCGAGTACCTCTTTATTACAGCGTCAATTCAGAATCGGGTATAATAGAGCATCGCGTCTCATGGATGACTTAGAAAACAATCAAGTAATCGGACCGCAGCGCGGAAGCAAGCCGCGTCAAGTATTAGTAGATTTAGAAAATGGTGAGGTGTAATGATGACAAATACGAATTCAATATACAGAATTAAAGAATGGATTTTAAGTGAAATCGAGTCAGGCAGATTGAACCCGGGTGATCCTGTTCCAAGTACTTTATCTATCGCTAGAGAAGTGAATGCGAAAACAGATGATGTATATGATGCAGTGGATGAACTTATTACGGAGCAAGTCTTAACGCAGAGCTTTGAAGCACAAGCCAGCGTTAAGGAGCCTCAGCCGTTTTTCTATCCGTTGGACAAATTATTAAGCATCAGCAAAATGATTGAAAATGAAGGCTTTAAAGCGGGTACTATTTTTATGAACTTGGACCAGCAGCCTGCAACGCAACATGATCGCAAGGCACTCAGCTTAAATGAAGGCGAGTATGTGACGATCATCGAAAGAATCAGAACGGCTGACGGCAGTCCGGTGGTGTATTGTTTAGATAAAGTTGCGACAAGCTATTTAACTTGTGCAGCGTTTCAAGAGCATGATGAGTCCATCTTGACTGCCATTAAAGCTTTTGCTGATATAAAGATTGCGTATTCTGAGACAGAAATCGAGTCGGTCAGTTATGAACCTAAAGTTTCTGAAGCATTAGAATCAGCACCTAACGAAGCACTGATGTTATTAAGACAAGTGCATTACGATCATCTTAATCGACCGATTCTTTACTCGTTTAATTACTTCAAGAGTGAAGTGGTCAAATTCAAAGCAATACGCAAAACTGAAGAAGAATAAGGAAGGTGTGATAGTGTGAGCCAACAAAATAATAAAACAGAACCTCGTATCAAAGTAATGCCGACAGATAAATTCAAGACTACAATTATCACTTTTAAATTTATGGCACCCTTAGATGAAACTACGATGACAGCACGCTCATTATTGAGCAAACTGCTCGTAAGAGCAACAAAACAATGGCCGACAGATAAGGCGTTTAATCGCAAACTATCAGAATTGTACGGTGCATATGTTAATAGCTTTGTGACGAAATTCAAAGATAAGCATGTCATTACCATCACATTAGAACTTGTGAATGAGCGCTATCTGAAACATAAAGATCCGTTATTTGATGAAGGCTTAGATTTACTGCAAGAAATCTTGTATCACCCATTAGTAGAAAATAACGGTTTTAACGAAACATTTGTAACACAAGAAAAGACATTATTGAAAAAGAAATTAGAAGCTATCAATGATAATAAAGCACAACTTGCATTTTTAAAACTCATGAAAAATATGTTTGGAGATCAGCCATATAGTTATTTAGCATCAGGTTTAATTGAACATATTCCAGCTGTAACACCTGAATTGTTATATCATACATACCAATCCATGCTAGAAAATGACGATTGTGCAGTTTATGTAGTAGGTAATGTTGATACAGAAGAAGTAACAGAAAAAATCAAACAGTTATTCGATATTAAACCTTTAAAACAAGTTTCATCTGTTATTCAAGCACAACGTGCTGAAAGCGAATTACCGCAAACGATTATCGAACATGATGAAATCGATCAGGCTAAGTTGAATATCGGCTACCGTTTTAAAACGTATTATGGTCAACCAGGCTACTATACGTTTGTTGTATTAAATACTATGTTCGGCGGAGATCCTTCATCTGTGTTATTCAACGAAATCCGAGAAAAACAAAGTTTAGCCTATTCCGTGCATTCGCAAATTGATGGTAAAAACGGCTATATGTTCGTATTAAGCGGTGTAGCTGCAGATAAATACGAAGTTGCGAAAGATACGATTTTGGCTGAATTTGAAAAATTCCAACGCGGCGAATTCAGTGAAGAAAAATTAGAACTTGCGAAGAAGATTCTGATTTCTCAACGTAATGAATCTCAAGACAGACCAAAAAGTATGGTAGAAATTGCACATAACCAAATCTTGCTTCCTGAGGACTTAACGAACGGTAATTATGGTCAAAAAATCCAAGATGTAACTAAGGAACAGGTTATCGAACTTGCAAAAAGTGCCATCCTAGATACGATTTATGTGTTGACGAAGGAGGATGAAGCAGAATGAAGAAACAGTATTATGAATTAATAGATGAAACAGTATATGAGTCGCAAATGGATAACGGCTTGAAAGTATTTATAATTCCGAAGCCGGGTTTTCAGAAAACGTTTGTTACATATACAACACAATTCGGTTCATTAGATAGTAGATTCAAGCCTTTAGGCAGCGATGAATTTGTGACGGTTCCGGATGGAGTCGCACACTTTTTAGAACATAAGTTATTCGAAAAAGAAGAAGGCGACTTATTTACAGAGTTCGCAGAAGATAATGCACAAGTCAATGCGTTTACAAGCTTTGACCGTACGAGTTATCTTTTCAGCGCCACTTCTAATGTCGAACGCAATATTTTACGTTTAATGAAAATGGTAGAAACACCTTATTTCTCTGAAGCGACAGTAGAAAAAGAAAAAGGAATCATCGCAGAAGAAATCAAGATGTATCAAGAACAACCAGGTTATAAATTGATGTTCAATACATTACGTGCGATGTATGCTGATCATCCTGTCAAAGTGGATATTGCCGGCAGTGTTGAAAGTATTTATAAAATCACTAAAGATGATTTGTATTTATGTTATGAAACGTTCTACCATCCTTCGAATATGGTCATGTTCGTGGTCGGCAATGTAGATCCTGAAAGCATCAATACATTAATAACAGAACATGAAGCGAAACGAGAACTGACAGCACAACCTGAAATTGTAAGAGATAGTTTAGCTGAGCCGGAAGCTGTTCAGCAAAGCAAGGTTGTGGAAGAAATGAACATTCAAATACCAAGATTGATGCTTGGTTTTAAAAATGTTCCAAAAGAAGGCTCTCAAGAAGCGTATATGAAACGTGATTTGGAAATGACGTTCTTCTTTGAAATGGTGTTAGGTGAAGAAACTGACTTCTATCAAAACTTGCTGAATGACGGCTTGATTGATGATACATTCGGTTACCAATTTGTCTTGGAACCATCTTATAGTTTCTCGCTCATCACAAGTTCAACACCAGACCCAAGTCAGCTGAAACGTTTATTGCTGGATGAACTGAAAACAAAAGCAGGTCATTTAACAGATGAAGAAGCTTTTGAGTTATTGAAAAAACAATTTATCGGAGAGTTCATTTCTAGTTTGAATTCACCTGAATATATTGCCAATCAATATACTAAATTATATTTTGAAGGTGTCAGCCTATTTAATATGTTAGATATCGTTGACAGCATTACATTAGATAGTATTAACGAAGCATCCGTAGCCAGCTTGAATTTCAATCAGATTGCGGACAGCAGATTGGAGATTAAGAAGTAAATGAAAGCATTGGTTTTAGGCGGTTCTGGTTCCATCGGTTCAGCGATTGTCCGTCAATTGCTGGATGATGGGCATGAAGTCATTGTGCATTATAACAAGACATCTTTAAAGGAACTTAAGCAGCAATATCAAAATGAAAATGTCTCTTTTGTGCAAGCAGATTTAGCTGCTGAGATAGACATCGAAGCGCATTTCTCTTTCATCCACAATTTAGATATTTTGATTTATGCGGCAGGACAAAGTTTATATGGTATGTTTCAAGATATGTCATCTGACCAGATAGATACTTGTTATCGCTTGAATGTTAAGAATATGATGCTTGCAACACGTTATTTTCTTGACCAGCTCAGAGCGAGCGAGAGCGGTCGTATCCTGTTGATTTCATCGATTTGGGGAGAAACGGGTGCAAGCATGGAAACGGTGTATTCAGCAATGAAAGCGGCACAAATCGGCTTTGTCAAAGCATTGAGCCAAGAGCTTGCGATGACATCTATTACGGTCAATGCTGTCACGCCCGGTATGGTCAGCGGCAATATGGCTGATGCATTCGAACCGTCTGAATTAGCAGCAATTATTGATGAACTGCCGCAGCATAGAATGGTGTCGCCTGAAGAAGTGGCTTATACGTGTGCTTATTTATATAATCAGAAGGCACAAAGTGTGACAGGTACTGTTCAAAAAGTAAATGGCGGCTGGTATATTTAGTGATTGTTATGCGTATTCATATCCCTATAGATAATGTATAATGTAATTACTTTCATTCATATTGTAGAACGGATGTTACATCCTTGTTTCTGATGAATACTATATGTTGTTGAACTAAGGGGCGTGTAAAACATGATAGCACCAGAAAGAAAAATTGAATGGTATTTAGAGTATGAAATTACATTTAACAGAGCAGGACTCTTAGGGGATGTTTCGAGTCTCCTAGGTATGATGGGGATTAGTATTGTGACGATTAATGGTGTCGACCAAAATCGCCGCGGTTTATTAATTCGTGCAGACAGTTTAGATAAAATGCGTCGTTTTGAAGATATTGTTAATCAAATTGATGAAATATCAATTACAAAAATGCGCAAACCAGAATTGCGCGATCGCTTAGCTGTCAGACATGGCCGCTATATCAAGCAAGATGCTGATGATAAAAAAACATTCCGATTCGAGCGTGAAGACTTAGGTCTGCTGGTTGATTTTATGGCAGAAATCTTTAAAGAAGATGGACATAAATTAATCGGTATCCGCGGTATGCCGCGTGTCGGCAAAACCGAATCGATTGTAGCAGGCAGTGTTTGTGCGCATAAGCGCTGGTTGTTTATCAGTTCTACATTGATTAAACAAACTGTACGTAATTCGTTACTAAAAGGCGAATACGGACCGGAACATGTATATATTATCGATGGTGCAGTAACTGCACGAGAAAATGATCCGAAACACCGAGAATTAGTAGATGAAGTGATGGCTTTGCCTGCAATCAAGGTGGTAGAACATCCGGATTTATTTGTGGAATCTTGCGACTATCAGCTCGATGATTTTGATTACATTATCGAATTAAGAGAAACAGAAGATCAAGAGATTAAATATGAACATATGAAACAACAGACAGTTAAGAGCAAGAATAACTTGAATTTAGGAAATGACTTTGGTGATTTCGGCGGGGGATTCGGATTTTTTGAATAATGTTTCAAGGAGTGTAAACATATGAGCAGTACAATCGGACAGACGTTAAAAGGAAAAAGAGAACGCTTAGGTATGACATTAAATGAGCTGGAATCGAAAACAAAGGTCAAAAGAGAAACTTTGACGCTTATTGAAAATAATGATTTTGATGCACTTACCAATCCTAATTATGCAGAAGGGATTATCTCTAAATATGCCAAAGCAGTGAATACTGATGCGTCTATCCTGATTAAGAACCATCAAGAAGAATTGCCGAACTCGACTGACAGCTTATATGATGACACGATTGAACAATTCAGCAGTTCTAATCCGCCGGACTATAAAACGCAAAGCAGCGATTCTAAACAGCTGGTGATTTGGCTGTCTGGGTTTATTGTTGCGACTTTGGCAATATGGGTAGCAGCAGTATTCTTAATATAATATAGCAAGAAAAGAGGAAATGTTTATGAATCTGCCCAATCAGATAACAATCTTCAGGGTAATTTTAATTCCGTTATTGATTCTTTTCGCTTTAGTCGATTTCGGCTTCGGGAAAATGTCATTTATCGGAGGACACTCCATTCGCATCGAATTCTTTATCAGCGGCATTATTTTTATTGTGGCTTCATTAAGCGACTTTGCGGATGGCTACTTAGCAAGAAAATGGAACTTAGTAACCAATATGGGGAAATTCTTAGACCCGCTTGCTGACAAACTTTTAGTTGCCAGTGCATTAATTGTTTTAGTGCAATTAGATTTAACCAACTCAGTTGTAGCAATTATTATTATTGCACGTGAGTTTGCGGTAACAGGTTTACGTTTGCTTCAAATTGAGCAAGGGTTTGTCAGTGCAGCAGGACAGCTGGGTAAAATCAAAACAGCCGTTACAATGGTTGCGTTAGTTTGGATTTTATTAGGCGAACCATTAGTAAATTGGATTGGTTTCCCGATCGGACAAGTTTTATTATACATCGGTGTATTCTTTACTGTACTTTCAGGTATTGAATACTTCTATAAAGGCCGAGATGTCTTTAAAAAACAAGCATAAGATTGATGATATAGGGTGGTGCAATACAGTTGAACTTTCAGTGCATATGAGTTCACAAATAACTGTGTTTGTGCCACCCTTATATTTGTATATAACAAATGAAAACATGACGTGATATAAACGGAGGAAGTTTTATGAAAATTTCTATAGTAGCAGTAGGATCAGAACTCTTATTAGGTCAAATACTCAATACCAATGCCAAATTCTTATCACAGTTATTCAACGGTGTAGGTTTGAATGTAATGGAACAAGCAGTAATCGGTGATAATGAAGCACGTTTAGAACGCTTATTGCGCCAAACATTAGATGAGAATGATACTGTCGTGATGACAGGCGGTTTAGGGCCAACAAAAGATGACTTGACCAAACATACGGTTGCGAAAGTTTTAGGGAAATCACTTGTGACTGATGCGACAGCATTAGAGTATATTGAAGAATATTTTAAAGAACAAAAGCAAGAAATGAGTGAAAATAATAAACAGCAAGCACTGGTAATTGAAGGTGCAACGGTTTTACCGAACAAAGTCGGCATGGCACCAGGGATGTTAGTTGAACAAGACGGCAAACGTATTGTTTTAATGCCTGGACCGCCTAAAGAAATGGAACCGATGGCAGAAGAAGAGTTACTGCCGCTGTTAATGGAAGAGAAAGGTACGATATTTTCAGAACAGCTTAAGTTTGCGGGTATCGGCGAGTCCAGGGTTGAGACAGAATTGCTGGATTTAATCGATAACCAATCGAATCCGACGATTGCGCCTTTAGCAGGACCGCATGAGGTTAAAATACGTGTCACTGCAAGCGGCGACAGCGAAGCAGAGTGCAAAGCATTAATTGCGCCGGTCAGAGAAGCTATATTAAATCGTATCGGCAATTATTATTTCGGTTCTGATGATATAACAATAGAACAAGCAGCTTTAGAAAAAGTCCCTGGTACATTTGCGATTTATGATGGTGTGACTTCAGGCGAAGTATACTCTAATTTAAAAGAAGATGACGAAACGGATAAATTAAAAGGCATGCTGATTGATGATCCGGTATTTGTGGATGCTGATCAAGCTTTTGAAACGCGATTGAAATCAGGTGCACAGCAAGTCAAAGAACTTTATCAAACAGATATCGGTATTGCACTCTTGCACCATGAAGATGAAGTTTATCTTGGTGTATTGACACAAGACGACTTTAAAGTAGAAGAATTTACTATGACCCAAAAAAGAAAATTAATTAAGCATAGAACGCCGAATTATGTCTACATTCGATTAATAAATATGTTTTCTTAAGGGTAATAGAGTAATAAATGTAATTATATAGGTACGGGTGTTCGGTCTAATGTGAGGTTATTGTTAAAATAAGCGAACAAATATTCGTTTATTCCTTGTAATTTAAATCGGAACACTGTATAGTATTAATTAAGATAATTTGGAGATTACATCTCGAATAGGAGGCCAGACATTGGATAATGAACGTCAAAAAGCGCTAGATACTGTCATTAAAAATATGGAGAAATCGTTTGGTAAAGGTGCCGTAATGAAATTGGGCGATAACAAAGCTCGCCGTGTTTCAAGTGTATCAAGCGGTTCAGTTACACTAGATAATGCATTAGGAGTAGGCGGCTACCCTAAAGGAAGAATTGTAGAAATTTACGGACCAGAAAGTTCTGGTAAAACAACAGTTGCTTTGCATGCAATTGCGGAAGTACAAAAACAAGGCGGCGTAGCGGCATTTATTGATGCTGAGCACGCATTAGACCCTGTATACGCTGAAGCATTAGGTGTAGATATCGATAACCTTTATTTATCTCAACCTGACCACGGGGAACAAGGTTTAGAGATTGCGGAAGCATTCGTACGAAGCGGTGCAGTAGACATTATTGTTGTCGACTCAGTTGCTGCGTTAACACCTAAAGCTGAAATCGAAGGTGAAATGGGAGATACACACGTTGGTTTGCAAGCGCGTTTAATGTCTCAAGCATTGCGTAAACTTTCAGGTGCCATTTCAAAATCAAACTGTACAGCAATCTTCATCAACCAAATCCGTGAAAAAGTCGGCGTTATGTTCGGTAATCCAGAAACAACTCCTGGTGGTCGCGCATTGAAATTCTATAGTTCAGTACGTTTAGAAGTTCGTCGTGCAGAACAATTGAAGCAAGGCCAAGAAATCGTGGGTAACCGTACTAAAATCAAAGTCGTTAAAAACAAAGTTGCACCGCCATTCAGAGTGGCTGAAGTTGACATCATGTACGGCCAAGGTATCTCTAAAGAAGGCGAACTAATCGACTTAGGTGTAGAACATGATATTGTCGATAAATCAGGTGCTTGGTACTCTTACAACGGCGACCGTATGGGCCAAGGTAAAGAAAATGTTAAGAACTACTTGAAAGAACATCCGGAAGTCAAAGAAGATATCGATCACAAGTTAAGACAAAAATTAGGTATCTTTGATGGAGATGTTGAAGAGAAAGAAGAAAAAGAAGCGGATAAAGACGCAAATACAACTTTATTCGATGAAGAATAGATGATTTTTAAACCTGGAAAACAGCTTCCAGGTTTTTCTTTTTGCTTTGTGTAATTATGGTGGTTATGTAAACTATTAGCCTTGACACTGCTCCTGTTTAAAAAGTACAATTGGTATGTATGATTCTTATATTTCTTCATATAATCATATTGAAATCGATATACAAATAAACAAAATCCTAGAAAAAGGAGGTGTTTGTGTGAATTTATTAACCCTCCTACTCATTTTGCTGGGTTGTATTCTAGGAGTTGTTGTAGGGTATATAGCAGCCCAAAAAGTTTTGCACGAGAAACAAGTGCAAGCCAAACAAACTGCAGATGATATAATCAATCAGGCGAACAAAGAAGCAGAGAATCTCAAAAAAGAGAGATTACTAGAGGCTAAAGAAGAAAATCAACGTTTAAAAGAACAAACAGAAAACGAACTTCGAGAAATACGTGGAAATCTTCAAAAACAAGAGGCCCGACTTCTTCAAAAAGAAGATAACTTAGAGCGTAAGTCTGATCTATTAGACAAAAAAGATGAGATTTTAGAGCAAAAAGAATCGAAAATTGAAGAAAAACAACAACAAGTAGATGCAAAAGAGAGTAGTGTTCAATCAATAATAATGAAGCACGAACAAGAATTAGAACGCATCTCCGGTCTCACACGCGATGAAGCGATTAAAGAACAGTTTCAACGTGTTGAAGAAGAACTGTCACAAGATATTGCAGTACTTGTTAAAGAAAAGGAAATTGAAGCAAAAGAAAAAGTCGATAAAACCGCAAAAGAATTATTGGCAACTACAGTTCAGCGTTTAGCAGCTGAACATACTTCAGAGTCAACAGTATCAGTGGTTAACTTGCCTAACGATGAAATGAAAGGACGTATTATTGGTCGTGAGGGCCGTAATATTAGAACTTTAGAAACATTGACGGGTATCGACTTAATTATAGATGACACACCTGAAGCAGTAATCTTATCGGGCTTTGATCCTATTCGACGAGAAATTGCACGCACAGCTTTAGTCAACCTTGTTTCAGACGGTCGGATTCATCCGGGTCGTATTGAAGACATGGTAGAGAAAGCACGTAAAGAAGTAGATGATATTATCCGAGATGCTGGTGAACAAGCTACATTTGAAATCAACGTTCACAACATGCATCCTGACTTAGTTAAAATATTAGGTCGATTGAAATTCAGAACAAGCTATGGCCAAAATGTATTAAAACACTCTATTGAAGTTGCACATCTATCTGGTATGCTGGCAGCTGAATTAGGAGAAGATGTTACATTGGCTAAACGCGCCGGTTTACTGCATGACGTAGGTAAAGCCATTGACCACGAAGTTGAAGGCAGCCATGTAGAAATTGGTGTAGAACTTGCGAAGAAATATCATGAGAATGAAACAGTTATTAATGCGATTCATTCCCATCACGGCGATGTAGAACCAACATCCATTATCTCTATTCTAGTCGCTGCGGCAGATGCTTTATCAGCAGCACGTCCAGGTGCACGTAAAGAGACATTAGAAAATTATATCCGCAGATTAGAACGCTTAGAAGCTTTATCTGAAGGTTATGAAGGTGTTGAAAAAGCATTTGCGATTCAAGCCGGAAGAGAAATCCGTGTGATTGTATCACCGGATGATATCGATGACTTGAAAGCACATCGCTTAGCAAGAGATATCAAAAAACAAATTGAAGATGAATTACAGTATCCAGGACATATCAAAGTGACAGTTGTTCGTGAGACGAGAGCAATTGAATATGCAAAATAATTTTTGAAATGACAAGATCTTGAACTTATTACGGTTCAAGGTCTTTTTATATTATTATAATGTATAGTCTATACACCTTGTGGTAATCAAATAGTAAGAAAACATCAGTCAAATAACCAGAGGTGATCATGATGACAGATTTATTGCTCACAGTCATTGAATTTGTACAACATCAATGGGAGACATTAAGAAGAAAAAGACAAAGCAGAAAGTTAAAACACAGTGCAAATTGAAATAAGAGAGATGAAATGGGTTAGAATTTCTAACCCATTTTTTTATATGTGGAGCAGAGATAATGTGATAAAAACAAGTAATGAAAGCAATAGAGAGGCAATCACAATTGCGATAAGCGGTTTGCCTGCACGGTCTTTAATATCTTTGAGTGCGACATTTAAACCTAAGCCAACCATTGCCATAATAATAAGTAATGTAGAAATAAAGTTTAAGCATGACATCCATACTTCTGGTAACGGCAGATACGTATTAATTAAAGAGGCAATAACGAATCCGATTAAGAAGTAAGGAATTTCTATAGCAGCTTTTTCGTTTGAATTTTGTGATTTGAATTTCATGATAAAAAGCAAAATCAAACTGACTGGTATTAATAAGAAGACTCTGCCTAATTTAGCGAGTAATCCGATTTTTAATGATGCTTCACCCGCAAATCCAGCAGCTAATACAACATGAGCAATTTCATGCAAACTGCTGCCTGACCAAGCACCATAAAGTTCAGGTGAGATATGAAAAATAGAACTGATGACGGTATACACTAATGAAAACAGTGTTCCGATCAAGGCAATAATTCCGACACTTAAAGCAGTGTCTTTTTCTTTTGATTTTAAAATAGATGATGTCGCCGCAATCGCAGCCGCACCGCAAATACCTGTGCCGATACCTAGTAAGAGACCGATTTGTTTATCGCCTTTCATCCATTTGTTTAATAAAACGATAAATCCGATGCTGAATATCACGACACCGATATCCACTAATAACAAGGTACGTCCTTGTGTAATGATTTCATTGATATTGAGTTTGAGCCCGTAGAGTACAATCGCAACTTTTAATAGGCGTTTCGCTGAAAACTCAATACCCGATCTTACAGTTTCCGGATAGCCCTTAAAATGACGGTACACAATCGCAAATAAGATAGCGATAGTCAGTGCACCTAAATTTTCTAACAGAGGCAATTGGGCTAATAACATACTGATTAGCGCTATGATCAGTGTGAAGATTATTCCAAATGCAAAAGATTTTTGTCTGATGACTTTCATAGTAACGCCTCCTCATACATTTAATTTAGCACGGGCTTCTTATAACGTTAAATAAATAATTGGTATGTAGACTATAACGGATTTGTTATAATTGAGGAGAATAAACAAAAAGGTGTGTTGTGGATGGATCCTTTTAAAGTATTAATTGAAGTTGTGAAAACGAAAAGTTATACCAAAGCTGCACAGAATTTATATACATCACAACCTTCCATCAGCAGAGATATCAAGCGATTGGAAAATGAATATGACGTAAAAGTATTTGAGTTCAAGCATTCTAATATGCGTTTGACGAGAGACGGCGAAAAGCTGTTTCATTATGCACTTCAAAAACGGCGTTTAGAAGAACGCTTAATCAAAGATTTAAAACAGGCACCGCATACTATTTCGGGTGAACTGACAATCGGAAGCAGTTATACGTATGGAGAATACCGTTTGGCTGAGCATTTAGCAGATTTGGCTTTAAAATATCCTCAGCTTCATATTCATGTAAGATTAGACAATTCTGAACATGTGATTGAACATTTGAAAAATAATGTGATTGATTTAGGAATTGTAGAAAAGGAAATTCAAGATAATGCGTTAAATAAAATGAAAATTGAACATGATGAATTGGTCTTAATTCGTAAAAAAGGTCAACCGTTTGAATCAGCTGATACTTTCTTTATTAGAGAAAAGGGTTCAGGTACCAGAGCCTACCAAGAAAAAGGAATTGAAAAATTAGGATTGAATGATGTTTTTCTAGTTGAGATGAATAATACAACATTGATAAAGAATATGGTGAGAAGAGGAATGGGGATTTCTATTATTTCATCTACGACACTCACACCATATGATCATCAGAAATTGATGGTGGTTCCTGTTGATATTCAACGCGACTTTTATCTGTTTGCGCATAAGAACAAATATATTGATGACAATTTAAGGATTGTGATTGATCACTTGAAGGAAGCGTAAGTGTACATTATAGGTATAAAGCATAAAAAAGAAGTTAAGCAGGTGCTTAACTTCTGATGGATGAACAGTCGGTATTGATGGACTGTTCATTGTTTTTTATTTAAGATTGTTGTTTTATTTAGTCAAAAGTAAATCTGTATTTTTCACTTCTGTAAGTACTTCGCATGTATCAAATGCATTTGAAGATAAGTGTGCATATCTTTCAGCTAAACGGTATGCATTGATATAAAGTTCTAATGCCTCTTTTGCAACATCTTCTGGATTGTCGCTTTTAGACGGGTTAGATTGAAGTACAAGTTCTGCAAACTTTTCGGGATCAATATTAATTGACATTTACTATTTACATCTCCTATAAATTTGATAGACAAATCATAACATACAACAAATTGATTAAAAAGAACAACTGCTTTGAAAATTTGACAGCTCTTTTACAATTATAGCGTTGTGATGTATGAGCGTCTTAATTCATCTTTACCCCCTCTACATAAAGTTAATTATTTTTTTGAAAAAACTTTACTGCATCTGCATGATATTAAATGGCTTAGGCACTTTTCAATTGATGGATTTTCCATTAAACTAACTAATATGAGAGGATGAAGGAACGTTGAGAATATTATTTATCGGCGACATCGTAGGCAAAGTAGGGCGCAATGCGATTACTACATATTTGCCTAAATTAAAGAAACATTACCGTCCGACCGCAACTATTGTCAATGCGGAAAATGCGGCACACGGTAAAGGTCTGACTGAAAAGATTTATAAACAGTTATTAAGAGAGGGCGTTGACTTTATGACGATGGGCAACCATACGTATGGACAACGTCAAATTTATGAATTTATCGATGATGCAAAACGTATGGTGCGACCTGCCAATTTCCCTGATGAAGCACCAGGTGTCGGTATGCGCTATATGCAGATCAATGATACGAAACTTGCGGTAATTAATCTGCAAGGCCGTGCGTTTATGCAAGATATTGATGACCCGTTTAAGAAAGCAGATGCATTAATTGAAGCAGCACAAAAAGAAACGCCTTATATCTTTGTGGACTTTCATGCGGAAACAACATCAGAGAAAAATGCTATGGGCTGGTATCTAGACGGCCGTGCA
Source organism: Staphylococcus sp. EZ-P03 (assembly GCF_003344575.1). Classification (NCBI taxonomy): domain Bacteria; kingdom Bacillati; phylum Bacillota; class Bacilli; order Caryophanales; family Staphylococcaceae; genus Staphylococcus; species Staphylococcus sp. EZ-P03. Next base: position 269,581 of record NZ_QPMO01000009.1, on the reverse strand, counting down.
AGTGCTGTTGTGGGCACACATACACATATTCAAACTTCAGATAACCGTATTTTGCCGAATGGTACAGGCTACATCACAGATGTAGGAATGACTGGTTATTATGATGGAATATTAGGCATTAATCGTGATGAAGTCATCTATCGTTTTATTTCAAGTCTGCCTCAGCGTCATGTTGTACCAGACGAAGGCAGAGAAGTATTATCCGGAGTTATTATTGATTTAGATAAAAACGGCAAAACAAAAAATATTGAACGTATTTTAATTAACGAAGATAATCCTTTTGAAATGATTTAAAGGGTATCGTCCGTTAGTATGAATTTCACTTAAAACCACTGTTATCATAGTAATACAGTGGTTTATTTTGTTATGATTAGAATGAACTATATTACAGGAGGCAAAGCTAGGTATGAAATCACAAGTATCTTGGAAAGTTGGCGGACAACAAGGTGAAGGAATTGAATCGACTGGAGAAATCTTTGCCACAGCAATGAATCGTGAAGGATATTACCTCTACGGATACAGACATTTCTCAAGCCGAATTAAAGGCGGCCATACCAATAATAAAATCAGAGTATCCAATACACCTGTGCATGCAATCAGTGATGATTTAGATATTTTAGTAGCGTTTGATCAAGAAACGATTGAAGTCAATCATCATGAAATGCGTGACGACAGTGTGATTATTGCGGATGCTAAAGCAAAACCGTCTAAACCTGAAGATTGCAAATCCCAACTTATCGTACTGCCTTTTACTGATATCGCAAAAGAACTTGGTACAAAACTTATGAAAAACATGGTGGCTATCGGTGCAACGTGTGCCATTATGGATTTAGATATTAAGTCCTTTGAGTCATTAATTGACAACACATTCGGTAAAAAAGGCGAAAGTATTGTTGAAATGAATATTCAAGCCTTACATGCAGGCTATGAAGCAATGAAAGAACAAATGACAGACTTAGAAGGAGATTTCCATTTAGAAGCAAGCCAATCAGAACCTCATTTATATATGATCGGCAACGATGCAGTCGGCTTAGGTGCTATTTCAGCAGGATCTAAATTTATGGCAGCTTATCCAATTACACCTGCTTCAGAAATCATGGAATATATGATTGATAACTTGCCGAAAGTCGGCGGTACAGTGATTCAAACAGAAGATGAAATTGCGGCGGCTACAATGGCTATCGGCGCAAACTATGCAGGTGTGCGTGCGTTCACAGCTTCAGCTGGTCCCGGTCTTTCATTGATGATGGAATCTATCGGTCTTTCAGGTATGACTGAAACACCGTTAGTGATTGTCAATACACAACGCGGAGGTCCTTCAACAGGATTGCCTACAAAAGAGGAACAATCAGATTTAATGCAAATGATTTACGGTACACATGGTGATATTCCTAAGATTGTATTAGCACCAACAGATGCGGAAGATTCATTCTATTTAACAGTAGAAGCTTTCAACTTAGCTGAAGAATATCAATGCCCAGTTATCATTTTAAGCGACTTGCAGCTGGCATTAGGCAAACAAACAGTAGAACAGCTTGATTTCAATCGTGTAGAAATCAAACGCGGCGAATTACTGCAAGGCGATATCGAACGTGAAGAAGGTGACAAAGCTTACTTCAAACGTTATGCGCTTACAGCAAGCGGTGTATCACCGCGTCCTATTCCAGGTGTTAAAGGCGGTATTCACCATGTAACTGGTGTTGAACACAGCCAAGACGGCAAACCTAGTGAGTCTGCACAAAACCGTCAAGAACAAATGGATAAACGTATGCGTAAAACTGAAAACTTATTAATCAGCGAACCGGTTGTAGATGATCAAGCTTATGATGATGCAGATATTTTATATATCGGATTTATTTCTACAAAAGGCGCAATTCAAGAAGGGAAAGCAAGACTTGAACAAGAAGGGATTAAAGTCAACCACTTGCAAATCAAGCAACTGCATCCATTCCCGACAGAAATCGTACAAGAAGCGGTCGATAAAGCTAAAAAAGTCGTAGTTGTTGAACATAACTACCAAGGACAACTAGCAAATATCTTGAAAATGAATGTAAATGTCCATCAAAAACTTGTAAAACAAACAAAATACGATGGTACACCATTCTTACCGCATGAAATTGAAGATAAAGGTTTAGAAATTGCCAAAGAAACTGAAGGAGTGGTTACAGGTGGCAACATTTAAAGATTTTAGAAATAACGTGAAACCCAACTGGTGTCCAGGGTGCGGTGACTTCTCAGTACAAGCAGCGATTCAAAAAGCAGCTGCGAATGTCGGATTAGAACCTGAAGAAGTAGCGTTAATTACAGGTATCGGTTGTTCCGGCCGTTTATCAGGTTATATCAATTCATACGGTTTGCACGCAATTCATGGTCGTGCTTTGCCGATTGCACAAGGCGTTAAAATGGCGAACAAAGATTTAACAGTGATTTGTTCTGGCGGCGACGGTGATGGTTATGCCATCGGTATGGGTCATACGATTCATGCTTTACGCCGTAACATGAACATTACGTATATTGTTATGGATAACCAAATCTATGGATTGACTAAAGGTCAAACTTCACCTTCATCAGCACCAGGTTTTGTGACTAAAACAACGCCTAAAGGCAATATTGAACAAAACGTAGCACCTTTAGAACTTGCTTTATCATCTGGTGCAACATTTGTCGGACAAGGTTTCTCAAGTGATATTAAAGGGCTCACATCATTAATTGAAGAAGCAATCAACCATGACGGCTTCTCATTCGTCAATGTGTTCTCACCTTGTGTCACATACAATAAAGTCAATACGTATGATTGGTTTAAAGAAAATCTTGTGTCAGTAGATGACTTAGAAGATTTTGACCCTTCAGATAAAAATAAAGCAACACAAGCAGTCATTGAAAACGAATCATTACTGACTGGAATTGTTTATCAAGATAAAGAAACACCTTCATATGAATCTCAAGTAGAAGCTATGAGCGGCGAACCTTTAGCAAAACAAGATATCAGTATTGATCAAGCACAATTTGACGAATTAACTAAACAATTTATCTAAAAAATATGAAACAAGCCTTCTTAACCTCGAAATAACGGGTATACGTTATATGAGAGAATAGAAGGCTTGTTTTTTGTTTATTAAGTTATCTTTTGTTCACACCTAATTAGTTGTTAGTTATTAAAAATTAAAATAAAAGTTTGGTATACCGCTTTATAAGGGTATTGTTTAAATAAGTCGTAATTAAGAGGTGTACAAAATGACGAAAGAGAAAAAAGAAGTTGATAAAGCGACGACGCAAGAACAATTATTAAATAAAATTGCACATAATTATTTAGAAGGGCAGCAAGTGGATCCTTCCATTCACTATAATAATGAAGCTGAAACACAAAAAGGTTATGAAGCACGCATGTATTTGCTTAAAAATGAAGCGAACCGCAGCCATTTGGCACATTGTATCAGAGATTACATCAATGGACACTTGGTTAAAGTCCTCGTAAATGACCAGCTATTAATCGATTTTACTGAAACCGCAAATAATGACCATACCCACTTTAAAAGCTTAAATGGTCAATTGATTGCACACTTCAACAGAGCGATTCAACAAATTAAAGGCAAGATCCCTTTTGATGAAGATAATTATCCTGTTCCGTTATATGTAAAAAAAATCAGTGAAGGCGGCTTTAAAGTTTTGAAGCTGGATGAAATTCATCGACTCGTATATAAAGAAATCGGCCATCGTTTAATCATCATCAGTTGTTATTATCATACAGTTTAACGCAATGAAGCAGCATCAGTAGGCGAATGGGACAATTTTTGATACAGTGGAATTAATAACAAGGGAAAAGAGGGCTTTGACATGCAAGACACTTTAATGAGTATTCAAGTCATACCGAAAACACCAAATGGCGAAGACGTTATTCCATATGTTGATGAAGCAATTGCGATTATCGAACAATCAGGCTTAGAGTTTCGTGTTAATCCTTTAGAAACTACTGTACAAGGAACGATGAGCGAATGCTTGATATTAATTCAAAATATCAATGATAGAATGGTTGAATTAAAAGTTCCAAGTATCATCAGCCAAGTGAAATTCTACCATGTGCCTACAGGTATTACTATGGATGATTTAACAGCTAAATACGATTAAATTATAATTTATCAATTTTGAGCACTCCTAATATTCAGGAGTGCTTTTTTGCGTATCGCTACTAATTATGAAAAAATTATAGTTATTAAATGAAAACTTGAAAATTGCATTATAACTTCAATCTAAACCCTACAATCAACTGGTCTTTGACTGGCTTTTTTTCTGTTTCAGACAAGATTCATTTTGCACTTTTAACGTAAACCATATATAATGAAATAATGATTAATCGGGGATATAGAAAGGATTTTGCGAAGTGAATGAAGAACAAAGAAAAGCGGGTTCTTTGGACGTAATTGCACACCGAAACAAGAAAGAGAAAGATTATAGTCAATACTTCGAAACAGTTTACCAGCCTCCTAGTTTAAAAGAAGCTAAAAAACGCGGTAAAGAAGAAGTGCATTATAATCGTGATTTCCAAATAGATGAGAAATATAAAAACATGGGTAAAGGCCGTACGTTCTTTATTAAAACGTATGGTTGCCAAATGAATGCGCACGACACTGAAGTAATGGCAGGTATTTTTGAAGCTTTAGGTTATACATTAGCAGATGAAATGTTAAAAGCTGATGTAATCTTGTTAAATACTTGTGCGATTCGTGAAAATGCGGAAAACAAAGTATTTAGTGAAATCGGTAATTTAAAACACTTGAAACGCGATCGCCCAGATTGCCTAATCGGTGTTTGCGGTTGTATGTCGCAAGAAGAATCAGTCGTGAATAAAATATTGAAGTCATTCCAAAATGTGGATATGATTTTCGGTACGCACAATATTCATAAATTACCAGAGATTTTAGAAGAAGCATATTTATCTAAAGCAATGGTTATTGATGTTTGGTCTAAAGAAGGCGATGTTATTGAGAACCTTCCGAAAGTCCGCGACGACTATTTCAAAGCATGGGTTAATATTATGTATGGCTGCGATAAGTTCTGTACATATTGTATTGTGCCGTTTACACGCGGTAAAGAGCGCAGTCGCCGTCCGCAAGATATTATTGATGAAGTGCGTGATTTAGCTCGCAGAGGCTATAAAGAAATTACTTTATTAGGTCAAAACGTCAACTCATACGGTAAAGACTTAAAAGACATGGATTATGGTTTAGGCGATTTATTTGAAGCAATTTCAAAAATCGATATTCCGCGTGTCCGTTTTACTACCAGCCACCCATGGGACTTTACGGATCATATGATTGAAGTAATTGCTAAGGGCGGCAATATCGTACCGCACATTCATTTGCCTGTTCAATCTGGTAATGATGCTGTGTTGAAAATTATGGGACGCAAATATACACGTGAAAGTTATTTAGATTTAGTACATCGTATTAAAGCCGCAATTCCTGATGTTGCTTTAACAACTGATATTATTGTCGGCTATCCGAATGAAACAGAAGAACAATTCGAAGAAACATTATCATTATATGATGAAGTTGAATTCGAACATGCTTATACTTATCTTTATTCACAGCGTGATGGTACACCGGCTGCACGAATGAAAGATAACGTAGCAACAGACGTTAAAAAAGCACGCTTGCAGCGCTTAAATAAAAAAGTCGGTTACTATTCTGAACGTGCACTTAAAGCTTACGAAGGTCAAGTTGTGACTGTATTATGCGAAGGCAGCAGTAAGAAAGACGACACAGTATTAGCAGGTTACACTGATAAAAATAAATTAGTTAACTTTAAAGGACCTAAAGAAGTCATCGGCAAACTTGTTGATGTGAAAATCGACGAAGCGAAACAGTATTCATTGAACGGCACATTCTTGCATGTCCATGAAGGCAATGCGGTGAAAGCGTAATGTATGATAAAACGGCTATCATCGAAGAAGCTAAAAAGCTGAGTGCGCAAATTAAAGCTTTGGATACTGTTAAAGATTACCAGCGTGTTGAAACACAAATCCATCGCAACCATCATATTGATGATTGGATGGCAGATTTAAAACAAAGACAAAAGCAATCTGTGAATTTGCAGAACTATGGCAAGATAGAAGCGTATAAACGCAGTGAAGCAGAGATAGCTGAGCTTGAAAAGAAAATCAATGCGTTGCCTATCGTCACAGAATTTCGCGAATCGCAGGCTGATGCGAATGATTTACTGCAAATGATGATTAACACAATGGCTGATCGTTTGAACGCAGCGCACCACAAGCAGTAACTTTAAATCTAAGTGAAAGGGCGTTTGAGTTGTGAAGATAAGAAAACTTACTTTAACTGCTATGTTCATCGCCATTAATGTTGTCTTAAGCAGTCTGATTATTATACCGCTCGGACCTATTAAAGCGGCACCGATTCAACATATGATTAATGTGTTATGTGCTGTGTTTGTAGGACCGTGGTTCGGACTTGCTCAAGCATTTCTATCCTCAGTTATTCGCATGATGTTCGGTACAGGTTCAGCGTTTGCGTTTCCCGGCAGTATGATCGGTGTATTACTAGCGAGCTTGTTGTATCGTTACCGTAAACATTTGTTTATGGCCGCAATCGGTGAAGTTATCGGTACAGGTTTCATCGGCAGTTTTATGTGTATTCCTTTGGCTTTTGTCCTAGGATTGCAAGGGATTGCCATTAAACCTTTAATGGCCGCATTTATCGCATCAAGTGCTTTAGGTGCATCCATTAGTTATGTACTGCTTATGATTTTATTTAAAAAAGGCAAGCTGTCCAGATGGCTGCCGAAAGACTGATAAATACAACATCCCCATTCATTTCTTTAATTAAGAAGTGGATGGGGATGTTTCTTGTTATTCTATTTTATTTAAACTTAGTAAGCTGTTTTGTTTTGAGATTGGTCTCTAAGTTTTACATATTGATCGATGTAGTTAGAGAAGGCGCCGTCAACGTTGTTATTGATTAATTGCTGCATTTCAGGAACTGTATTGACAGTATAAGGGTGTACAAGTAAGTGATGGCGGTGCATTTTTTCTACATTTGCTGCTGTAGCATCATGATATTCAGGGCCGACACCTTTAGCATATGATGCAATATAATCTAAGTCTTGATCTGTGTACGTACCTAATTGTGCTTTATCTGTAAGTTGAATCAACGGTACATTCGGATTGAGACGTTTCATTTTCAACAAGCTTTCTTGTGAGAAAGATTGTACGACGACTTGTCCGTTTTGAAGTTTATTCGGTGTCAATAATCCATGCTTATTTAAAGTTTGAAGCAATTTTTCTTCCATTCCAGGATACACATCCGGTGATTTTGTTTCGATATAGTAGTTTGTGTTTTTGCCGTAACGGTCTAAGATTTCATCTAATGTAGGAATTTTAGCACCGCTGTATTTAGGGTCGGCAAATTGAGGATTCGCAACATTGAATGAAGTACCGACATCCATTTGTTTCAATTGAGCAGTGGTGTAGTTTTTGACAGGTCCATGGAATTTACCGCCTGTTGTACGATCAACAGTTTCATCATGCATTGCGATTAAATTGCCATCTTTTGTCATCTGCAAATCTAGCTCTATGTAGTCTGCATTGAGTTCGTTTTTAGCTTTATCGTAAGCGAAGAAAGTATGTTCAGGTGCATAACCGCTTGCGCCGCGGTGTGCGATTGCGACATTTTTGTTAAGAATGTTTTGAGGTTTGTGCGATGCAGCTTGGTTAACGTTGCTGTGGCCGTTTGAAGCAGGACCGATACCGCTGCCTCCGCTAGCGAGTACTGCTTGAGAACCGGTTAAAAAAGTGACTGATACTGCTAATGAAGTAATGACTGATTTTTTAAGTTTCATAGTGCGTAAATCTCTCCTTTTGTGAAATTAATTTCAATATATCAGAGAAAGGTGAATGACATTCTGATTTTTACGACAATTTAATAGTATTTAACTGATAATATATACTGAATTAATCTTTTTATTAGGAATTTAAAATTAACCTTACAAAAAGCAGACACTCGTTTAACCACTTATAATTTGTTAAAATAGATGAGTTAAGAAAAGTGAAATGGATATGAAATTCTTATACAATCACTTATAATGAATAAACCTAAAATTAGAAGGAATGATTCAAAATCATGACAAATGTAACGCCGATGATGCAGCAATATTTAAAAATAAAATCTCAATATCAAGACTGCTTATTGTTTTTCAGATTAGGCGATTTTTATGAAATGTTTTATGAAGATGCAAAAGTGGCTTCTAGAGTATTAGAGATTACGCTGACAAAAAGGGATGCGAAAAAAGAAAATCCTATTCCAATGTGCGGAGTGCCTTACCACTCTGCAGAAAGTTATATTGAAACATTAATAGAAAACGGATATAAAGTAGCCATTTGCGAACAAATGGAAGATCCGAAAGTTACAAAAGGTATGGTACGCCGAGAAGTAATACGAGTAGTTACACCAGGAACAATCATGAACCAAGGCGGCGTAGATGAAAAACAAAACAACTATATTTTGAGCTTCGTTCGAGAAGCAAACAACATTGCGTTAAGTTATTGTGATGTGTCGACGGGTGAATTAAAGGTGACACATTTCAATGATGAAAGTATGCTGCTGAATGAGATTACAACGATTAATCCTAATGAGATTGTTACTGCTGAAGCAGTAGAAGCATCGTTGAAGCAGCAAATGTCATTGGCTACAGAAACATTAACGGTTGTGGATGACATCAGCAATGAAAATTATGCTGTGAACCAAGTAGAAGATACATTAATGCATCATGCGGTTCAAGTACTGTTAGATTATATCCACCATACGCAAAAGCGTAATTTAGAACATATTGAAGACGCAAAAGTATATGAAGCTGTCGATTATATGAAAATGGATTATTACGCTAAACGCAACTTAGAATTGACTGAAAGCATTCGTTTGAAATCTAAAAAAGGAACATTGTTATGGTTGATGGATCAAACGAAGACCCCAATGGGTGCACGTCGTCTCAAACAATGGATTGACCGACCATTAATCTATAAACAAGCCATCAATGAACGCTTAGATGCTGTGTCGCAATTGATTGATCGTTTTATTGAACGCGATACACTGCGCAATTATTTAAACCAAGTGTATGATATTGAAAGATTAGTCGGACGTGTCAGTTACGGTAATGTGAATGCGCGTGATTTGATTCAGCTTAAACATTCAATTGCTGAGATACCGAACATTAAAGCATTATTAGATGCGTTTGATGACCAATTGCCAGAACAGTTCAGACAGTTGGAACCTTTAAATGATTTGCTAGAATTGCTGGAACACAGTCTTGTTGAGGAACCGCCGATTTCAGTGAAAGACGGAGGTTTATTCAAACAGGGCTTTAATGAACAATTAGATGAATACTTAGAAGCGTCAATCAACGGGAAACAATGGTTGGCACAGCTTCAAGCGAAAGAAAGAGAACGTACAGGTATTCGTTCGCTGAAAATCAGCTTTAACAAAGTATTCGGCTACTTTATAGAAATTACACGTGCAAACTTAAAAGGCTTTGAGCCTTCAGACTATGGTTATACACGTAAACAAACATTATCGAATGCAGAACGTTTTATTACGGATGAATTAAAAGAAAAAGAAGATTTGATTTTAGGGGCTGAAGATAAAGCAGTAGAACTTGAATATCAGCTTTTTGTGAAATTAAGAGAAGCGGTCAAAGCGTATACTGAGCGTCTTCAAAAACAAGCAAAATTAATTTCTGAAATTGATTGCCTGCAAAGCTTTGCGGAAATTGCTCAAAAATACAATTATGTCAGACCAAAATTCAGCGATGATAAAACACTGGTCTTAGTTGATTCCCGCCACCCTGTAGTAGAGCGTGTCATGGATTATAATGATTATGTTCCTAATGATTGCCGCTTAGATGATGAACAGTTCATTTATTTGATTACAGGGCCGAATATGTCAGGTAAATCTACTTATATGCGCCAAATCGCAATTATCAGTATTATGGCGCAAATGGGCGCATATGTACCATGCAGCGAAGCAGTACTGCCGATTTTTGATCAAATCTTTACACGTATCGGTGCTGCAGATGACTTAGTATCTGGTAAAAGTACCTTTATGGTTGAAATGCTGGAAGCACAAAAAGCTTTAACATATGCGACAGAAGACAGCTTGATTATTTTTGATGAGATCGGACGCGGTACATCAACTTTTGATGGACTGGCTCTTGCTCAAGCAATGATTGAATATGTCGCACAAACCTCTCATGCGAAGACGTTATTCTCGACACATTATCATGAGCTTACGACATTAGATCAGTCATTGTCATGTTTGAAAAACGTACATGTTGCCGCAAATGAATATAAAGGCGAACTTATCTTCTTGCATAAAGTAAAAGATGGCGCTGTAGATGACAGTTACGGTATCCAAGTCGCAAAACTTGCAGATTTGCCGGATCAAGTGATTGAACGTGCTCAGGTGATCTTAGATGCCTTTGAAGCGAACGATAAATCACAGCCGCAAATTCCTAGTTATGAAGCTGCAGAAAAGAATGAAGCAGCAGTTTCTGAGGCAAATCAATCTCAAGAAAATAAAAATGAACCAGAAGAACAGCCGCAACCCGGTTTCCAGCAAGGAACATTTGATTTGTTTGATACTGTACCTAAAGAAAGCGAAGTCGAATTGGAATTAAAACAATTAAACATATCTAATATGACACCGCTTCAAGCACTCAACAAACTCAGCGAACTCCAAAACCAATTAAAATAGAGGTGAACAATCATGGGCAAAATAAAAGAATTACAGACTTCCCTCGCCAATAAAATCGCGGCAGGGGAGGTAGTTGAACGTCCGGGATCAGTCGTTAAAGAATTGTTGGAAAATGCCCTTGATGCCAAAGCAAGCGAAATTAATATTGAAGTTAAACAATCCGGAATCGAATCGATTCGTGTCGTAGATAACGGTACAGGTATCGAAGAAGATGACTTGCATCTAGTCTTTCATCGCCATGCGACAAGCAAGCTGAATGAAGACAGTGATTTATTCCATATCCGTACATTAGGTTTCAGAGGAGAAGCATTAGCCAGTATTTCCTCTGTCGCAAAAGTCACATTGCGTACGTGCACAGATGGACAAAACGGCCATGAAATCTATGCGGAAGATGGTGCGATTATCAATCAAAAACCTGCAAAAGCCAAACAAGGCACCGATATCTTAGTTGAGTCGTTATTTTATAATACGCCGGCACGATTGAAATATGTTAAGAGTCTGTATACAGAACTCGGAAAAATTACAGATATTGTCAATCGTATGGCGATGAGTCATCCAGATGTCCGCTTTACATTGGTATCTGACGGCAAAACATTAATCAAAACCAATGGCTCAGGACGTACTAATGAAGTCATGGCAGAAATATACGGCATGAAAGTTGCGAAAGATTTAGTGCATATTACAGGCGATACCAGCGACTATCATCTGGAAGGTTTCGTGGCCAAGCCTGAACATTCCCGCAGCAACAGACACTATATTTCTATTTTTATCAACGGACGTTATATCAAAAATTTCATCTTGAATAAGGCAATTTTAGAAGGCTATCATACGTTGCTGACTATCGGACGCTATCCGATTTGCTATATCAATATTGAAATGGATCCGATACTTGTAGATGTCAATGTACACCCGACAAAATTAGAAGTCCGTTTATCAAAAGAAGAACAACTGTATCAATTGATTGTTGAAAAAATTCAAGATGCCTTTAAAGACAAAATTTTAATTCCGCATAATGATGAAAATAAACTGCATAAGAAAAATAAAGTATTGGAAACTTTTGAGCAGCAAAAACTAGACTTTGAAAAACGTCAAGCTGAGCAGCAGGCTGATGACAATACAGAACATAGTACAAATGAAAGCCAAAACGATAATGCAGCAACTGACCTTAATGCAGGACAAAATGATTCGCACGTTGCAGAAACCAATGACAGTACAGATTATCAAAATGCGCAAAAAGCAGTCTTATCAGATTTGGATGCTTATGAGACTAATGACTTTGATACTGAAGCTGAAGATGATAATGAAAATGAAGAGGCACAAGTACAAGATGTAAGAGAAACACAAAATGCACAACCGAAACACCGAGTGCCATATATGGAAGTGGTAGGTCAAGTGCATGGTACTTATATCATTGCGCAAAATGAAACAGGTATGTTTATGATTGATCAGCACGCAGCACAAGAACGTATTAAATACGAATACTTCAGAGATAAAATCGGTGAAGTTACGAATGAAGTGCAAAATCTGTTGCTGCCGATAACATTCCACTTTTCTAAAGATGAACAAATGATTATTAATGAATTTAAAGATGAATTGGATAAAGTCGGGGTGCATTTAGAACCTTTCGGCAGTCATGATTATATCGTCAACAGCTATCCTGTTTGGTTTCCTAAAGAAGAAGCACAAGAGATTATTCAAGATATGGTGGAATATGTTTTAGAACATAAGAAAGTAGATATTAAAAAAATCAGAGAAGCAGCAGCAATTATGATGAGTTGCAAAAAGTCGATTAAAGCCAACCATTATTTAAGAAATCAAGAAATGGCCGACTTGATTGACCAATTGCGGGAAATGGAAGACCCGTTCACATGTCCGCATGGTCGTCCGATTATCATCAGCTTTTCAAACTATGAAATGGAACGTTTATTCAAGCGTATCCAGTAAAGGAGACATGAGCGTGAAGCCACATATTTTACCGGCAATTCGTGAGATGAGAGATTTAGAAAAGTTGGTGAAGACTGACTATAAAAGATGTGTATTGTTAGATGCCCATATCGGTCATTTGAAAAGTATTATGGACTTGTTGAAACAACATAAAATGCAGACGTACATTCATGTGGATTTGACAAGAGGTGTCGCACATGATGAATTCGGATGCGAATATTTGATTCAAAACTTCAAACCTGAAGGAATAGTGTCAACGAAACCTAAAGTTATTAAAAAAGCGAAGACATTGAAGGTGACTACAATTTTACGTGTGTTTGTCATCGACAGCCATGCACTCAATCGCAGTATCGCTTTAATCAAGCAAGTACAGCCTGATTTTGTGGAAGTACTGCCAGGTGTTGCCAGCAAGGTGATTCAAAAGGTTTACGATGAAACAAAGACACCAGTTATTGCCGGCGGGTTGATTGATCAGCCAGAAGAAGTAGCAGCAGCGGTATCGAGCGGTGCGGAATATGTTACAACCAGCAATAAAACATTATGGTAAATTGTTGCAAAAGTATTTTTGTGAAAATATGAATATTCATTGACAACGCTTTCATAAAAAGATATTCTGTTAATAAGTTAATATAAATTACGATAGAGATAGGAGACTTCTACATTCACGCGATCAATGTAGGAGTCTTTTTGTCTTCTTTTAAGGAGGAAGTTATATGAGTCCATATTTTGCGGAATTTTTGGGCACTGCCATTTTGATTTTATTCGGGGGCGGTGTAGTTGCGAACCTTAACCTTGTTAAATCAAAAGGTTTCGGCAGCGACTGGATTAATATTTCGCTTGGATGGGGGCTTGCTGTGACATTAGGGGTGTATGCAGTAGGCACATTTTCAGGCGCGCATTTGAATCCGGCTGTAACGGTAGCTTTTGCTATGGATGGCGGTATAGAATGGTTTAAAGTACCAGGCTATATTATTTGCCAAACGTTAGGCGGTGTAGTCGGCGGTGCATTAGTTTGGCTGATGTATTTGCCGCATTGGAAAGCAACGGATGATCAAGGTGCTAAATTAGCAGTATTTTGTACAGCACCAGGTATTAAAAATTATTATGCCAACTTTTTAAGTGAAATCATCGGTACCGCTGCTTTGACATTAGGTTTGATGTTTATCGGTATCAATAAATTTACAGATGGTTTGAACCCGATTATTGTAGGGGGCTTGATTGTTGCTATCGGTATCAGTTTAGGGGGACCTACGGGTTATGCGATTAATCCGGCACGTGACTTAGGCCCGAGAATTGCACATGCGCTTTTACCGATTGCAGGCAAAGGTAATTCACAATGGTCCTATGCAATTGTACCGGTATTAGGTCCGATTGCAGGCGGAATGTTAGGGGCTTGTATTTACAGAGCCGCATACAAAGGTTCATTCGATATGCTTTCAGTCGCAGCCATTGTCCTGACAGCAATCACTTTAGTTTTAGGTCTTGTATTGAACAAGGTTGATAAGAAAGACGTCGAAACGATATATTAGAGATTAAGTCAATTCGAGATATATTTTTGGGGACAAAGCCATGTGCTTTGTAATTATCATGATTAAGGAGTTGTTCAAAATGGAACAATACATTTTATCAATAGACCAAGGTACAACAAGTACACGTGCCATTTTATTTAATAAAGAAGGGGAAATTGTTTCTACAGCGCAACGTGAATTCACACAGCATTTTCCAAATTTAGGTTGGGTAGAACATGATGCCAATGAGATTTGGACTTCTGTGTTATCAGTGATTGCGACGGTTTTAAATGATGATGATATTTATCCGAGACAAGTGGTAGGTATCGGGATTACCAACCAAAGGGAAACAACAGTAATTTGGGATAAAAATACAGGAAGACCGATTTATAATGCGATTGTGTGGCAATCCCGCCAAACGCAAGATATCGTTCAATCTTTACGCGACCAAGGTTATGAAGATACTTTCCGCGAAAAAACAGGATTAGTGCTTGACCCTTATTTCTCTGGCACAAAAATCAAATGGATTTTAGATCATGTAGAGGGTGCAAGAGAGAAAGCAGAAAAAGGCGATTTATTATTTGGTACAATCGATTCATGGATTGTCTGGAAATTATCCGGCGGTGCTGCTCATGTTACAGACTATACGAATGCCAGCCGTACGCTGATTTATAATATTCATGAATTGAAATGGGACGATGAATTGTTGGAAATTCTGGATATTCCGAAACAAATCCTGCCTGAAGTACATGAGTCCAGCGAAATTTATGCCAAAACAAAAGACTATCACTTCTTTGGTCAAGAGGTACCGATTGCAGGGATTGCCGGCGACCAGCAATCTGCATTATTCGGACAAGCTTGTTTCGATCGAGGCAATGTGAAGAATACGTATGGTACAGGCGGCTTTATGCTGATGAATACGGGGAAAGAAGCGGTTCAATCTGATAATGGTTTATTAACGACTATCGCTTATGGATTAGACGGCGAAGTGCATTATGCTTTAGAAGGTTCAATCTTCGTGTCAGGTTCAGCAATTCAATGGTTGAGAGACGGGTTGAGAATGATTAACTCTGCGCCAGAATCAGAAAATTATGCGAACCGTATCGAATCTACTGATGGTGTTTATGTAGTGCCTGCCTTTGTAGGTTTAGGTACACCTTATTGGGATTCAAATGCACGCGGTGCAGTCTTCGGTATTACACGCGGTACTGAAAAAGAACACTTTATCAGAGCAACTTTAGAATCTATCTGTTATCAAACACGTGATGTGGTTGAAGCGATGGTGCAAGACTCTGGTATTAACGTAGACAGTATCCGTGTAGACGGCGGTGCAGTGAAGAACAACTTCTTAATGCAATTCCAAGCAGATATTCAAAATATCACGGTAGAACGTCCTGAAATCAATGAAACCACAGCATTAGGTGCAGCTTATCTTGCAGGCTTGGCTGTTGGATTCTGGGACAGCAAAGAAGAAATCGCAAACCGTTGGAAATTAGAAAAAGCATTCGAACCGCAAATGGATGAAGACGAGCGTGAAAAATTATACAAAGGCTGGAAAAAAGCCGTTGAAGCAACACAAGTATTCAAGTTAGACGATTAATTGCAAGCTATGTTATACTATTTAATAAGTTAATATTTATGACTCGAGAATGAGAGAACTGTTCACACCATTATAAAATGTATGGGATAGGTCTCTCATTTTTTAATCTATTGGGTTGTAAAACTCACATTTCGGCTTGTCTCATGCATTCATATCAGAATTTATTAGGAGGCGTTATCAATGAGTTTATCAACATTGAACAGAGAAGCAATCAAACAAAGATTAAAGGATCAAGAATATGACGTAGTGATTATCGGAGGCGGTATTACAGGTGCAGGTGTCGCTTTAGATGCGGCAGACCGCGGTATGAAAGTCGCACTTGTAGAAATGCAAGACTTTGCACAAGGGACAAGTTCTCGTTCGACTAAATTAGTCCATGGCGGTTTGCGATATTTGAAACAGCTGCAAGTCGGGGTAGTAGCTGAAACAGGCCGCGAACGTGCGATTGTATATGAAAACGGTCCGCATGTTACAACACCTGAATGGATGCTGCTGCCGATGCATAAAGGCGGTACATTCGGCAAGTTCTCAACTTCTATCGGTTTAGCAATGTATGACCGATTAGCAGGAGTTAAAAAATCTGAACGCAAGAAAATGTTAAACAAACAGCAAACATTAGAAAAAGAACCTCTTGTAAAACGAAAAGGCCTTAAAGGCGGCGGTTATTATGTTGAATATCGTACAGATGATGCACGCTTAACAATCGAAGTGATGAAACGTGCAGCTGAAAAAGGCGCAGATATTGTCAACTACACAAAATCAGTCAACTTCACGTACGACAATAAAGAACAAGTCAATGGTATCCAAGTGACAGATATGCTGTCAGATGAAGCATATACGATTCATGCGAAAAAAGTAATCAATGCAAGCGGTCCTTGGGTAGACGAAGTCAGAAGTGCGGATTACTCTAGAAACAATAAACAATTACGCTTAACAAAAGGGGTCCACATTGTTATTGATCAATCTAAATTCCCTTTACAACAAGCAGTTTACTTTGATACTGAAAAAGACGGCAGAATGATTTTCGCAATTCCAAGAGAAGGCAAAGCATATATCGGAACAACAGATACGTTTTATAACAATGACAAAACATCACCGCTGCCAACACAAGAAGATCGCGACTACTTGATTGATGCAGTTAATTACATGTTCCCAGGACTTGATATTACAGATAAAGATATCGAATCATCATGGGCAGGTGTAAGACCGTTAATTTTAGAAGAAGGCAAAGATTCATCTGAAATTTCTCGTAAAGATGAAATTTGGGAAGGCAAATCAGGTCTGTTAACGATTGCCGGCGGTAAACTAACAGGCTACAGACACATGGCAAAAGGCATTGTTGATTTGCTTTCTAAACGCTTGCAGCAAGACTTCGGTTTGAAATTCGGTCCATGCAAAACGAAACACCTTACAATTTCAGGCGGCGATGTCGGCGGCAGCGCTAACTTCGAAAACTTTGTCGAACAAAAAACAGCCGAAGGTGCGAAGTATCAATTAGATGCTGAAACAGCTGAAGCAATCGCAAGACGTTACGGTTCAAATGCTGATGAACTGTACAAAATTGCACACACTGCACAATATCAAAATTCAGGTTTACCGTTAGCAATTTATGCAGAATTGATTTACGGAATTCAAAATGAAATGGTATATAAACCGACGGATTTCTTAATCCGCAGAACAGGTATGTTATACTTTGATATTGAAGACGTATTAAAATATAAAGATGCAGTAGTAGAGGTACTGGCACAATTATTGAATTACGATACAGTACAACGTGCTTTATTTACAGAAGAATTGAATGAAGCAATTGATGAAGCAAGAACAGGAAATGATCAACCAGCTGAAAAATAATAGATAAAAATTAGAAATGGGTTGAAATTCCATCGAATTTCAGCCTGTTTTTTTAATAAAAAGCATAATGAAAACGTTTTATTGCATTAAATTGACATTTTAAGTCAACCAAATGTTATTGCCTTTTCTAAAAAGGGCTTGGTATGATTATATATGTAATACATCACGAAACAACAACTTAGAACATGAATGAATTAAAATGCTTGGCGGAGGTGTAATAAATGTGTCCAAACACATTTAAAGTTACAGTCGAAGATGGAACAAATATCGAAGTGAAATTAGATAAAGCGAATAAAACGCGTATCGGTATTGTACATATCTTTCATGGGATGGCAGAACATATGGGGCGTTATGATGTATTTGTCGAATCGCTTAACCAGCAAGGTTATGATGTGATTCGCCATAATCATCGCGGACACGGAAAGGATATCAATGAGAAAACAAGAGGACATTTTGACAGCGTCGCACAAGTCGCTTCAGATGCATATGAAATTGCTCAGACTTTATATCCAGAACGCCGAAATATGCCTTATATCGTGTTGGGCCATTCTATGGGATCGATTATTGCACGCAAGTATGTCGAAATGTTTCCAGACATCGCACAAGGTCTGATTTTAACAGGCACAGGGCAATTCCCCAAAATCAAAGCGAAACTCGCGGCTGCCGCGTTGAAATTAATCACGATTGTACTTGGAAAACGTACACGTCTTAAATGGTTAAACCGTCTTGCATTTAAGCCTTTCAATCGTCGTATCAAAGAAATACGCACAGAAAATGATTGGTTATCAACAAAGAGAGAGGAAGTTGATAAGTATTGCGCCGATCCGTACAGCGGATTTTCAGTTTCCAACCAAGTAATCTACAGCACATTGCATGAAATGCTTGTGACTAGTTCTCCAAAGGAAATTAAAAAGATGAATGCAGATTTACCGGTTCTATTGATATCTGGTAAAGAGGATGCTTTCGGAGATTACGGAAAAGGTATCCGAAGATTAGGTGTAATGTTAAAGAAAAACGGCGTTAAGCACATTACAGTGCAGCTGTACCGCAATAAACGACATGAAATTCTTTTCGAAGATGATTATGTCCATACATGGAATAACATGTATGACTGGATTAAGAAAAATATCCTAAATAAATACAAATAGGGGGATTTATATGAGTAGTACAAAGCCATTGTTAGTGGTTATTGTTGGACCTACTGCTGTAGGAAAAACAGAATTAAGTATTGAGTTAGCTAAAGCAATAGACGGTGAAATCATCAGCGGGGATTCTATGCAAGTTTATAAAGGTATGGATATCGGAACAGCAAAAGCTACAGCTGATGAAATGCAGAATATCCCTCATTATTTAATTGACATCTTAAATCCAGACCAGTCATTTTCTGCATACGACTTTAAAGTACGTGCAGAAGCACAGATTAAAAAAATTATAAGTAAAGGCAAAATACCCATTATCGCTGGCGGCACAGGACTTTATATTCAATCATTGATTTATGATTATCCTTTTGACAAAGAAGAAATTACACCAGAGAAAGCAGAAGAAGTGCGTCAAAAAATGTCAGAACTCGAAACGCTTTCCAATGAACAGCTTCATAACTATTTAGCAAGTTTTGATGCGGCATCTTCAGAAACAATTCAGCCTAATAATCGTAAAAGAGTATTGAGAGCGGTAGAATATTACTTGAAAACGAAAAAAAAATTAAGTAATCGTAAAAAAGTTCAACAATATACAGAAAATTATGATACATTATTAATAGGGGTAGAAACATCGCGCAAAACAATGTATCAACGCATAAATAATCGTGTTGATGTCATGATGAATGCAGGTTTATTAGAAGAAGTTCAGCAACTATTGGAACAAGGATATTCAAATTGCCAAAGCATGCAAGCAATAGGATATAAAGAATTGATTCCGGCTATCAATCAAGACATTACGATCGACCAAGCCGTTGATAAACTCAAACAACATTCTAGGAATTACGCAAAACGTCAAATGACTTGGTTCAAGAACAAAATGAATGTGCAATGGTTTGATAGAGAGAAAGAGCCGCTTCCAGTAATATTAGAAAGTATCTCTGCCCAAATACAGAAAAGGAGCAATCAACAATGAGTAACACAACAACAATTCAAACAAACTTCTTAGAGGGCTTTAAAACAAGCAAAGAAGAATTAACGGTCTTTTTATTAAACGGTTTCCAAATGAAAGGAACAATCGTTGATTATGATGACAGCGTCGTTAATCTATATTCTCAAGGAAAAAACCACTTGATTTACAAACATGCAATCAGCACATTCACTCAAGAACCATCAGTTGTTGAATAATAAGAAAGCAGTTTGTAGTTAGAATAGACATCAGGAAACAACTTCACGTCATTGATCATTCTTACAGATGTGCATGCTTGTTGATAACTATCTAATAATCTATGATAAAAGGCAGCACCTAATGTTAAGCATTTCAACTTAACGTTAGGTAGTTGCTTTTTTAAATTATTAAGTAAAATGATAGAACGTATTTATTAGTATTTGTTAAATCACTAATAAATACGTTCTTATTCTTTGTTTTTTACAATAATGCTTCAATATCAGATTCAATCTGGCTTGGGTTTTTCTGCGGTGAGAATCGGTTAACAACATTGCCATCTCTATCAATTAAGAATTTGGTGAAATTCCATTTGATTTTACTGTTGAAAAAGCCGTCTTGCTGATCTGTTAAATATTGGTAGAGGGGATGTTGTTCCTCTCCGTTCACTTTAATTTTTTCATGCATCGGGAAGGTTACCCCGTAATTGATTTTACAGTTTTGCATGGCTTCATGTCCGCTGCCCGGTTCTTGTTTGCCGAATTGGTTGCAAGGGAAGCCTAAAACGACAAATCCCTGTGATTGATAAGCTTCATAAAGCTTTTGAAGGCCTTCGAATTGCGGCGTGAAACCGCATTGGCTGGCAGTGTTGACAATTAACATGACTTTACCTTTGTATTCATCAAGTTGATAAGGTTTTCCATCAACATCTTTCACTTCTATATCATAAATACTCATAATTTATTCACCTCACTAAATCCAAATTATCACATTCCGCCTAGATAGTCTTTAATTATGCACTATGATAAAATGAGGAAGATAACTCATATATTGAATGATTATTCAAATTAACAGTGAAACAATTAAAAGGAGGATATTCTATTTGCCTCAAGATAAAATATTTGATACAGAAGAAGTAATCGAAAAAGCCTTGCTTATCGGTGTCGATGCATACGATGAGAAAGAATTCGACTTCAGAGCAACAATGGATGAACTTAAAGCATTGGCAGAAACATGCCGCTTAGAAGTGCTGGGCGAAATTACACAACAAAAAGATCGTATTGAAGATAAATCCTATGTCGGCAAAGGCAAGCTGCAAGAAATTAAAGACTACGTCGAAATGTATGATGTCGATGTAGTAGTAGCCAACGATGAGTTGACGACTGCACAGTCTAAAAGCTTAAATGACAATTTGGGAGTTAAAATCATTGATAGAACGCAATTGATATTAGAAATCTTTGCGATGCGCGCGAGCAGTAAAGAAGGTAAGCTTCAAGTAGAATTAGCGCAGCTTGATTACTTGATGCCGCGTTTAATGGGTCATGGTAAAAGCTTATCTCGTCTCGGCGGGGGAATCGGTACTAGAGGTCCGGGTGAAACGAAACTTGAGACAGACCGTCGTCATATTCGCCGTCGTATGAATGAAATCAAGCACCAATTGAAAACGGTAGTTGAACATCGTGAGCGCTACCGCAGTAAACGCAGACAAAATCATGTCTTCCAAGTCGCATTGGTAGGTTATACCAACGCAGGCAAATCAACATGGTTCAATATTCTTGCGGATGAATCCACATATGAAAAGGACTTATTGTTCGCAACCTTAGATCCGAAAACACGCCAAATCCAAATTAATGACGGTTATAATTTAATTATTTCAGATACCGTCGGCTTCATTCAGAAATTGCCGACAACACTGATTGCGGCCTTCAAATCTACACTCGAAGAAGCAAGAGATGCGGATTTACTGCTGCATGTTGTCGATGCAAGCAATGAAGATTACAGAACGCAGTATGATACGGTTAATCGTATTATCGGCGATTTAGACATGGATAAAATTCCGCAAGCAGTTATTTTCAATAAGAAAGATTTAAGCGAAGGTCCAGCACCTGCGTCTCAACTGCCGAACGTTTTTGTGTCAGCACGTAATGAAGAAGATGAAGCAGCAGTGCGCCGCTTATTGATTCAGCAAGTTGAAAAGCAGATGGAACCTTATCAAGAAACAGTACCTGCAGATGATGCAGATCGCTTGTACTTCTTAAAACGTCATACATTGATTCATTCATTAGAATTTAATGAATCAACAGAAAGTTATGATGTAGAGGGTTACAGAAGAAAAGCAGAAGAAAACGGAGAGAAGTAAGCATAAATGAACTTAGAACAAATCATTTCAGAAACAGAAGCAGAATTACAACCTTATTTTAAAGAAATAGAAGCGTGCGCTTATCGCAATCAAGCTAAAGTATTAGATGCTTTCCATGCGGTCAAAGCCTCTGAATCAGATTTACAGGGGACGACAGGATACGGCTATGATGATATCGGACGCGACCATTTAGAAGCAATCTATGCGCATACTTTTAAAACCGAAGATGCATTAGTGCGACCTCAGATTATATCTGGCACACATGCGATTACACTTGCGCTGCAAGCCAATTTAAAATATGGAGATGAACTTCTTTATATTACAGGCAGTCCTTATGATACGCTGCTTGAGGTGATTGGTGTAAATGGCAACGGCATCGGCAGTTTGAAAGAAAATGGTGTTATCTACAATGAAGTAGATCTGACAGAGGAAGGACAGATTGATACGGATGCAGTGATAAATGCGATGAGCGATAAAACTAAAATCGTCGCAATTCAACGTTCAAAAGGGTATGATCAGCGTCCGTCTATTTCGGTAAGTGCTATCGGACAAGCGATTGCAGCTATTAAAGCACAGTATCCGGATGTTATTGTGTTTGTGGATAATTGTTACGGCGAGTTTGTGGAAGATCAAGAACCAAGTGAAGTTGGGGCAGATTTAACAGCAGGTTCGCTGATTAAAAACCCAGGCGGCGGATTAGCACGTATCGGCGGTTATATTGTCGGCAGAACAGATGCTATCGAACGCTGCGGTTATCGTTTAACAGCACCAGGTATCGGTAAAGAAGCGGGCGCATCGCTTAACGAATTGCCGAGTATGTATCAAGGCTTCTTCTTAGCACCGCATGTCGTAAGCCAAAGTTTGAAAGGTGCTTTATTTACAAGCTTATTCTTAACTAAGCTGAATATGAATACAGTACCTGCTTTTGATACACCGAGAACAGATTTAATTCAAACAGTACAATTCGATACTGCAGAACAGATGATTCGTTTTTGCCAATGTATTCAAGCCGCATCGCCAATCAATGCACACTTCAGTCCAGAACCAAGCTATATGCCTGGCTATGAAGATGATGTTATTATGGCTGCCGGCACATTTGTACAAGGATCATCGATTGAACTTTCTGCAGATGGTCCTATCAGACCGCCTTACGAAGCATATGTACAAGGCGGATTAACTTATGAGCATGTGAAATTAGCGGTCACAAGAGCTGTGAAACAAATGAGTGAAGAAGGACTTATTTAACTTAATCAATTTTAACTGACGTTATTTAAAAGCGTCAGTTTTTTTATGTTTACGGACTGAAAGACTGGATTTCATATTATAATAGAGATAAAGAAGCGGTAAAGAAGCATCAATAACAACAAGAGTATGGAGTGAAGAAGAATGCTTAAATATAAAACGTATTTGTTTATAATCTGTTTAGCCATGTTAGCGATTATCTCTAAAAGAACAGCACTGAATCCAGTATTGTTTTACAGTGCCTTAGCACTTTATGTAGTATTAATCGGCTGTTTATTCTATAAAATCGGCAAGCTTAAAAAGAACAAGAAATTAAGATAATAGAGAAATGTATGATAAGAGAGAGAAATGCTGTTTGAAATAGATAGGTGAGATTGTAAAAGAATAGAATTAAAAAAAGAGGCCGCATGGCCTCTTTTTAATATCCCAATGTTTAGCACCTTAGGCGCTTAGATTAATACAATTTCATGTATTGTTCGCGTTCCCATTCAGAAACTTGTGTTCTATAGTAATCCCATTCAATTGATTTAGAATGGATGAATTGGCTATAGATGTGTGGTCCTAATGCGTCTTTAACAATTTTGTTTTCGCGCATTGCTTTTAAAGCAGTGTAAAGTGTTGAAGGAAGATCTTCAATACCGATTGCTTCACGTTGGTCACGGTTCATTTCATAGATGTTTTGGTTAACAGGTTCTGTAACTTTAAGTTTGTTTTTGATACCGTCTAAACCAGCTTCTAAGATTGCGGCTAAAGCCATGTAAGGGTTAGCAGCAGGGTCAACTGAACGTACTTCAACACGAGTTGATAAACCGCGTGAAGTAGGGACACGTACTAATGGTGAACGGTTTTTACCGCTCCAAGCAATGTAGCAAGGTGCTTCGTATCCAGGTACTAAACGTTTGTATGAGTTAACAAGCGGGTTACAGACAGCTGTGAAACCGCGAGCGTTTTTAAGGATACCTGCGATGAATTGGTAAGCTTCTTCAGTCATTTGATCTTGACCATTAGGATCGAAGAATGCATTTTCTTTACCTTTGAATAAAGAAACGTTGAAGTGCATACCGCTTCCGTTTACACCGAATAATGGTTTCGGCATAAATGTCGCATGCAAGTTATGTTTACGAGCGATTGTTTTAACTACTAATTTAAATGTTTGGATGTTATCACAAGCAGTGATTGCATCAGCGTATTTGAAGTCGATTTCATGTTGGCCAGGTGCTACTTCGTGGTGGCTGGCTTCAATGTCAAAGCCCATGTCTTCTAATTCTAATACGATATCGCGACGGCAATTTTCACCTAAGTCAGTTGGTGCTAAGTCGAAGTAACCGCCGTGGTCATTTAATTCTAGTGTTGGTTCGCCTTTTTCATCTAATTTGAATAAGAAGAATTCTGGTTCAGGTCCTAGGTTGAAATCAGTGAAACCTAATTCTTCCATTTCTTTTAATACACGTTTTAAGTTAGTACGAGGGTCGCCAGCGAATGGTTTGCCGTCAGTACCGTAAACGTCACAGATTAAACGAGCAACTTTACCTTGACCAGCAGTCCAAGGGAAGATAACCCAAGTATCTAAGTCAGGGTGTAAATACATATCTGATTCTTCAATACGTACGAAACCTTCGATTGAAGATCCGTCGAACATCATTTCATTATCTAATACTTTTTCTAATTGACTTACAGGTACTTCAACATTTTTGATTGTTCCTAAAATGTCAGTGAATTGCAAGCGTAAATATCTTACGTTTTCTTCTGTAGCAAATCTGCGGATGTCTTCTTTTGTAAATGTACGTTTTGCCATGTTTATAAATCCTCCAGTGAATTATTTGATAAAGCGAGATAAGTCGCCTCGATTTATCGGGATAGCTTCTTGTTGCGGTTTCTGTGTTGCTTCGACGATAACATGTTTTCTAAGCGCTTTTTCATCCGTAGATAAATGCTGCTCATCTTGATGAATGATTTGTTTGATTGCTTTAAGGTTAAACCCTTTCTCTAAAAGGTGTTTGATTTCTAACAGGCGATCTAAATCATTCATTGAAAACATTCTTTTGTTACCGGGTGTTCTCTCTGGTTTAACGAGTCCATGTGATTCGTAATACCGTACCTGTCTTGGTGTTAGCTCAGTCAATTGATTTACGACACTCATAGAGAAGACGGCCATGTTTCTGCGTATTGCATCATTAGACATTCACCCATCACCTCTATTTTTGAACTTGTAATTAATTTAGCATAAATAAGACGAAATTACAAAAATATGTCAGGTTTTCTGACATTAGTCGTTAAGCCTAGTACTAGTAAGGGTTTGAAGCATGTTTTGAAATGTTTTTGATAGAGTTAAACACGAACATTTCAAAAAAAGTTCAAATTTTCGTTCCGATTTGAATCATTAAAGGAGCGGCGAAAGTCATAACCTTCGCCGCTTCGGTTAATCTTGCTTCATTATAGTTGATTGATTTTTGCGACGACATCTTCATATTTAGAAAGGTATTTTTCATATTCCTCTGCTAAATGAGAAGTGTCTTCACTTTCTCCGCTTGCCAACTTCGCAAGCTCATCATAAAATTTGCGTGTTTCGCGTGCATAAGATTTAAATTCTAAAGTTTCGACATCATCATGTGTAGATACAAAACTATCTACAGATTCTAAGGTCGCAAAAATTTCGTTTAATAAAATGATTTGTGGTTTTGAAATATCTTTATGATTCGGGTTGATTGTGTTCTGGTACACATCATCAAAAGTTTCATTGATAAATTCTACTTTTTCATTCAAATAGCTTTTAACTTTTTGTTTGTTTGGCATTTATCACCACTCCTTAATAAAAGTAATACCTATATTGAGTGAGACATAAACATTTAATTTCAGGTATTTTGAAAAATGGACAGTAGTAGTTTTAGTGCAGCTAAGTACTTGTATCAGAAGGCGATATATCAGTTTCTGTTAATAGTTTGTTGAAGAAGGTGTGAATTTTTCATTGTTCATGGTACATTCATTAATGCTAAAATAGTTTAATATTAAAAGTTTATGTGATAATGATTCGAGCCTATATGTTAACGTTGGTTATCATGTTAGAATCAGGCATAGTGTTAGGAGTTGAGAAAATGATTGCCTTTTATATACCTGGATTATTAGGTGATATTTTGATTGGTATCTTTATCTTATTTACAATTTTAAATTTGATAGTTGCCTTCAATATCATCTTTATTAAAGATAGGTCTACAAGTTCTACTTGGGCATGGTTATTTATTTTGTTTATCGCACCGGTTTTAGGCTTCTGCTTATATATTTTCTTTGGAAGAGGTGTTTCAAAACGCAAGCTGTATAAACATTATCGAAAAGATATTGAACAATTTGACGACATTATTAATGAACAACGCTATCAAGTCCAAGAAGGTAAAATACAAAGCGAGAATCCAGTGGTGAATCAGCATCATGATTTAGTTAATATGCTTTTAACAAGACAACCAGCATTTTTAACGGATGGCAATGATGCAGATATCTTCGTAGATGGTCATGAGCTATATGACAAGATGATTGAAGATATTCGACAAGCTAAACACCATATTCATTTAGAATACTATGTATTTGAACTGGATGGATTAGGACACCGTATTATTGAAGCATTAGAAGAAAGACTTGAAGCAGGCGTGGAAGTGCTGCTGCTGTATGATGATATCGGTTCGAAAAAACTGACTATGAGACAATTTAAGCGTTTCAGATCATTAGGCGGACAAGTTGAAGCTTTCTTTGCGAATAAACTGCCGTTGGTCAACTTCAGAATTAATAACCGCAATCACAGAAAAATTGTGGTCATTGATGGTCAAATCGGTTATGTCGGCGGCTTTAATGTCGGAGATGACTATCTCGGTTTGAATAAGAAGTTCGGCTACTGGAGAGATACGCATGTCAGAGTTGAAGGGAAAGCCGTAGATGCACTGCAGCTTCGTTTTATGCTGGATTGGAATTCTCAATCTAAAAGGGAGCGTCTTGAATATTTACCAGAGTACTTCCCGGTTAAAGAAGAAAACGGAGACGTTGCAATGCAGATTGCTTCTAGCGGTCCAGATGATAATTGGCATGAAATTGAATTCGGTTATACGAAAATGATCAATTCTGCTGAAAAATCGATTTACATGCAAAGTCCTTATTTTATACCGGATAATTCTTACATTAATGCATTGAAAATGGCCGCAAACTCGGGTGTTGATGTGCATTTAATGATTCCGGATATGCCGGACCATCCGTTTGTTTATTGGGCCACTTTTTATCATGCGGCTGAATTGATTGATTCAGGTGTTAAAATTTATATGTATAACAATGGATTCATTCATTCGAAAATGATGGTCGTTGATGATCAAGTTGCGAGTGTAGGATCAGCGAATATGGACTTTAGAAGTTTTGAATTGAATTTTGAAATTAATGCATTTATGTATAATGAAGACATAGCGGTTCAATTGCGTGAAGCTTTCGAACATGATGTGACCTTGTCGACACAATTGACGGCAGCACGTTATGAAGAACGTTCATTTTGGATTAAGATGAAAGAAGGCTTCTCTAAATTAATCACACCGATTTTATAACGAAGAACAATACCCTCGGAAGCGACGTACTTTTTCCGAGGGTATTTTATATTACTTTTTCTTATTATGTTTTCCTCGATTCTGCTGAATAATAAATAAAATAAAACCGACGAATATACCCATGAATACACCGATAACAGCGGTCACTAATAATGGAAATTCGTATACATATTGCAAAATCAAGCCTACGATAATTGCAACGGCAACTGCGATGATTGTTACAATATTTTCTTTAATGGCTTGCATAGCGTGCCTCCTCAATTTATTCCTTATCTTCATCATATCAAATTTTTTGAATCTAGAGAATTGACGCCATTCATAAAAGATAGGTATGATAATCCGGTGAACAATTTTTTGAAGCAGGTGAAATTTTTGAAACGAAAATCGATGTCGACAATCATTGTAGTCGCAATAATTGCATTAGTAGTAATAGGGTTCCAATACTTTAATCATTCGGGACCATTCAAACAAAGCGGTAGTCAAAGTGCCTCCACGTCAATGGGTGATAAAGAAGCAGTTCAAGTGAAAAGAGTCATTGACGGCGACACTTTTATCGCAACAGATAAAGACAATAAAGAAATTAAAGTGCGTATGATAGGGATGGATACACCTGAAACTGTCAAACCGAATACGCCTGTTCAGCCATATGGCAAAGAAGCTTCTCAATATACAAAGCAAACATTGAATAACCAAAAAGTCTATTTAGAGTTCGATAAAGAACCAAAAGATCAATATGGCCGTTATTTAGCATATGTTTGGTTAGATAAAGACCGCATGTTTAATGAAGAATTGGTTAAAAAAGGATTAGCGCGAGAAAAATACTTTGCGCCGAACGGTAAATATAGAGATGTCTTTAAAAAGGCTGAACAACAAGCAAAACAGCAGCATTTGAATATTTGGAGTTAAAAAATACCCGGCATGTATATTACACATGCCGGGTATTTAACATTAGTTTTGATTTATATAATTTAAAATGATTTCGCAATCTTTCTCTGTAATTTCATGCTTAGATTGTGCGATGATGCCTTCAATTGCATCTTTAAGGTGATGCTTAGAAGTAGCAGTTGCGACATATTTTTGTCTTTCAGTCGGGCCGTCAATGATATTGACAGAACCGTCATTGAAGTAAACAAGACCTACACTAGAGATTTTTTTATTGAAGTTTTGTTCGTAGGCATCTTTTAATTCTTTAGAGTTTGTCGCTGCTGTTAAATAAGGATCGTAATCATAGAAATCGAATGTCACACTATTACTTTTGACTTTTTCAGTAAATGTGTAGATATCTTCACGTGTAGATTGGAACTGGCTTTGATATTGATCTGCAATATAATGTCCGACAATCTGATTGATATCTTCTACATTTGTATCTATTTCTTTTTCAGGTTCTGCACTGAAATGATAAAATGTTTTTTCTTTCCAATTTTTGACGTCGATATTTAACAACCCTTTGTTTGTAATCACAACATAGTCAAATGTGCGCAAGAAGTTGAATAAAGGATGTTTCACCGCAACATTGCCTGTTGAAACAATGTGGAAGAATTCAATCTTTCCTTCATCTTTAAAGCTTTGCATGACATTTTTTAATGCTTGCTTAGCTTTTCTTACACCATAGTGATGTTGTTGGGAACCATCATTAATGATTTGGTTTCTTAATGATGTGATCTCAGAACGCAAGCTGTTGACTTTGCTTACCAGCTGGTTCTTAGAATAAATCTCTGTGTCTAGTCGATGCTGCATCAATCCTCTTGATATAATCAAAGCTATAACCAAGATGATGATAATCGCAACGAGCAGTAACGTTAAATACATATCAATCATTCCTTACTAAATAATGAGTCGTTAAAGTTATTCATACCCTAATAATCTAACTCTTATTGCTAAAAATCAATCATAAAGTCTTAAGACAGTATTAAGAAGGGATTATGACCATATTAAAAAAGATTCAGACAAACATGAAGGGAATGTGTCTGAATCTTTAAGACGTAAATTTAACATAGGTTGTGTTTTGTTTAAAGAGTGCTTGGGAAAATAGTTAAATAACTAATTGAAAGCTACTCTACTGAGCCTTGCAAAACTGACATTTGTAATTCATTGAAGGATTCGAGCAGTTTTTCGGCTTGTTGTTCTTGCGCTTTAGTAATTGTTACAAATACTTGTCGTTCATCATCGGTACAGCGCTGTTTACCGAGAATGTTCATTTCTGTTAAAGTGCTGAAGGATTTATGAATTTCCATCAAACTAAAATTCATTCCTTTTTTGACTTCAAGAAGGGGAATTGAACTTCTTTTATAGCTTAAGATATGCTGTAAAAACAGTAAATCATTAAAGCGTAAGTTAAATTCGTTCTTGAGTTCTTTGATTAGTTGTTTACGATGCAATTCATAATAGAAAATGGATTCTACGGTCTGTCTTTGTATTGATTGCATTTTCTCACCTCTACGTTGTGTAATAAGTTCTTTCGCATACATTATTATAATAAAAAAGTTATACGATTGAAAGGGATTTTCTTTCTTTTAAGGTAAAATTTATGTTTTTAATTTTAATTATACCATTTACGCAATAAAAATAAATGATACAATTCCAATAGGATTAGTTGGTGTTATAAAAGGAGTTTGAACAAATTGTCGCCTAATTTTAAAGATAATAACCATTTAATGGAATTTTACAGCAGAATGCAATCTAATGCGGTGATTGCATTAGATAATCATCCAATTTCATACTATTTAATGGAATTTCTTGAACAGCAAGATCAACATGTTTCTATCGTTACTTATTCTACTGATATTATGAAATTTGTGTGTCGAAACACACATTTCAATATTATCTTTGCGCCGGGCAAAGTCGATCAAGCGCAGCATATCATGACTGGCAATGCCCTGATAGAACAATTCAAGACGCTTCATATTCATTATTATTTTTGCCAAGCGAGTTACATAGATGAAGCGGATAAGCTGTACCAAAGCCATCCGGATGTTGCGGAAATACAAAAGGTATTAGTACAGCAAGCGGATGAAACATTCTTGATCAACTTTCCGGATTTAACGCAAACGCCGCATTTATATTGGCAAATCGGCAATCTCAAATAATTATAGACAAGAGAGAAGAGTCAAGCTAAAATGTATATGAATAGAGAGAAATACGTTATACTAAATATTGTAAGCGCTTACTAGTAGGAGGTGTCAGAATGCAAAAATCTAATAATAAGGATTTAAATTTCTTGGTTGATAGATTAGTAGAAAATGCTAATAATGAGGTTAAGTTTTTTGGTGAAACAGCAAAACAATTATTTCTAAAGAACGAATTTATTATTCATGATACTGTTGATATTTGTGTTAAACGCAAAGATCTAACGAAAGTATTAAAATATATTCCGAATGATTATAGTATCCGGTATATAGATACATATGGGAATATCAAAGATAAATTAAGAGATACAAAATTTTCTCAACTTACACACCTAGAAGTAGAAATTCATCATCAAAAGATTATGACGATTTATATCTATGATGTGCAAAACGAAGAATGGATGTTCAGATTTAATCATAATATCCGCTTGCCTGAAAAACACATTTATTTCCACTCATTACAGTGGGGTGTAGATTACATTAAACCAGAAATCGTTCTGATGTATGAATTATTAAGACCTTCAGTACACGGTACAGATATTAATAATAAAACTGTGATAGATGCATTAAGCTATTATCAATTTGTAATGCTGCGTGTGGTAGTAGGCGAAGATAAACTGCATAATGCGATTCAAACGT
The DNA here is from genome assembly GCF_003344575.1 of Staphylococcus sp. EZ-P03. Lineage (NCBI taxonomy): Bacteria > Bacillati > Bacillota > Bacilli > Caryophanales > Staphylococcaceae > Staphylococcus > Staphylococcus sp. EZ-P03. The sequence goes on along the minus strand of NZ_QPMO01000009.1, from coordinate 237,903 downwards.
CTTGAAAGAATCATTAAAATAAGCGTGTTGCCTAAAATGACAACACGCTTATTTTTATAATTAATAATCTTTACTAAAAATTGTTAGTATTCAGATTATTTAATTTGTAGTTTTTCTTTTAAATGCTGGCAGCTGCCTTCATAAACAGCGCGTACTGCTTCGTCTGCATCATCAACACTGATACCGAACATCATTGAAATTTCAGATGCACCTTGGTTGATCATTTTCAAGTTGATTTCAGCCTTTGCAAGAGATGATGTAATCATATTAGCTGTACCGATCACTTGATTCATGCCTAAGCCTACAACCATTAAGACAGCTAAATCATTATCGATACCTAATTCATCTACATCGCATTGTTTGCGGATTTCATTCAGCACTTTCGATTCTTTGCCTCTGATCTGGTGTGTTCGCATAATGATGCTGACGTTATCAATACCTGAAGGCATGTGGTCGAATGAAATATTGTTGTCTTCTAATACGGATAATACTTTGCGTGTAAAGCCGACTTGGCGGTTCATTAAATATTTGCGGATATTGATAACTGTGAAGCCTTTATCGCAGCTGATACCGCAAATCAGGTGGTCTGGCTGGATTTCGCGATCGTGTCTGATATATGTACCTGGATCTTCTGGGCGGTTAGTATTCTTAATGACAACTGGAATACGTTCTTGCTGAACTGGAAGCAACGCTTCGTCATGGAATACACTGAATCCTGCATATGAAAGTTCACGCATTTCGCGATAAGTTACTTCAGGCATAATTTCAGCATTTTTAATCAAGTTCGGGTTAGCACGGTAAATACCGGAAACATCTGTAAAGTTTTCATAAATAGAGGCGCGTACACCGCGTGCTAAGATGGCACCTGTGATATCAGAACCGCCGCGCGGGAATGTCACGACATTGCCTTGTTTTGAGTAACCGAAGAAACCAGGAACGATGATTTTACCTTCGATTTTTCTCAAATTGTAAATTTTATCATAAGATTCTTCTAAGATTTGGGCAAATTGAGGTGTGTTTGTCACAGTAATCCCTGCATCTAACGGAGAAACATACGTTGTTTTGATTCCTTGACTGTTATTATATTGTGCGATTAATCGAACGTTAAAATCTTCGCCGCAAGAGAGCAGTGCATCTTTTAATCGAGGCGGATTGCTTTTATTGTCAGCAATACGTTGTTCAAGGATGGCATCGAATGTATCAAGAATTGCAGCATCCATGTTTAAGTCATGTACGATATCTGCATAACGTTCGATGATTTCTTGCTTTTTATTTTGATAATCTAAATTTGCTACGCTTTTTTCATATAGCCTAAGCAACAAGTCTGTTGTCTTAATATCTTCAGAATGTCTTTTACCAGGAGCGGAAACAACGACTATTTTTCTCTCGTCATCGCTATTGATGATGTTTAATACTTTCTGAATTTGGCTTGCTGAAGCGACGGAACTGCCGCCGAATTTAGCTACTTTCATATTTAATCAACCTTTCTTTAAATCTTAATAGATTACTGCTTTGTTTTTTTGGTAAAAAATGCTAAAATTTCAACATATTCCAAATTTTTTGAACTTTACAATTTTGATGAATGAATTTATACTAAACCATAATCAAGTATTTTTCAATAGTACAGGTGTTTTTTTAGAACGAACAAACGGAGGAATGTATTTATGAAGAAGTTAAACATCGCTTTGCTCGGTCTGGGAACAGTGGGCTCAGGAGTAGTTAAAATTATCGAAGAGAATCATCAACAGATAAAGGATACGATTCACAAAGATTTGCAAATCAAACATATTCTTGTCAGAGACAAAACGAAAAAACGTCCTTTAAATATCAGCAAGTATCATCTTACTGAAGATGTTGATGAAATACTTAATGACGATGAAGTAGATATCGTGATTGAAGTTATGGGCGGAATCGAGCCGACTGTCGAATGGTTGAAACAATCATTGCAGCAGGGCAAGCATGTCATTACTGCAAATAAGGACTTATTAGCAGTGCATCTGCGTGAATTAGAAGATTTAGCAGAAGAAAACAAAGTAGCATTAAAATTCGAAGCCAGTGTTGCAGGCGGTATTCCTATCGTCAATGCCATCAACAACGGATTGAATGCTAACAATATCAGCAAATTCATGGGTATCTTGAATGGTACATCCAACTTTATTTTGACAAAGATGACACAAGAAGGCGCAAGCTTTGAAGAAGCATTAGACGAAGCACAGCGTTTAGGTTTTGCAGAAGCAGATCCGACGGACGATGTGGAAGGCGTAGATGCTGCACGTAAAGTTGTCATCGTTACTTACTTATCATTTAACAGAGTCATCAACTTAAAAGATGTGAAATTGACAGGTATTTCAGAAGTATCTGTAGATGACATTAATGCTGCTAAAGCATTAGGCTATAAAATCAAATTAATCGGTAAAGGTACTTTCGAAAACGGAGTTATCGAAACATCTGTTGCACCGACTTTAATTGATGAAGCCCATCAATTGGCTTCTGTAGAAAATGAATACAATGCAATTTACGTCATTGGGGATTCAGTAGGAGAAACAATGTTCTATGGTAAAGGTGCAGGCAGCCTAGCTACCGGCAGTGCTGTAGTCAGCGACTTATTGAACGTTTCACTACAATTTGAATCTAATCTGCATACATTACCGCCGCATTTTGAATTAAAAACAGAACATGCGAAAGAAATGATTGATGCTGATGAACCGACAAAATTAAAAGAAAAAAGCAATTACTATATCGTATTAAAAACAAACGGCGCACCGGTTAAACGCGTTGAAGAAGAAGTGAAAGCACAGCTTCCGCTTCACAAATCGCTCAATGTTATTGAAAGAAACGGCGACACAGCCGCTGTAGTCGTAAAAGGTACAGATGTGCCTGTTGAACAAATACTAGCACAAGGTAAATATCCAGTAGAAAAAGTTTATCCAGTAGAAGGGGTTTAATTAAATATGAAAAGATGGCAAGGTTTAGTACAAGAGTATAAAGAATATCTCCCAGTCAATGAAAATACACCGAATGTAACTTTAAATGAAGGCCATACGCCGTTGATTCATTGCGACACATTATCGGAAATGTTAGGTATTAATTTATTTGTTAAATTCGAAGGTGCCAATCCTACAGGTTCATTCAAAGACCGCGGTATGGTAATGGCAGTAACTAAAGCTAAAGAAGAGGGCAAAAAAGTAGTGATTTGCGCTTCTACAGGAAACACTTCAGCTGCAGCTGCAGCCTATGCGGCACGTTCTGGTTTAAAAGCAATCGTCGTAATTCCTGAAGGTAAAATTGCTTTAGGCAAATTGTCTCAAGCAGTAATGTACGGTGCGGAAATTGTTTCTATTGAAGGCAACTTCGATGAAGCACTTGAAATTGTAAAAGAAGTTGCCAGAGAAGGTGGCGATATCGAGTTAGTCAACTCAATCAATCCATATCGTATTGAAGGTCAAAAAACAGGTGCATTCGAAGTAGTCGATCAATTAGGCGGTAAAGCACCGGACGTATTAGCTATTCCAGTCGGAAATGCCGGCAACATTACTGCTTATTGGAAAGGGTTTAAAGAATTCAACGACAAACGTCAAACAGGCTTGCCTAAATTATTCGGTTTCCAAGCTGAAGGGGCATCACCGATTGTTCAAAATAAAGTCATCAAAAACCCTGAAACCGTTGCGACTGCAATTCGTATCGGAAACCCTGCAAGCTGGGATAAAGCTGTGACTGCATTAAAAGAATCAGACGGTTTAATCGATAGTGTGACAGATGAAGAAATTTTAGAAGCTTACCAATTATTAGCTTCTAAAGAAGGAGTATTCGCTGAACCTGCAAGTAATGCTTCAATTGCCGGTTTAATCAAACTGCACAGAGCAGGAAAATTACCGCAAGGCATTACAGTTACTGCTGTCTTAACAGGTAATGGATTAAAAGACCCTGATACAGCAATTTCATTATTAGATAATCCAATTCAATCATTACCAAATGATAAAGAAAGCATTATTAAATACATCAAAGGAGCAATGCATTAATGGGAGAAAGTTTAAAACTTAAAGTTCCCGCTTCTACTGCCAACTTAGGCGTAGGTTTTGATTCGATTGGTCTGGCATTAAATAAATTTTTGTACGTAGATGCTAAGCTGAGCGATGATAATGAATGGCATTTTCATCATAAAGGCGATAATTTAAATGGTTTGCCTACAGATCGCAACCACTTAATCTATCAGGTCGTTCAGTTTTTAGAAAAAAAGTTTGATGTGCACGTTCCGCCGTTAAGCGTAACAATGCGCAGTGAAATACCATTAGCTCGAGGACTAGGGTCCTCGGCTTCTGCTTTAGTAGCAGGAATTTATTTAGCAGATTTCTTTGGACATCTGCAGCTGTCAGAGTTTGAGATGGTTGAAGCGGCAACAGAAATAGAAGGACATCCAGATAACGTAGCGCCGGTAATCTATGGAGGTATGATTGCAGGTTTTTATAACCATGACACGAAACAAACATTTATTTCGTCGATTGAGCCTCCTTATGTCAATTTAGTTATTACGATTCCAAAATATGAATTGAAAACACATGATTCAAGACAAGTGCTGCCGAAAACATTTGAGCATTCTCAAGCGGTGCAATACAGCGCCATCAGCAACACGATGCTGAGTGCTTTGATGCAGCATGATTATCAATTAGCCGGTATGCTGATGGAAATGGACGGGTTCCATGAACCTTATCGTCAAGAATTAATTCCGGAATTCAAACATGTGAAAGCAGTCGGCAGAGAATATCATTCTTATGCGACAGTTATCAGTGGGGCAGGTCCGACAATTTTAACACTGATTGATCCGTCAAAAAGCGGTAAATTAGTAAGACGTTTAAATAAAGAACTGCCAGATTGCGAATCAGAATTAATTTCAGTGAATAAAAGCGGGATTATAGTTGAAAAAGTCTATGAATAATGACAAAGTAATGTATAATTTGATGGGAATAGCTTGAAAGGAGCATGAAACATCAAATGCGTAAATATGAAATGATTGTAATGGATATGGATGATACTTTACTCAATTCTGAGAATGAAGTCAGTCCGATCACAGCAGACTATTTAATTCAGTTGCAAGAACAAGGCTACCGTGTAGTATTGGCCTCAGGACGTCCTACAGAAGGTATGCTTCCGATTGCAAGAGACTTAAAGCTGAATGAACATGAAAGCTATGTTATCAGTTTTAACGGCAGCCGTACGACACGTGTGCAAGACGGAGAACTGGAAGATGAAACTAGTGTATCTAAAGCAGATTTTGATAAAATTATTGATTTTTGCAGAGCACAAAACATCTTTGCTTTAACTTACCATGATGGCCATATTGTTTATGACGGCACGCATGAATACATGAATATCGAATCCGAGTTGACAGGATTGCCGATGCACAAAGTAGAGGATTTGAAAGACTTTATTCAAAACCCTGTAGCTAAAGTGCTCGGTGTAGATTATGTACCGCATGTAAATGAAATTATGAGTGAGTTAGGCGATTCATTCAGTTCGAAAATCGATGTAACAACAAGTAAGCCGTTCTTTATCGAATTCATTCCGCATGGTGTTTCTAAAGGTAATGCATTGCATGCGTTATGCGAAAAAGAAGGAATTCCAATTTCGAAAACGATTGCGTTCGGAGACAGTATGAATGATTATTCTATGCTGAAAGAAGCGGGTTGTGCTGTTGCGATGGGTAATGCAAGAGATGAATTAAAAGAAATTGCTGATTTTGTGACGTTAGACAATAATTCAGACGGTATTGTCCATGCGCTAAAAGAATTACTATAAATGCAATAAAGGATACTATCGGGCAGATAGTATCCTTTATTTGCGTGCGTTTATTTTGCTGTGTGTGTCCATTCATGCATGCCGTGGTTGCGTTTAACCAATGCATAAATATTGTCTGCAGAGTAGTCTAGGTTAGTATAGACTGTGATGATAAAGGCAGATTGCCCAGTTTCAAATGGCTCGCTCAGATAGACATCTTTTAAGTGTTCAAACAGAGGTACCATTTGATCATGCTCTAAGCTTGGATATTCTCTTAAAGTACGTTTAACGAGTCTCCCATGTTTTTCTTCAAGAGATTGAACTACGATGACAAAGCGTTCATCTTCTTTTAATACATCGTCAAATAAATTTGTTTGTCCTACCAAGTTGCAACACCTCAATTTCTGATCTTCTTATTACTCTTATTATACTACATATCTATAGTCGGTAAAATCTTTAAAGAGAGAAGAATGAATAAAAAAACAGATTGGCAAAAGCCAATCTGTCAGTGTGAAAGTATTATTTTACTTTATTAAATTCTTCGAAACTTCTTACATCCATTTCTTTTAATTTAACAGGTTTTGTTTTCTTAACGATTTTATGCACAATGAAAATAATGAAGAGTACGACAATCGGTGCGAAGTCTTTAATTAATCCTCCGACTTTCAAATGAACGATGTTGTCGAATGATCCGCCGACTAATAAGAAAACAAGTATTGATAAAACTAAAATAGGTCCAAACGGATACAACGGTGATTTATAAGGCAACCGTCCATTGACATCTATGCCTTGTGCTTTTAAACCGCTGCGCAATCGAATTTGAGAAAAGATTGCGGCTGCCCATACGAAAATAACAAGTTGTCCGATAATACCAAGCAATGCAAAGATAGCATTAGGATGGAAGTTCGCTAAAATAATTACTGCGACTACGATAATAAAGTTCGTCAAAATCGCAGCAATAGGCAATTTTGTTTTACCGTGCAAATAGCTTAAGAACTTCGGTGCTTGTCTGTCTGTGCTGAGTGAGAACAGCATACGGCTTGTTGAATAGATACCAGAGTTTGCGGCTGATAATAATGACGTTAAAATAACCGCATTGATTACAGATGCCGCAAAAGCGATGCCGACTCTGTCAAACACTATCGTAAATGGACTTTGTGTAACGGATTCGCTTTTGTTAAGTAATAACGGTTCATTATAAGGTAAAATTGCTGAAATGACCGCGATTGATAGTACGTAGAATAATAAAATTCTCCAGAATACAGATTTAATTGCACTTGGCATTGATTTTTTAGGGTCATCTGATTCACCAGCTGTGACTGCGACGATTTCCGTTCCACCGACGGAGAATCCGGCTATCAACAGAACGCTTAAGAATCCAGCAATACCGCCTACAAATGGTGCTTCACCGATTGTGAAGTTTTTGAAACCATACGTATGGCCGCCAAGAATACCGAAAATAGTTAATATACCTACAACGATGAAAACGATAATCGTAACGACTTTAATCGCTGCCAACCAGAATTCCGCTTCACCGAAGGCTCTTACCGTAAAGATATTCAATAATAGTAAGAATGTAATAAATATTAAACTCCAAGTAAGTGGAGAGAAGAACTTGAATGTGTCCCAATAGTATAATACGTTTGATGCGATAATGACATCTACGCTTGTAACAAGTGTCCACATGATCCAGTATAACCAACCGACTGTAAAGCCAAGGGAAGGGTCAACGAATCGTGTTGAATAGGAACTGAAGGAACCTGATACAGGGTAAAAGGTTGCCAAGTTCTCCGACTGATGACATTAAGAAATATAACATAACACCAATGATTAAATACGCTGCAATCGCACCGCCAGGTCCTGCTTGGGAAATGACGCCGCCCATTGCGATAAAGAGACCTGTACCGATTGCACCCCCGATTGCAATCATTGATATATGGCGAGAACTGAGTCCTCGATTCATTTTGTTTTCATCCATATGCGTTACCTCTAATCTTTAAATTAAAATATATGTACTCTATTCTAATAGTTTTCTGACAACTAATCAATGGAATTTAGCACTTTAAAGCGAATATTTTTAAAAAATTCAGAAAATATGCACTCATTATTAGAAATAGGGTAAATACTTAGCTTTTGTACCATAGACAAATATAAATGTGAGGTGTATATTGGAAACATTCAATAAAAAAAGTGAACGTTACCTTAAAAATAGGCAAGTTCACTATCGTAGTTTCAATACATTATTTAGTTTCGCGGTGTAATGTATATTTGTTCAATCTTGGGCAGTATTTTTTCATTTCGATACGTTCAGGATTGTTACGTTTGTTTTTAGTAGTAATATAATTACGATCGCCGCATTCTGTGCAAGCTAAAGTTACGTTTACGCGCAATGTAGACACCCTTTCTATTAAGTTATTAGCAATACTTACGCACTTAAATTTACCATAATCATGCATTTCGTGCAAGATTGTTTAAAAATAAGCAACATAAGCTCAATGTATTCTATTTTATAGAAAAACTTCCGATTAGTAAATAACTTTGCCTAAAAAATGAGCAAAAAGTATTGATAAAGCTCCAATTTGTGTTATGATATAAATCGTAATAATTACGATTATGAACTATTACTATAAAGAAAGGCAGGAACTTTAATGGCAAAAAAATCTAAAGTTGTTAAAGAACAAAAACGAGAAGAACTCGTTGCTAAATATTACGCTAAACGTCAAGAGTTAAAAGCTAAAGGTGACTACGAAGCATTAAGAAAATTACCAAGAGATTCATCACCAACTCGTTTAACTCGCAGATGTAAAGTTACTGGAAGACCACGTGGTGTAATGAGAAAATTCGAAATGTCACGTATTGCTTTCAGAGACCACGCACATAAAGGTCAAATTCCAGGCGTAAGAAAAGCAAGCTGGTAATTCGATAATTTAACGACGATAACATTTAAGGTACACATTTCTTCATTGAAATGTGTTCTTTTTTTTGCAATTTTTCAATGATATGTTTTGCGGAATTTTATAATTATGTATATACTAAAAGTGTACATTTACATTGTTTTTGGGACACGACTATATTATAAGGAGTGATGTATTATGCTTAGAACAAGTAAGTTAAGTATTGCAACGCTTGTTATATCGACACTTGTCTTAGGAACTTCGGCAACACATGTCACGACGAATAATACAGATGCAAAAGCAGCAGAGCAAACTCAAAAATGGGGACATGGTGAAGGCGGTTCGGGTACTTTAGATGCTAATCGTAAAGCTGATACGACTCAATTGAGCAGTGTGACACCTTGGTACAATTATAATGGCTATACAACTTATGATGCTTCATTTACGCAAGATTATAATTTTGTTCGTGCTTTAAAATACGACAATGTCACAATTGATGGTTACAAAGTAAACCCTAATGCTGTGAATAATTTTGCTTATTCTAAACGTGTATATGATACTTCAGTACAGCTTAATACGAATAATCAAGTGGTACAGCTCACATTTTTTACTAAACCCAACAGTGTAACCAAAGCAGTGTTTAAACAAGCACATCAATCCAATACGATTCTAAATGAAGGAAAATTAGGTAATGGCGATGGAACATATGTTAAATATGCGACACAAGCAGGGTCTTATACCGCATTCTTTGACCACAATGGTTATTTAAATGAAATTACAATCAGTAGTTAATTGCATGGTCGAAAATATACTTGGAAAACCATTAAACTAACGATATTTTATGAATAATTTTAAGGGGTGCCTTCATATATTATGAGGTGCCTCTTTTCTATATAATATTTACATTTTTATTTTACAATGTTCTTAATGGCAAATTTATTTGTGAAGTAGTATGATGTATGTTGGACTTTTGATAATAAGCAAACAATAAGGGCAAGGTGTTATATATGAAAATATTTGACTACGAAGACGTACAATTGATTCCTAATAAATGTATTGTAAAAAGCCGTTCAGAATGTGATACAAGCATACAATTCGGACCGCGTAAATTTAAAATGCCGGTTGTTCCAGCAAATATGCAGACAGTTATGAATGAAAAATTGGCTGAATGGTTTGCGGAGAATGATTACTTTTATATCATGCACCGTTTTGATGAAGCAGCACGTATTCCTTTTATTAAAAAGATGCAAGATCAAGGATTATTTGCTTCTATCTCTGTAGGTGTGAAAGATAATGAATATGAATTTGTAAAAGAAATTGCAAAAGAAGGTTTAAAACCTGAATATATTACAATTGACATTGCACATGGTCATTCCGATCAAGTCATAAAAATGATTAAGCACTTAAAATCATACTTACCTGAATCATTTGTCATTGCTGGTAATGTAGGCACACCTGAAGGTGTTAGAGAATTAGAAAATGCAGGTGCAGATGCGACTAAAGTGGGTATCGGACCTGGTCGTGTATGTATCACTAAAATCAAAACAGGATTTGGTACAGGCGGCTGGCAATTAGCTGCTATCAATCATTGCAGTAAGGCAGCACGCAAACCGATTATTGCTGACGGCGGTATCCGTACACACGGCGATATCGCTAAATCTATTCGTTTTGGTGCATCAATGGTTATGATTGGATCATTATTTGCAGCGCATGAAGAATCACCAGGTGAAACTGTTGAGCTTGACGGCAAGTTATATAAAGAATATTTCGGCAGTGCTTCAGAATATCAAAAAGGCGAACGCAAAAATGTTGAAGGCAAAAAGATGTTTGTAGAACATAAAGGAACATTAGCAGATACGTTGAAAGAAATGCAGCAAGACTTGCAAAGTTCTATTTCATACGCCGGAGGCAATGATTTAGGTTCATTAAGAAAAGTAGATTATGTTATTGTTAGAAATTCTATTTTTAACGGTGACAGAGACTAAGATATTGCCTGGAGGTGTAGGCGATTAAAAGAGTATTTGGTTTTTCATTTGTTTTCTTGCTTTTGGCATTATGTATTCCTATAAAAGAAACATCTTTTATGATAGATTTGCAAAATCAAACTAAAGCTAAGATTCAAGCATTAGCCGCAAGCGAAAGTATTTCTAAAGAGCCGTTGAAAGTTCCTGATAAGCAAGAATTTGCATTCAGGAACATACAAATGAATATGACACAATCAGAAGTTGAACAACAACTTGGAAAACCTGAACGTGTGACTTCAAATGAATATGGTTTGAAATGGTACGCTTACCACGATGATTATCAATCATTTGTCATGGTGAGTTATATCGACGGCAAAGTTAACGGTATCTACAGCAACCAGAATGTAATCTCTTCTAAGTCGAAGATTAAATACGGATCACCTAAAACTGCTGTCAGAAGCCGTTTAGGCGATCCGATTACATCTATGACCAAAGGTAATTATAAATATCAAATCGAAAGCGATGAGTACGATACGTTCGATAAAGATGGTATTTATACGACAGTCTTTTATGATAAGCATGAAAATAATCAAGTAACAGGTATTATGCAAATCAGCAAAGAAATGGAAAATCGACTCACTAAACAATATGGTGCGCCATCCACTTCTTTAACATACGGCTTTGAAATGCAAAACTTTGATTTAGTAAATGCAGAACGAGTTCAAAAAGGATTGTCAGTTCTGAAATACAGTGATGCTATTTCGAATACTGCGAGAAAACATAGTAAAGATATGGCAGACCATCATTACTTTGATCATACAAACCCTAAAGGAGAGTCTCCCTTTGATCGTATGAAAAAAGACGGCATTGATTATAACAGTGCAGGTGAAAACTTAGCGTACGGACATCAGAACAGTATCTTTGCACACGAAGGATTAATGAACTCAGAAGGACATAGAAAAAATATTTTACAGTCAGGATTTAAAAACTTAGGTGTGGGTGTCGACTTTAATGAAGACAGACAACCATTTTGGACTGAAAATTATACAAGTTAGCAAAAGTAAATGAAGACAGAATTTCTGTTAATACACAGAGGTTCTGTCTTTTTTATATAAGAATGGCAAAGGGGGTATACTCTGAAACTATTGATTAGCTGTTTGTGTGATGATTATAATAAGCACAAGCAGAACGTTAAGATAAGTATTATAATAGATAATAATTGAGTTTGAAATGGAACAGTATGGAGGTTGGTCATGAACATTTCAGATATTGCCGCGATGGCGAAAGTGTCGAAAAGCACCGTTTCCCGCTATTTAAACGGGGGATCTGTCAGTCAGAAAACAAAAGATAAAATAGATAAAATTGTACAGACTACTGGCTATTCTCCTAATCAGTTTGCACAATCGTTAAAAGCAAAACGAACTTTTATGATCGGTGCAATTATCCCAAGACTTGATTCATATGCAGCAAACCAAATTCTTGAAGGGGCAGATACTTATTTGCGCGAAGTGAAATATCAGACGCTTATTGTTAATACGAGTCAAAGTATTGAACAAGAAATAGAAGCGCTATATACATTAAGTAAAAATAAAGTAGATGGTATTTTATTAATTGCGACACAAATTACTAAACAGCATATTGAAGCAATTCAAAACATAAAAGCACCTGTAGTATTGATAGGACAATCTGATGCGCATGTGCCTTCAGTTATACAAAATGATTTTGAAGCAGGTCGCATGATGGGAGAAATTTTCGGTAAGCAGAATTTTAAGCACATTGCTTATGTAGGTGTAGATGAATATGATAAGGCAGTAGGAATCGAAAGAAAAAAAGGTGTGTTAACAGGTCTTCAACACTACAATCAAATTCCTGATGTTCATTACACTACCTTTGATTTACAACAAGCGGTTAAAGCAGCGGACCAGCTAGTAACACAATATGATGCACTGATTTGCGCTACAGATAATATTGCATTAGGTACGCTGAAAGCGGCATACCAGCAGAATATTCAAGTCCCAAAACAACTCTCTATAGCAGGATTCGGCGGTTACAATACAACAGCAATTGTCACGCCTTCACTTGCGACAATCAGTTTTCCCTATAAACATACGGGTGAAAAAGCAGCGCAGAATTTAATACGCATTATCAATGGAGATACGATTGAGCAGTTGGAAGTAATGGATTTTGAATTTATAAAAAATAACAGTATTGACTTCTCTGAGAGCAATGAGTAAAATGTTTATGAGAGCGTTTTACTTATACAACATTTTGGAACCGGTTCCAATAAAACGGAAGGAGTGATTATGTGGAATGGACGAGAGAAGCCAGATATCGAGGTTTATCTTCAATTTCAAATGAAGCATTTGAACATATGTCTGAACAAGTGAAACATTCGCCATGGCGACAAAGTTATCATGTTCAACCTGTTTCAGGATTATTGAACGATCCGAACGGTTTTATCTATTATAAAGGTCAATATCATTTATTTTATCAGTGGTATCCATTAGGTCCTGTCCATGGCTTGAAATATTGGTATCATGTTGCTTCTGATGATTTAATTCATTTTAAAAATATAGGTCCTGCTGTTTATCCTGATACAACTTATGATTCTCATGGTGCTTACAGCGGTTCTAGTATCGAAATTGATAACCAATTGTTTTTATTTTATACAGGGAATCACAGAACTAAAGATTGGAAGCGTGTCCCATATCAAATGTATGCGACACTTAATGATGACTTTCAGGTGATGGATAAGCAGCCAATCGTCGAAGGACCGCCGTGTGGTTATACAGACCATTTTCGAGATCCGAAGGTATGGAAAGAACAAGAACGTTATTATTTTGTGATTGGTGCACAAACAACACAAAAAGCAGGGCGTGCGTTAATTTATCAGAGCGATGCAGATTTTAACTTTAATTTGCTCGGTGAAATACAAACTGGATTATCAGATTTCGGATATATGTGGGAATGTCCAGACTTGTTTAAATTGGATAATAAAGATGTATTGATTTTCTGTCCGCAAGGGTTAGAAGCTGATGGTATGAATTATCGAAATATTTATCAATCTGGTTATTTAGTTGGAGATTTTAATATTGAGACATTAGAAATGAGTCATAACGGTTTTATAGAGTTAGATCATGGCTTTGATTTTTATGCGCCTCAAACTACACTATCTAAAGAAGGCGAACGTGTATTAATCGGCTGGATGGGCTTACCAGATATTACATACCCTACAGATGTTTATAATTGGGCACATTGTCTGACTTTACCGAGAGTGTTGAAAGTTAAAGAGGATAAAATAATACAGATGGTACACTCAGATGTTGAAAAACTGCGCAGAAAAAGCAACGAAACAAAGCTTGAGATTAACGACAAACTAACAACTGTAGATTTGATTCAGCCCAGTCGGACGGAAGTAAATATTTCAATCAATGCATTTAAAGCAGATACATTGAAGATTGCATTTTCTAATTATGATGAAGAAGTTGTGGAAATTACGTATGACAAAAATTCGGCTGTATTAGAATTAAACAGACGTCTAAGCGGAGAACTACCCAGCAATCAAGATGATCAGACGAGAAGTATTTGTTTAGATCAGCCGTTAAAAGAATTAAAGATTTTTATAGATGTATCAAGTATGGAAATCTTTATCAATGAGGGGACACATGTGATGACGACGCGATTATTCCCAACAACGCCTTATCAGCAATGCAAATTTTCAGCGCACTCAGGTACAGTGGGATTAAAGATGAAACAATATGAATTGAAAAGAGGGAAATCATGAATAAATTATATGCAGTAGGAGAAGCATTAATCGATGTTATCCCTAGTGAACGTGACGCAAAACTAAAAGAAGTTGCTCATTTTTCACCGCAAGTCGGCGGGGCACCAACAAACGTTGCCAGCTGTACAGCCAAATTAGGCGGTAATGCTGCGATAATAACACAAGTCGGTGATGATGCCTTCGGTGAGAAAATTGAAGAAAAACTGACGGATGTCGGGGTTGATACACAATTCTTAAAGCATACATCAAAAGCCAATACTGCTTTGGCATTTGTCAGCTTAACTGCAGAAGGCGAAAGAGACTTTGCGTTTTATCGAAAGCCTTCAGCTGATATGTTGCTTAATGCTGACCAATTAACAGATTTATTATTTGATGAGACAGATATTTTGCATTTTTGTTCAGTTGATTTAGTGGATTGTCCGATGAAAGAGACACATCGTGTATTAATAGACCGTATGCTAGAAGCAAAAGGAACTGTTGTCTTTGATCCCAATTTGCGTTTCCCGCTTTGGAATGATTTAGAGGCGCTGCATCATACCGTATTAGAATTTATACCTAAAGCACATATCGTTAAAATTTCAGATGAAGAATTAGAATTTATTACGCGTATCAAAGACAAAGAAAAGGCAATTGCATCTTTGTTTAAAGGCAATGTTGAAGCGGTGATTTACACTGAAGGCAAAGCAGGTGCAGCACTTTATACTAAAGATGGTTTAACTGAACAACAGCCAGGCTTTAAAGTTGAAGTTGTAGATACAACAGGAGCTGGTGATGCTTTTATAGGTGCAATCAACTATCAAATATTGACCCAAGGCAAAAGAAAGCTGTTTGAAGGGAGTCAAGAGTTCTTAAGATTTGCGAATGCGGTTGGTGCATTAACAACAACTGCATACGGCGCAATTGAGAGTTTACCCACGATAGCACAAACGATTAAGTTTATGAGAGGTGAAAAGTAATGAGTGATAAAAAAATAGCAGAAGCGGTTATTCAAGCAGTAGGTGGAGAGGAAAATATCCAATCACTAGCCCATTGTGCGACAAGACTGAGAATTATGGTAAAAGATAAAGAAAAGGTGGATCAAGCACAAGTAGAAGCAGTTGAAAAAGCAAAGGGTGCTTTCTACAACTCTGGTCAATTTCAAATTATTTTTGGAACCGGTACCGTCAACAAGATATATAATGAAATTACAAAATTAGGTGTAGACGGCAGCTCAAAATCAGAGGTTAAAGAAGCTGGAGCAAAACAAGGCAATGCTTTCCAACGTGCAATTCGTGTGTTTGGTGATGTGTTCGTACCGATTATCCCTGTATTAGTTGCGACAGGACTGTTTATGGGATTACGCGGTGTTGTGATGAACGATCAGATTTTAAGCTGGATGGGCTTGACTGCTAAAGATGTACCGCAGAACTTTATCTTATTTACGCAAGTATTGACAGATACGGCCTTTGCATTTCTGCCTGCTTTAGTTGCATGGAGTGCTTTTAAAGTCTTTGGCGGCAGCCCGGTTTTGGGTATTGTTTTAGGTCTCATGCTTGTGAACCCTGCGTTACCAAATGCTTATCAAGTAGGCGATGGTTCAGCAGAAGCTATTAAATTCTTCGGTTTCATTCCAATCGTCGGTTATCAAGGTTCTGTATTGCCAGCATTCTTTGTTGGTTTGATTGGTGCTAAATTCGAGAAAGCTTTAAGAAAGCGTATTCCAGATGCTATTGATTTAATTGTGACACCTTTCTTAGTATTGCTTGTGATGATTACTTTAGGATTATTTGTAATTGGTCCTGTGTTCCATTCTATTGAAACAATTATTTTGTCTGGAACTGAATGGGTACTTGCGTTACCATTCGGCATTGCAGGCTTATTAATCGGTTTCTTCCAACAAATTATTGTAGTTACAGGTGTACATCACATTTTCAACTTCATGGAAATTCAACTATTAGAAAAATTCCATTACAACGAATTTAACCCGATTATTTCAGCCGCTATGACAGCACAAGCTGCAGCAGCAGTGGCAGTAGGACTTAAAACGAAAAAAGCAAAATTAAAAGCTTTAGCACTACCTTCTGCATTTTCGGCTTTGTTAGGAATTACGGAACCAGCTATCTTTGGTGTAAACTTACGTTACTTTAAACCATTTGTTTGTGGTTTGATCGGAGGTGCTGTTGGTGGTTTCTTCGCAGCGCTATTCCATCTGAAAGCATCAGGTATGGCAATTACTGTACTGCCAGGTATCTTATTATTCTTAAAAGATATAGGCCAATTACCACTTTATTTATTAGTGCTAGTTATTTCGTTTGCGACAGCCTTTGTTTTAACTTGGTTCTTTGGATATAGTGATAAGTTAGCTGAAGAGATAAAAGAGGCAAAATAATGGATGAACTGTTAATCACAAATTGTAACTGTGGTTAACAGTTTTTTTATGGAAAAATTATTGTTGATCTCATGTTGTGTCAGTATTATTAATAATGAATAAGCTGATAAGGTAGTGTATATTGTAATTATAGTCGATGAAATAGTCATGTTTTATGTATTATAACTTAATTCAAAGGGGCGTTATTATGCATACATTAGTAATCATTACACATCCGGATATGAAGCACTCAGTAGTGAATCGTATGTGGAAAGATGCTGTGGTTAGTGAACAGATTGATATGGTTGAATTATATGGACTGTATCCTGACAGCAAAATTGATGTGTCGCGCGAACAAGAAAGGTTATTGAATTATGATACAATTGTGTTCCAATTTCCTCTCTATTGGTATAGTAGTCCGCCATTATTAAAACAGTATCTGGATGAAGTGTTCTTATATAATTTTGCGTATGGTCCAGAAGGAACGAAACTTCATAATAAAAAGTTTGCGATTGCGACGACAGTAGGCAGTTTAGAAGAAGATTATTCTAAAGAAGGTTCGAATGGATTTGCATTAGAAACATTGTTATCGCCATTCATTGCGACTTTTAATTATATAGGGGCTAAATATAAGGGATACTTTGCGCAGTATGGCACTGTAAATCATGCGAGTTATGATGATTTGCTCGAGGGGACCAAACAGTATATCGCATTCATAAAGTCTATTTAATAAATAAAATGCCGGAACTGAAATTTTCAATTCCGGCATTTTTTTAAATTAAAATAGGTAGTTTCCGAATTCTAACGGTTCAATGTATTTACCGTCTTTATCAAAGACACGCATGTTGCCTCCAGAAATTTCATCAATAAGCAATACTTCGCCAGTTGCTTCATCGCGACCGAACTCTAATTTAATATCGTATAACTCTAAACCTTTTTGTGCGAGTTCATCTTTAATGATGTCAGAAATTTTAACTGTTAAATCAGCAATTTCATCATATTCGCCGGGTTTTAAAATATTTAGGGCTTCAAGAGCTGCTTTGTTGATAAGAGGATCTTGTCGTTCGTCATCTTTTAAAGTCATTTCAACATAACCGTTAAGTGGTGCACCGTCTTCAATATAGTCGCCATATCTGCGGATGAAAGAACCGACAGCACGATATCTGCAAATGACTTCTAATCCATTACCGAACACTGATACTTTTTTAACGCGCATTTGGCGTTCATCAAGGTCAGAATCAATATAATGAGTTGGAATACCTGCAGCGTTAATTTTTTCGAAGAAATAGCTTGTCATTTTCAATCCAGCTTTTCCTGAACCTTCGACAGTCAATCCTACTTGGTTTTCACCTGGATCAAACACTCCGTCTTTACCAGTCATATCATCTTTGAAGAATAAAACAACTTCACCATCTTTGTCTTGATATACATCTTTCGTTTTACCTTTGTATAGTAAGTCCATTTTCATTTCACTCCTAAAGTTATACTTATATTCATTATAAGAGAATTCTCGATTTATATAAATATCAAACTATGAAACCAGCAAGAAAATATAGATGAGATTAATTGCTTACTTTTCTTTTTGGCCTCTTTTAGCAGTATACAAAGCTTAATATGTTAAAGAAAGTAAAAACATAATATAGAATAGCAAAAAAGCACGCCTTAATGTCTATAAGTTGAGGACACTAAGGCATGCTTATATTTAAAAAAGATTAGATTTATTCATTTAATCACGAACAATAATTAAGAAGAGATGATATGCCTATGAACAGAAGCGACAGCTTATAGTTCTCTAAATAGGCCGACAACTTTGCCTAATACTGTTACATGTTCAAGGTAAATCGGATCCATTGTGCTGTTTTCAGGTTGCAGTCTATAACGGTGTTTTTCTTTATAGAATCGTTTTACTGTTGCTTCATCATCTTCAGTCATAGCAACAATAATGTCGCCGTTTTCTGCAATTGTCTGGCTTCTGACAATTACTTTATCTCCATCTAAAATACCTGCTTCAATCATACTGTCACCGACAACATTCAAAATAAATATGTCGCTGTTGTGCGTTGAAGTAAAGTGTTCTGGTAATGGGAAGTACTCTTCAACATTTTCAACTGCTGTAATTGGAATGCCGGCAGTAACTTTACCGATGACAGGAACATGAATAGTACCTTCGATTTCTGCAGAATCTTCTATTTGATCGCTTACAATTTCAATTGCTCTTGGTTTTGTAGGGTCGCGTCGGATATAACCTTTGCTTTCCAAACGTGATAAGTGGCCATGAACTGTAGAGCTTGATGCTAATCCTACAGCTTCACCGATTTCTCTGACACTAGGCGGATAACCTTTTGTTTGAACTACTGATTTAATATATTCATAAATTTCGCTTTGACGCTTCGTAAGTTCAGTCATATATATGCACATCCTCTTCTAATTTGTTCTTATTATAGCATGTTAAAAATATCTTTACAAACATTTGTTCGTAAAAGTGTTGACACCGAACAGTCGTTCTGATATTGTGTTTATACAAACAAATGTTCTAGGGGTGTTCAATTATGATTAAGAAATATCAAACGAGTTTTTTACTATACACAGCAGTATTGTTAATGTCTTTCATGTTGGTTTCAGCGTTTTTAATCGGAGCAGAGCAGTCAGGGAATCAGGAACAAGTGTACGAAATGACGGATCATACACTTTCAGCTAAAACAGAACAAAAAGCCGAACAAGAACAGCAATATATAGAAAAAGACGAACAGAACAGCAAACCTATTGTTGCAGCTGTTCGATAAATAAATAGTAATTCATAAAATTGTCATATCATTTTCTTGTTATTCATTGTGTAAAAGCGACGCATTCGGGAAAAGTTAAACAAGCATATTCATTTTGTTTTAAACAATTATTTGCTAATATGAATAATCATCAGACTAATGGAGGTCAAGAATATGGCAGATCAACATAAAGAAACTATTAATAGAATTAATGAACTTTCTAAAAAGAAAAAAGCTGAAGGCTTAACTAAAGAAGAAGCAAAAGAAAGAGCAGAATTGCATCAAAAATATTTGGAAACTTTCCGTGAAGGTTTCAAACAGCAAATTGAAAATACAAAAGTGTTAGATCCAGAAGGAAACGATGTAACACCTGAAAAATTAAAACAAGTACAACGTGAGCAAAATAAAAGAAAATAATTTAAATTATATTAAACTATGAATAAGAGCTTTTAGAACAAAATACCTATGTTCTGAGAGCTCATTTTTTGTTATATTTGAAGATTTTTCATCATATTTTATTTGATAGCGATTTCATAAGAACAATCAATGTGAAAAGCCGAGAATATAATGTATAATGGCATAAAATCATGCTGTATAGAAAGGAAGTTATATTGATGTTCGATAAAAGAGACGACCTTGCAATTAATACAATCAGAGCATTAAGTATTGATGCAATTGAAAAAGCAAATTCTGGTCACCCTGGATTACCTATGGGTGCTGCACCAATGGCGTACACATTATGGACACGTCATTTGAATTTCAATCCTAATTCAAATGAATATTTCAACAGAGACAGATTTATTTTATCTGCAGGACATGGTTCAGCATTGCTTTACAGCTTGCTGCATGTATCTGGAAGCTTAGAATTAGAGGAATTAAAACAATTCAGACAATGGGATTCTAAAACACCAGGACACCCAGAGTTCAGACATACACAAGGTGTTGAAGTAACAACAGGTCCATTAGGACAAGGTTTAGCAATGTCAGTTGGTATGGCAATGGCTGAAAACCACTTAGCCGGCAAATTCAATAAACCGGACGCAGAAGTCGTTAACCATTACACTTATGTGTTAGCTTCTGATGGTGACTTAATGGAAGGTATTTCACATGAAGCGGCTTCATTAGCAGGCCACTTGCAATTAGATAAATTAATCGTACTTTACGATTCAAATGATATCTCATTAGACGGCGACTTAGATAAAGCTTTCTCAGAAGACATCAAAAAACGTTTTGAAGCATATGGTTGGAACCATATCTTAGTTAAAGACGGCAATGACTTAGACGAAATCAATAACGCAATTGAAAAAGCTAAAGAACAAAACGGACCAACAATGATTGAAGTGAAAACAGTGATTGGTTACGGTTCACCTAACAAATCAGGTACACATGGCGTACATGGTGCACCGCTTGGTGAAGATGAACGTACTTTAACTTTAGAAAACTATAAACTTGATCCTGAAAAACGTTTCTACGTTCCAGATGAAGTTTATGACGTATTCAACGAAACAATGTTGAAACGTGCAAATGAAAATGAAGATGCTTGGAAAGCATTAGTTGAAAAATATTCAAAAGAATATCCTGAGTTAGCTCAAGAATTCAAAGACGCAATTGCTGGTAAATTACCAGATAATTACGAAGCAGAATTACCTGAATTTGAAGTAGGTTCAGAAAGTGCAACACGTGCTGATTCTGGTGAAGTTATTCAAGCATTAAGCAAATCTGTACCTTCATTCTTCGGCGGTTCAGCAGACTTAGCTGGTTCAAACAAATCTAACGTTAAAGATGCATCAGATTATGATCGCAATACACCAGAAGGTAAAAACATCTGGTTCGGTGTAAGAGAATTTGCGATGGCTGCTGCTGTTAACGGTATGGCTGCACACGGCGGTGTTAATCCTTACGGTGCAACATTCTTCGTATTCAGCGACTATTTAAAACCAGCATTAAGACTTTCAGCTATCATGGGTCTTAACTCAACATTCATCTTTACTCACGACTCTATTGCTGTAGGTGAAGATGGTCCAACACACGAACCGGTTGAACAATTACCAGGTTTACGTGCAATCCCTAACATGAACGTTATCCGTCCAGCAGACGGCAACGAAACTCGCGTTGCTTGGGAAGTTGCTTTAGAAAGCGAACAAACACCGACTTCATTAGTATTAACACGTCAAAACCTTCCAGTATTAGATGTTTCAAAAGAAACAGTCGAAGAAGGTGTACGTAAAGGTGCATATGTTGTTTACGAATCTGATGAAAACCCAGAATACCTTGTATTAGCTTCTGGTTCAGAAGTAAGCTTAGCAGTAGAAGCTGCTAAAACATTTGCGGATAACGGCAATTCAATTCGTGTCGTATCTATGCCGAACTGGCACGCATTCGAACAACAACCTAAATCTTACCAAGATGAAGTAATTCCTCCAACAATCACAAAACGTTTAGCAGTGGAAATGGCTTCTTCATTAGGTTGGCACAAATATGTCGGTTTACAAGGCGAAGTACTTGGAATCGATCGTTTCGGCGCAAGTGCACCAGGCGGTTTAGTTGTTGAAAAATACGGCTTCACTAAAGAAAACGTATTAAAATTATTAAACAATCTATAAAATTTTATAGTGCAATAAACGAAAGAGCTATTCCGGTAATTAAAACAGTTATTAATAATCATGTTTTAATGGAGCTTGGAATAGCTCTTTTTCTTGTGAATAGAGTCAGTCATAGTTAAAATACAACTTGAAATGATAAAGTTATTTTAGTAAAATGCTAAAGGATAAAGAAAGTGGGTGAGACAATGGCAACTTGGATAGCAATTCTATTAATCATTGCTGCACTAATCATCGGTTTAGTAGGTGGTTTCTTCTTAGCGAGAAAGTATATGATGGATTATCTTAAAAAGAACCCTCCGATTAACGAAGAGATGTTACGTATGATGATGATGCAAATGGGCCAAAAACCATCTCAAAAGAAAATCAATCAAATGATGACGATGATGAACAAAAACATGGATCAAAAAATGAAATAAAAGTATCTGTAATAAGAAAGCTGTGTGGGTTGAACATACGGCTTTCTTTTGTTTTATAGTAAAGCAAATACTGGAAGGATTTACATATTTTAATCATTTTGTATGGCATTTCGTATGTGCAATGATATACTATAAAATGATTTCTATGAATATACTTAATGACGAAAAGAAGGTGTCACTGTGTTATATCTTATATTTTCCATCGGTATAGCATTTTTAATGGGCGCTGCCGTAATCATAGTGAGAATGAAGGCGCAAAAGTTTCCAGTCAATGAGAAGAAACTCATTTTACCGCCAATATTTATGTCTACGGGTGCTTTAATGTTTGTTGTGCCTTATTTTAGATTAACAGGTATGGAAATCCTTGAATCTATGATTGTAGGGGTTTTGTTTTCAACCGTACTGATTTGGACTTCTCGCTTTGAGGTGAAGGGCTCAAATATATATATGAAACGTTCAAAAGCGTTTCCGATTATTTTAATTACATTATTAATCATCAGAACTGTTATGAAGATTGTCATCAGCAGTCAGATTCATCCAGGTCAACTTGCCGGCATGTTCTTCTTGCTTGCCTTTTCAATGATTGTACCTTGGAGAATCGCGATGTTATTGAAATATAAAAAGTTGAAAAGAGAAATTGCAGGATAAAAGTGATAAACGATGTTTTTCAATAAAATTGAAAGGCGTCGTTTACTTTTTTTGGGGTAAAACAAAAAGAAGGAAAGGTGATTATAATGAAGTTAAAACATGTCTTAGGTATTATCGGAGCAATTATTGCAGGGATGATATATACATTCTCTCTTTTTCAAAAAC
The DNA here is from genome assembly GCF_003344575.1 of Staphylococcus sp. EZ-P03. Classification (NCBI taxonomy): domain Bacteria; kingdom Bacillati; phylum Bacillota; class Bacilli; order Caryophanales; family Staphylococcaceae; genus Staphylococcus; species Staphylococcus sp. EZ-P03. The sequence continues at coordinate 214,548 of NZ_QPMO01000009.1, read as the reverse complement.
TTTATAAAAAATAAACATTGTGCGCCTTTTCTCTATAATGAGAAAGGCGTTTCATATTATACTTTATGCAAGAGGTGATTCAATGAAAATAATACATACGGCCGATTGGCATTTAGGCAAAATATTAAACGGACAGTCCTTTTTAGAAGATCAACGTTATATTCTGAATCAATTTATTGAAGCGATGAAAAAAGAAGAACCAGATGCCATTGTGATTGCGGGTGATTTGTACGACAATTCCACGCCTAATAAGGAAACAGTGAAATTATTAGAAGCAACTATAGCAGAGTTAAACCTGAAAATGTGCCTGCCTATAGTGATTATCAGCGGAAATCATGATGGCAGAACACGTTTGAATTACGGTTCGAATTGGTTTGAACACAGCAATCTATATATCCGTACCAGTCTTGAATCTATGTACGAGCCGATAACAATCAACGGTGTTAATTTTTATACCTTGCCTTATGCGACGATAGGAGAGCTGCAGCATTTCTTTAAAGATGAAGACATTCAAACTTATGAACAAGGCATTGAATGCTGCTTAAGACGTATGTCTGAACAGCTGAATAAAGAACAAACGAATATTTTAGTCGGGCATCTCACAGTAGCAGGCGGAATTACTTCTGATTCTGAACGTCATTTATCAATTGGTACTGTAGAACAAGTTCCGCAAAACTTTATGAAGCAATTCGATTCTGTTATGTTAGGGCATTTGCATCATCCTTTCAGTATTCAATCTGACTTTGTCTTTTACAGCGGGTCATTATTGCAATACTCCTTCTCTGAAACGAATCAATCTAAAGGCTATCGTGTTGTAAATATAGACGACACCGGGAATATTAAAAGTACTTTTGTGCCGCTTCAACCATTACGTCAATTAGAAGTCATTCAAGGCACTTATGAAGATGCGATTCAAGAAAGACTAGAAGTAAAAAATAACAACAACTATATTCACTTCAACTTAACCAACTTATCGCATATCAATGACCCGATGCTGAATTTAAAACAAATTTACCCAAATGTCTTGTCATTAACCAATGAATCGCAAACATTTACTAGTACGTACGAACAAAAAGAAATCAAGAAAATGACAGATCAAGAAATCATTGAAGACTTTTATTCTAATATGACTCAAAATAAATTAAGCGAAGTACAAGTGAATAAAATCAATGCATTGTTAGATCGTATGATAGGAGGCGGCGAAGCATGAGACCATTAAAACTGCATTTGAAAAACTTCGGACCTTTCTTAGACGAAACGATTGATTTTACCGAGCTTGAGGGCAATGAGCTGTTTTTAATCAGCGGTAAAACAGGATCAGGCAAATCAATGATTTTCGATGCTATTGTGTTTGCGTTATTCGATGAAGGTTCACTTGAAACCAGAAAAAGCAAAGACTTCAGAAGCCATTTTGCGGATGGAGATGCACCGATGGTAGTAGAGTTTACCTTCCAACTAAAGGACAGAATTTTTAAAGTAATACGCCAACCTTCATTTATCAAAGAAGGGAACAAAACAGAAACCGGCGGCGATGCAAGAATTTTTGAATGGGTCAACGATGACTTTGAATTAATTGAAAGCCGTGTGAAACAAGGCAAGACGTACCTTAAAGAATTATTAGGGGTGAATGCGAGTCAATTCAGACAGCTTTTCATTTTACCGCAAGGTGAATTTAAAAAATTCCTCTTCTCAAAAAGTTCGGAGAAGCAAACCATTTTACGTACGCTCTTTAATACTGTGCGTTTTGAACAGCTGCAAAAACAATTGTATGAAGAAATCAAAGAAGAAAAACATCAAATCGAATTGCGTTATCAAACGATTGACCAGCTTTGGAATGATGTAGAAGATTTCGATGACGCACTACTGCAAGAACTGAAAACAACACCAAGTATGCAGACAGATAAGCTTTTAACTTTGATGCCTCAATTTAAAGAAAAAGCGCAAACATTGTTAGAAACATTGAAAAAACAAAAAGAAGAAAAAGAACAGCAGTTCAATAAAGTTGAAAGTACTTATCGAAAAGCACAAGAACTCGATCAAGATATCGAAGCATTAAAAAAGGTTCAAGCAGAATATCATAAACTCAATGAAGATGCACAGCGTATTACACAATTAGAACAATTAGTGAAACAACTTAGAGAGGTAAGACCGCTGCATCAAATTTTGAAATCATTAGATACTGCGCAACAAAAGCATAATAAACTCATTCAAAATGCTGAAGACTTAAACGCAAAAATCAAAGAAAATGATAATGCACTTCAAAGCGAACAAGAAAAATTGGATAACTTAAAAAAGCAAGAAGCATCGTATGAAAAAGAAAAAGGGTTTATCAGTGAAACACAATATTTCTATCGCAACTTAAAACAATTCACAGCAGCATATCAAGAAATTGAAGAAGTAAAAGAAAAGGTTGAAGATCATCAAAAAAATCTTGAAACAAAAGAAACAGAACTTGAGTCGATTCGTAAAGAAAGCAAAGATGAAAAGCCGGATTACGATCAAGTCAATCAATTAACTAAAGTGCTGTTTGAACTGCAAAATGATATCAAAGAGACTAAACAGTACCAAACAGAAGTTGAGCAGTATGAAGCCAGAAAGCAAAAGAAACAGCAATTGGAAAAATCATTAACATCTAATCATCAAAAGCTTGAAAATTTAGAAGCGGAGATTAATCAATTCAATACACATCATTTAGAATTAGACAATCAAGAAGCAATGATAAAAAAGCTGCAATCTATGTTAGAACCTGGAGATAAATGTCCGATTTGCGGAAATGAAATCGAATCGTTATCAGACCATGTAGATTATGAGCAGTTACGTGCGCATCGCGAGCAATTAAATCAGCTTCAACAGCAAAGAGATGAAATCAAGTCTGAAGCAGCGGAATTAAAAACGAAAGCTGCGATTGAGCAGCAGGAAATCGAGAAGTTTGAACAACAAGACAGTGCAAAAGAAATCAAATCGATTCCTGAATTAGAGGAAAAATATCAAGCAGCTGAGACTAAAAAAACAGAGCAAGAAAAACGCAATAAAGCGATTGAAGCATTAATTCAAAGACAGACTAAAATCAATGAAGAAGTGCAATCACTGAAATTAGCACTGAAAGATAAACGTTCAGAACTTAGTCGATTAGAAGAGTTGATTCAAACATTCGAAACACAAACACAATATAAAACAACGCATGCATTCAAATTAGATTACGAAGAGAAAGAACAAAAAGTCAAAGCGTATGAAACTGCACTTGAAACACATACACAAAAATTGCGTGAGTTGCGTCAACAAGCAGAATTACTTCAGCATTCTCAGACAAATGTTCAAGAACAAATCAAAGAGAATGATACACATATGACAGAGCTGCAAGCTCAATCAAAAGCAGAAATGAAAACGCTGGGAATAGCGTCGCCTGAAGCGGTCAAAGTAGTATTAGAACAAATGGATCAAAAAGATGAGATTGAGGAGGAAGTCGAGGCATTCCGTAAAAAGCAAATTCAACTTTCAAGTCACATCGAAACGTTGCAAAAAAGAGTGAATCAGCAAGAAAAACCAGATTTAGAAACAATAGAAGCACAAGTCAGTGAAGCGAAAACTCAATTAAATGAATATGTTCGTCTGGTTAACAACCATGAATTCAAAATGGAAACGAATGTAAAACAATTTAAAGAATTGAAACAAGAAATCACAACGCTTCAACAAGAATTAGAAGAACAAGAAGAAATCTTCCGTCTGTCTGAAATACTATCTGGTAAAAATGATCAAAAATTGACGTTAGAGAACTATGTATTGATTCATTATTTGAATTTAATTATTCAAAATGCGAACCTGCGCTTTTATCAAATGACCAATAATCGCTATAAACTTGTCAGAAGCGAAGCTGTCGGGAAAGGATACAGCGGCTTAGACATCGAAGTCTTTGATATGCATTCGAATAAGGCGCGTCCAATCGGAACACTGTCCGGCGGAGAATCTTTCCAAGCTGCATTAGCATTGGCATTAGGGTTAAGTGAAGTAGTTCAGCAAGAATCAGGCGGTATTACGTTAGAATCTATCTTTATCGACGAAGGTTTCGGCACGCTTGATCAAGAAACATTAGAAACAGCACTCGATACATTGCTGAATATTAAAATATCAGGACGTATGGTCGGAATTATTTCTCATGTCAGCGAGCTTAAACAACGTATTCCGATTATCTTAGAAGTTCAATCAAACAATTATCAAAGTACAACTGAATTCAAGTTTCAATAAAAAAAGCAATGCTGCAAAAAATCTTGCGGCATTGCTTTTTCATGCTTCGATGTTGAACGGCTAAAACGTTGCAATAGCTTTTTATTTTTCGGATGAACCGTTTTGTTTTTGAAGCAAGTCTCTGATTTCTGTCAGTAAAATAGTGTTTTCTTCTGGCTCTTCCTCAACTTCTTCTTTCTTGATCATTGTATTTGCGACTTTTACAAATAAGAATAATGCAAAGGCTACGATAATGAAGTCGATGATAGATTGAATGAATAAACCGTATTTAATACCGAATGCTGACCAGTTTTTCGCAAAATCAACTGTACCGAAAATCAAACCGATTAAAGGCATGATAATGTATGTAACTAATGACGTTACAATTTTGTTGAATGCAGCACCCATTACTACAGCAACAGCTAAGTCTAATACATTCCCCTTGAATGCGAACTCTTTAAATTCTTTAAACATTTAGTTTCCTCCTAAATTTGCTAGGTTTAGTATACCGTAAGTAGTTGGCATATCAAACCGTTTTTTTCGAAAAGTCTTCACAAGTGTTTAAAAATACAACGAATGATACTAATAAATCTAATATTTTCCTTTTAAAATCAGCTTTTTGGGTATATTAAAGTAATGTATTGTCTTACCAAACAATAGTTGTGAATTTTCAACAACTTATTTTTGGTATAAATTATTTTATTGAGATTGTATAATCATTTTTTGTACATTTGATTATGCTTCATAGTTTTGTTATGCTAGTATTTGGTTTTTCGCGAATATGATATTTTGTTATAAAATATCTGTTGTATTTTTTGACAATAAAATATATAGAAAGGGAGTAATTGATTATGAATTCTTCTCAACACAGTAAGAATGGTAAGAAATTATCCCCGGTATTTATATACGGTTCGATATTAGTTCTGATCGTAGTACTTGCCGGTGCAATCTTTCCTAGCCAGTTTCAGGCTGGAACAAATACAATCAAACTGTGGATTACTGATAAATTGGGTTGGTATTACTTAATTTTAACTACAATCATTGTATTCTTCTGTATTTTCCTTATCTTTAGCCCAATCGGAAAACTGAAGTTAGGGAAACCGAACGACAAACCGGAATTCAATACGATTTCTTGGTTTGCGATGCTATTTAGTGCTGGTATGGGTATCGGACTTGTTTTCTATGGTGCCGCAGAACCAATGGGACACTTTGCAGCACCGCCAGAAGCGGATCCTAAATCAGCAGAAGCTTATACAGAAGCATTACGATCTACTTTCTTCCACTGGGGCTTCCATGCCTGGGCAGTATATGGTGTTGTAGCATTAGCACTAGCATACGCTCAATTCAGAAAGGGAGAACCAGGTTTATTATCTAAGACTTTACGTCCTATTTTAGGCGATAGAGTAGACGGACCTATCGGTACAATCATTGACGTATTAGCAGTATTCGCTACTGTAGTCGGTGTAGCTGTATCACTAGGTATGGGTGCACTTCAAATCAATGGTGGTTTACATTACTTATTCGGTATTCCAAACAATGTTTGGGTACAAGGTATTATCATTTTGATTGTAACAGTTCTGTTCATCGCATCAGCATGGTCTGGTCTGAGCAGAGGTATCCAATATTTAAGTAACTTGAACATTGGTTTAGGTACAATCCTAATGATAGTTGCGTTAATTATCGGTCCTACAGTATTAATTTTAGATATGTTTACAAGCTCAACAGGCAGCTTGTTAAATTCATTCTTATCTAACAGTTTTGATACTGCAGCATTAAATTCAGACAAACGTGAGTGGATGTCAGGCTGGACATTATACTATTGGGGCTGGTGGTTAAGCTGGAGTCCATTCGTAGGTGTGTTCATCGCACGTGTTTCTAAAGGACGTTCAATTCGTGAATTCATCTCTGGTGTACTTCTAGTACCAGCTATCGTAAGTTTCATCTGGTTCAGTGTGTTCGGTGTACTAGGTATTGAAACTGGTAAAAAACATCAAGAAATTTTCGATATGTCAGCTGAGACACAACTCTTCGCAGTGTTCAATCACTTACCGTTAGGTTTTGTGCTATCGATTGTTGCGTTATTATTAATCGCTTCATTCTTTATCACATCTGCCGACTCAGCAACATTCGTATTAGGTATGCAGACATCATTCGGTTCACTTGAACCATCTTCATATATCAAGGTTTCATGGGGGGTTGCACAATCATTAATCGCATTCATCTTGCTATTCTCAGGCGGGGATACTGGATTAGACTCACTTCAAAGTGCGGCGATTATCAGTGCATTGCCATTCTCCATTATCGTCATCATGATGATGGTAGCCTTTTACAAAGATGCGAACCGAGAACGTAAATTCTTAGGCTTAACATTAACGCCGAATAAACACAGATTAGAAGAATATGTTAAATATTCTCAACAAGATTATGAAGAAGATATTTTAGAAAAACGCAAATCACGCAGAGAAATACAAAACTCAGACTCATAATTAAATTACGAAACGCTGTCTTTCATCATGAAGGGCAGCGTTTTTGTATACATAACAGAAAACAGCGGATTAAATGAAAATAATTCTCAATCAATAAAAGATACTTATTACACGAACCTTATGTGATAAGTAATTCTTATACATACTGATTATAAAACAAAAACGGTGAACTTCTGATTTTTAATGAATATCAGTTGTATTCGCTATCATTCCCATATACAATCTAATTAAAGGCATAATATTGAATCAGGGGGGATTTACATGTCTTCTAACATTAAAGAGCAAGCAAAAAAATCGTTTACTTTAAACGACAAAACGTATACTTATTACGATTTGCAGACATTAGAAGAACAAGGTTTAACTAAAATCAACAAATTGCCATACTCAATTCGAGTATTGCTAGAATCAGTATTAAGACAAGAAGATGGCTTCGTAATCACTGATGATCACATTGAACAATTAGCAAAATTCGGTAATGGCGGCGATGGTGAAGTACCTTTCAAACCATCACGTGTTATTTTGCAAGACTTCACTGGTGTTCCAGCAGTTGTAGACTTAGCATCATTACGTAAAGCAATGGATGATGTGGGGGGAGATATCAACAAAATCAACCCAGAAGTACCTGTAGACTTAGTTATTGACCACTCAGTACAAGTTGACAGTTACGCAAATCCAGATGCATTGCGTCAAAACATGAAATTAGAATTCCACCGCAACTTCGAACGTTACCAATTCTTAAACTGGGCAACAAAAGCATTCGATAACTATAATGCAGTTCCGCCAGCAACTGGTATCGTTCACCAAGTTAACTTAGAGTATTTAGCAAACGTTGTACATGCTAGAGACGTAGACGGCGAAACAGTAGCATTCCCAGATACATTAGTAGGTACTGACTCTCATACAACTATGATTAACGGTTTAGGTGTATTAGGTTGGGGTGTCGGCGGTATTGAAGCTGAAGCAGGTATGCTTGGACAACCTTCATACTTCCCAATTCCAGACGTTATCGGTGTGCGCTTAGAGAACCAATTACCTCAAGGTGCAACAGCTACTGACTTAGCTTTACGCGTAACTGAAGAATTACGTAAAAAAGGCGTTGTCGGCAAATTCGTAGAATTCTATGGTCCAGGTGTACAGCACTTGCCATTAGCTGACCGTGCAACAATCGCAAACATGGCGCCTGAATATGGTGCAACATGCGGTTTCTTCCCGGTTGACGAAGAATCATTAAAATATTTACGCTTAACAGGCCGTTCTGAAGAACAAATCGAACTTGTTGAAGAATACTTAAAACAAAACCACATGTTCTTCGACGTTGAAAAAGAAGATCCTTCTTACACAGATGTTCTTGAATTAGACTTATCTACTGTAGAACCTTCTTTATCAGGTCCTAAACGTCCTCAAGACTTAATTAAATTAGGCGACATGAAAGAAGAATTCGAAAAAGCAGTAACAGCTCCGGCTGGCAACCAAGGTTTCGGATTCGATGAATCTGAATTCGATAAAGAAGCTACTATCGAATTTGAAGACGGCAGAACTGCTAAAATGACTACAGGCGACATCGCAATTGCGGCGATTACATCTTGTACAAACACATCTAACCCATACGTTATGTTAGGTGCTGGTTTAGTTGCGAAAAAAGCAGTAGAAAAAGGATTAAAAGTTCCTGAATTCGTGAAAACATCATTAGCGCCAGGTTCAAAAGTTGTAACTGGCTACTTAGCTGATTCAGGCTTGCAAGAGTACTTAGATGCATTAGGCTTCAACTTAGTAGGTTATGGTTGTACGACATGTATCGGTAACTCAGGTCCGTTATTACCAGAAATCGAAAAAGCAATTTCAGGAGAAGACTTGCTTGTAACTTCAGTATTATCTGGTAACCGTAACTTCGAAGGTCGTATCCACCCATTAGTTAAAGGTAACTACTTAGCATCTCCGCCATTAGTTGTGGCATATGCTTTAGCAGGTACTGTAGATATCGACTTGCAAAATGACCCATTAGGTCAAGATAAAGACGGCAATGACGTTTACTTAAACGACATCTGGCCATCAATCAAAGAAGTTGCAGATACTGTTGAAAGCACTGTAACACCTAAATTATTCCGTGAAGAATATTCAGATGTTTACACAAATAACGAAATGTGGAATGAAATTGAAACTACGGATCAACCATTATATGACTTTGATCCTAAATCAACTTATATCCAAAACCCAACATTCTTCCAAGGCTTATCTAAAGAACCAGGTAAGATTGAACCGCTTAAAGATTTACGCGTAATGGGTAAATTCGGCGACTCAGTAACAACTGACCACATTTCACCAGCAGGTGCAATCGGTAAAGATACACCAGCAGGTCAATACTTGCAAGAAAACGGAGTACCAATCAGAGAGTTCAACTCTTACGGTTCTCGTCGTGGTAACCACGAAGTAATGGTAAGAGGTACATTCGCAAACATCCGTATTAAAAACCAATTAGCGCCAGGTACTGAAGGCGGCTTCACAACATACTGGCCAACAGGCGAAGTAATGTCAATTTACGATGCAGCTATGAAGTACAAAGAAGACGGTACAGGTTTAGTTGTATTAGCAGGCAACGACTACGGTATGGGCTCATCTCGTGACTGGGCAGCAAAAGGTACAAACTTATTAGGTGTTAAAACTGTTATTGCTCAAAGCTATGAACGTATCCACCGTTCTAACTTAGTTATGATGGGTGTATTACCGCTTCAATTCCAAGACGGCGATTCAGCTGACAGCCTTGGATTAGATGGTACTGAAGAAATTTCAGTAGACATCGACGAATCAGTAAAACCACATGACAAAGTTAAAGTTGCAGCTAAAAAATCAAACGGGGAAACAATCGAATTCGATGTTATCGCACGTTTCGATTCACAAGTTGAGTTAGACTACTACCGTCATGGCGGTATCTTACAACTTGTATTACGTAACAAATTAGCAACTGCATAAGGGAAATCTACCCTTATCTCAATAGATAATAAGAGGCTGAGATGGTTTGAAACTGTCTTAGTCTCTTTATTTTGTGCTATGATATTATATGGAATGAGTAAAGAAAGTGTGGCGTTAAAATGATATACAGTATCACTGAGATAGAAGCAAGATACCAAGAAACAGACAAAATGGGATTCATTTACCATGGAAACTATGCGACGTGGTTTGAGGTTGCACGTACAGACTATATCAGCAAGTTAGGTTTTAGTTATGCGGATATGGAAGACAGAGGTATCATTTCTCCTGTAACACATTTGGATATGAAGTTTATCAAACCTGTAACTTATCCGGAGAAAGTAAAGATTAAAACTTGGGTGGAACGTTATTCGCGCTTACGCTCATTGTATAAGTATGAAATATACAATGAAAAAGGCGAAATTACGACAACAGGTACTACAGAATTAATCTGTATGACAGAAGATACGCATACACCGATTCGACTAGATCGTCATTTCCCTGATTGGCATGAAGTGTATCAAGAAGTAGAAAGACGCAATAAAGCCGGCGAACAGTTTGAAGTTGTCGACGGTCTTCAATAATTGAATGCAAAGATTAAAAAACTGGGACATGCTCTACATGCCCCAGTTTATCTATGCTATTCTTGTTCAATATTTTGTTTGATAACAATTTCATCTTGCGCATCTACATCTATTGTTAATGCGATATCTTGATAATACCATAAGTCATTTTCAGTAATAATGATATTGACACCGTCGAAATTGTTTTCATATGCAATTTCTTCAGGTTGGTTTGCAAGCGAATCAATATTAAATGCAGGGCTGAAACCTTGCTTGATTTGCGGTGCGCCGCCATAGCGAACGATAAAATGGATAGCTTTGCCTTCTTGAGGTAAATCGAATTCATCTTTGAACCACGCGATTGCTTTATCTGTCAGGTTAAATTCCATGGTAAAACTCCTCTCATTATCAACAAAATATTAGTTTGCAATAATTTTAGTGCAATAACTAATTATACATTAGAGTATAACCGGTATGAGATGTATATTAACAGTAATAATGCTTCAACAATCAAAAAATGTGAAGATGTATTTAATAAGGCAGTCACAAATGGCAAAAAATAAAAACCGGAACAAAAATGTCCCGGTTCAACTTGTTACATCCATTTGATTTTAGGCTCTTCACCTTTAAAAATTCTGACGATATTGGTACGATGTCTGACAATCAATAAGACTGCAACGATAATGCTGCCGCCTAATAAAATATAATCTTGGATAATTAATGATCCGATTACACAGCAGATTGCAGCGATGATACTCGATAATGAAACGTATTTCGTCAATTTTAAAGTAATAAAGAAAATAGCTGCTAAGACTAATAATAAGATAGGTGCGACACCTAAGACGACACCTGCACTTGTCGCAACGGCTTTACCGCCTTGAAATTTAAGAAATACAGGGAATACATGTCCGACAATGGCAAATACACCGACAACAAGACCATGCATAAAGAATTCAGTTACAGCGCCTGTTGTGTGTATCGGGAACCAAAGCGGAAAGAATACAACAATAAAGCCTTTAAATATATCTAAGAAGGTAACCGCAAAACCGGCCGGCTTTCCTAACACACGAAAGCTGTTTGTCGCACCGGTATTTCCGCTGCCATACTGTCTGATATCTTTTTTGAAAAATAATTTTCCTATAATAACACCGCTCGGGAATGAACCGACTAGGTATGCGAGCAGCAACATTAGTACAATCATCATTGACCTGACACTTCCTTTGTTGATGATAACGTTATTTTACCACACTCCATATGATTGAAGTGTATTGTACGGTTATTTTTGCAATACAAATATAAATTTCAGTGTTGAAGCGATAATGTCCGCTTTTCATAGTAACAAAAACTTTTATTGAAGGAAATATTTTTTAGTAACGTTGTAAAATGTTATCATATTCAAATCAATTTCTGGCTTGCAATTTGGCTGATTTTAAGTAAGAATGTTTATTGTAATGTTTTATAAACGAACGTACGTTTGTAGGAGGCGAAGAATCGATTGGCAACAAATAAACGACAAAATTATTCGGACGATTCTATTCAAGTACTTGAAGGATTAGAAGCAGTTCGTAAAAGACCGGGAATGTATATTGGGTCAACCGATAAACGTGGTTTGCACCACTTAGTATATGAAATCGTAGATAACTCAGTCGATGAGGTATTGAACGGTTACGGTAATGAAATTAAAGTTACCATTAATAAAGATGATAGTATCACAATAGAAGATAATGGACGCGGTATGCCGACAGGTATTCATAAATCCGGAAAACCTACAGTTGAAGTAATCTTTACTATTCTTCATGCCGGAGGCAAATTCGGACAAGGCGGCTATAAAACATCAGGCGGTCTGCATGGTGTAGGTGCCTCTGTAGTGAACGCATTAAGTGAATGGCTTGTTGTTGAAATCTACAGAGACGGCTATATTTATGAGCAGCGCTTTGCGAACGGCGGATTGCCGGCAACAGGACTTGAAAAGAAAGGGAAGACACGTAAGAAAGGTACCAAAGTTACTTTCAAACCGGATCCTGAAATCTTCAAGTCTACGACTGCGTTCAATTTCGATACTTTAAGCGAGCGATTGCAAGAATCAGCCTTCCTTTTAAAAGATTTGAAAATTACTTTAACAGACTTGCGCTCTGGGAAAGAACGAGAAGAAGTCTATCATTATGAAGAAGGTATTAAAGAATTTGTAAGTTACGTCAATGAAGGCAAAGAAGTGCTGCATGACGTTACAACATTTTCTGGTGAAGCAAACGGTATTGAAGTGGATGTAGCTTTCCAATACAATGACCAATATTCTGAAAGTATCTTAAGCTTTGTGAATAACGTACGTACCAAAGACGGCGGAACACATGAAGTCGGATTCAAAACAGCAATGACGCGTGTGTTCAATGATTATGCACGTCGAATTGGTGAATTGAAAGCGAAAGATAAAAATTTAGACGGTAATGATATCAGAGAAGGTTTAACAGCGATTATTTCAGTACGTATCCCAGAAGAACTTCTGCAATTCGAAGGACAAACGAAATCTAAGTTAGGTACTGCAGAAGCAAGAAGTGCTGTAGATTCTGTTATCGCTGAGAAATTGCCTTACTATTTAGAAGAAAAAGGTCAACTATCGAAATCATTAGTTAAAAAAGCAGTTAAAGCGCAACAAGCCAGAGAAGCAGCGCGCAAAGCACGTGAAGATGCACGTTCAGGCAAGAAGAATAAACGCAAAGATACATTGCTTTCTGGTAAATTGACACCTGCACAAAGCAAGAATACTGAGAAGAAAGAACTCTATCTTGTAGAGGGCGACTCAGCAGGCGGTTCTGCTAAACTCGGCCGTGACCGCAAATATCAAGCTATCTTGCCTTTACGCGGGAAAGTTATCAATACAGAAAAAGCACGTTTGGATGATATCTTCAAAAACGAAGAAATCAATACGATTATCCACACAATCGGTGCAGGGGTAGGAACTGAATTCAAACTTGAAGACAGCAACTACAACCGTGTGATCATTATGACCGATGCGGATACTGATGGTGCGCATATCCAAGTCCTATTACTGACATTCTTCTTCAAATACATGAAGCCGCTTGTACAAGCAGGACGTGTCTTTATTGCTTTGCCGCCTTTATATAAACTTGAAAAAGGCAAAGGCAAATCGAAAAAGGTTGAATATGCGTGGACAGATGAAGAACTTGAAAAACTTCAAAAACAATTAGGCAAAGGTTTCAGTCTGCAGCGTTATAAAGGTTTAGGTGAAATGAACCCTGATCAGTTATGGGAGACAACAATGAATCCTGAGACAAGAACTTTAATTCGTGTTCAAGTCGAAGATGAAGTGCGTTCTTCTAAACGTGTAACGACATTAATGGGTGATAAAGTTGCACCGCGTCGTGAATGGATTGAACGCCACGTTGAATTCGGTATGCAAGAAGATCAAAGTATCTTGGAAAACGATGAAATCCAAATCTTAGATCAAGAAGAATATGATGAGGAGGAAGCAAATTGAGCGAAATCATCCAAGACCTTTCGTTAGAAGATGTCATAGGCGACCGCTTCGGCCGCTATAGTAAATACATCATTCAAGAACGTGCATTGCCTGATGTTAGAGACGGCTTGAAACCTGTACAGCGCCGTATTCTTTATGCAATGTATTCCAGCGGCAACACATACGACAAAAACTTCCGTAAAAGTGCTAAAACTGTCGGTGATGTAATCGGACAATTCCACCCTCACGGCGATATATCTGTATATGATGCGATGGTACGTCTGAGCCAAGATTGGAAATTGCGTCATGTCTTAATTGAAATGCACGGCAACAACGGTAGTATCGATAATGACCCGCCGGCAGCAATGCGTTATACAGAAGCAAAATTAAGCCAGTTATCTGAAGAATTGCTACGCGATATCAATAAAGAAACCGTATCATTTGTACCGAACTACGATGATACAACAACCGAACCGATGGTATTGCCTGCACGTTTCCCTAATTTATTAGTGAACGGTTCAACAGGTATCTCTGCAGGCTATGCGACAGATATTCCGCCGCATAACTTAGGAGAAGTGATTCAAGCCACATTGAAATTCATTGATAATCCGGATATTACAGTGCGCCAATTGATGAAATACATCAAAGGTCCTGATTTTCCGACAGGCGGTATTATCCAAGGTGTTGACGGCATTAGAAAAGCTTACGAATCAGGCAAAGGCAGAATCGTAGTGCGTTCAACAGTGGATACTGAAACACTGAGAAACGGCCGCCAAGAACTTGTGGTTACTGAAATTCCTTATGAAGTGAATAAAAGTTCATTAGTTAAGAAAATCGATGAATTGCGTGCAGATAAAAAAGTCGATGGTATTGTCGAAGTACGCGATGAAACAGACCGTACTGGTTTGCGTATTGCGATTGAATTGAAAAAAGATGTCAACAGCGAAGCTATTTTAAACTTCTTATATAAAAATACAGACTTGCAGATTTCATATAACTTCAATATGGTTGCTATCAGTGAAGGTCGCCCTAAGCTGATGGGTATCAGAGCAATCATCGACAGTTATCTGAACCATCAAATCGAAGTCGTAACAAAACGTACACGCTATGACTTGTTCCATGCTGAAAAACGTATGCATATTGTTGAAGGTTTGATGAAAGCTTTATCTGTCCTTGATGAAGTGATTGCGATTATCAGAGGATCTAAAAATAAACGCGATGCAAAAGATAATTTAGTCGCTGAATTTGATTTCACTGAAGAACAAGCAGAAGCAATTGTAACTTTGCAATTATATCGATTAACAAACACAGATATTGTTGCGCTAGAAGGCGAACACAGCGAACTTGAAGAACAAATCAAAGGATTGCGTAATATTTTGGATAACCATGATGCATTGCTGAATGTGATCAAAGATGAATTAAAAGAGATTCGTCAGCGTTTTAAATCAGAACGTCTTTCTCGTATCGAAGCGGAAATCTCAGAAATCAAAATTTCTAAAGAAGTGATTGTACCGAGTGAGGAAACTATCTTGAGTTTATCTAAAGATGGTTATATCAAACGTACTTCCATTCGAAGCTTTAATGCGAACAAAGTAGAAGAAGTCGGACTCAAAGACGGCGATTCGATGCTGCGCTATATCGAAACCAATACCCAGCATATTGCGCTGGTCTTTACGAACCAAGGCCGTTATCTTTACTTGCCGGTGCATAAGCTGTCTGATATCAAATGGAAAGACTTAGGTCAGCACATTTCGCAGCTTGTACCGCTTGAAAATGATGAGCATGTCATAGATGTGTTTACAGAACCGGACTTTAAGCAAGAAGCGGATTATATTATTGCGACACGAAACGGTATGATCAAAAAGAGCGAGTTAGGCTTATTCAAGACAACACGTTTCAATAAACCGCTCATAGCAATGAAGCTAAAAGACAACGATGAAGTGATTAATGTCATGCGTATCGAACAACCGCAGAATGTGACGATTATTACACATACAGGTATGTCATTAACTTATTCTACAGATGAGTTATCAAGTACTGGCTTGCGTGCTGCAGGCGTGAAATCTATCAATCTTAAAGATGATGATTATGTTGTGATGACACAATTGATTCAACCGAAAGATACGATTATCATGGCGACACAACGCGGTGCAGTCAAACGCATCGGCTATCAAGTATTAACTGAAGCCAAACGTGCACAACGCGGTATCAAGTTATTAAAAGAACTGAAAAGCAAACCGCATCGCATCGTAGGTGCTGATGTTGTCACAAATCAAATGTCAGAGTTTACATTGTATTCTAAGACACAAACTTATACAGACAAAGTTAATGCGATTCATCTGACAGAACAATATACGAATGGTTCATTCGTTGTGGATATAGATGAATTCGGTGAAGTACAAGCGATGACTATCGCACAATACGCAATCGAAGAAGCATAAAATAAAAGTTATCAAAGCTGTGCTGCAGAAGTGTTTTGAACACTTTTTCTGCCGCAGCTTTTTTTATGATTGCTAAGTGTTTTCAAAAAAATATAGTCAGACAATTGTTAAGATGATAAAATATAAGGTAGAGTGAATGAATAACAAGTGGTTGCGGATTCTTTTTGAATTTGAACCTCTTGGTATTTTTTTTATTTAAACTGAGTGGAGATGAATGTATCATGCATTATATTCCATTCATATGTATCTGACTACATAAATATTAAACAAGATATGAGGTAATTAAATGAAAGATTTTGATAGTTTAGTGCCTGGCTGGTTTAAAACATTTATCGGTGTTGGGAATGACTTGATATGGTCTCAATACCTGATTGGTTTATTATTAACAGCAGGCCTGTTTTTTACAATCAGTTCGAGGTTTGTGCAATTTACGTCATTTAGAGAGATGCTTCGCGCATTAGTTGAGAAACCAGAAACTTTAGAAAACGGCGAAAAAGGGATTTCTCCTTTCCAAGCCTTTGCAATCAGTGCAGGTTCTCGTGTAGGAACAGGGAACATTGCAGGGGTTGCGACGGCAATTGTACTAGGCGGACCAGGCGCAGTCTTTTGGATGTGGGTCATTGCATCTATCGGTGCAGCCAGTGCATTTGTAGAATCAGTGTTAGCACAAGTATACAAAGTTCCAGATGAAGAAGGCGGATACCGCGGAGGCCCTGCTTATTATATGACAAAAGGGCTTAACCAAAAATGGTTAGGTGTAGTCTTTGCGATTTTAATTACAGTCACATTCGCATTTGTGTTTAATACAGTACAAGCGAATACTATTGCGGAATCATTAAATACACAATATAACATCAGTCCTGTGATTACAGGAATTGTCTTAGCTGTAATTACTGGTATTATTATTTTCGGCGGTGTGAGAAGTATAGCGACTTTATCTTCTTTAATCGTTCCGATTATGGCGATTATCTACATTGGTGTCGTACTTGTTATTTTAGTGATGAACTATGATCAAATCATTCCGATGATTATGACAATCTTCAAGAGTGCATTCGGTGTTGAACAAGCAACAGGCGGTGCAGTAGGTGCAGCAATCTTGCAAGGGATTAAACGTGGTTTATTCTCAAACGAAGCAGGTATGGGTTCTGCGCCGAACGCAGCCGCAACAGCTGCAGTACCGCACCCTGTAAAACAAGGCTTATTGCAATCTTTAGGTGTATTCTTTGATACAATTTTAGTTTGCACAGCTACAGCTATCGTTATTTTATTATACGGCGGTTTGAAATTCGGTGAAGGTGCACCTCAAGGTGTAGCAGTAACACAATCAGCATTGAACGAACACTTAGGCAGTGCCGGCGGTATTTTCTTATCGATTGCGATTACATTATTCGCATTCTCTTCTGTTATCGGCAACTATTACTATGGACAATCTAATATCGAATTCTTATCATACAACAAAACGATTCTATTCATCTTCAGATGTCTTGTTGTAGTATTAGTTTTCTTTGGTGCAGTGATTAAAACAGAAACAGTTTGGAGTACAGCCGATGTATTCATGGGCTTAATGGCCATTGTCAATATTGTTTCGATTATCGCACTTTCCAATATTGCACTTGCTGTAATGAAGGATTATCAAATTCAGCGTAAAGCTGGTAAGAAACCTATCTTCAAACCAGAGAATCTTGAAATCAATTTATTCGGTATTGAATGTTGGGGCGATCCGGCAAAACAATTAACGCGTAAAAAATAATACAAATCATTCAATTCCCTTATCCCATATGATGAAGTATTGGCGATAAGGGGATTTTTTTGATAAATAATGAATGAAAACGCATGATTTTCAAAAAGGTTAACAAGTTGATTAAACGTTGTGGTAAAATAGTCTCTAATTCAGCACAAATCCTAATAGAAAAAGGCTATAATAAGAGAGACACAGTATTGAGGAGAAAAGGTGGTCATCATGAGCAGCTACGTGATAGAGAAAACACTGAATAATAACGTGATTATTTGTAGAGATGAAACTCACCAAAATGAAGTGGTGCTTATTGGTAAAGGCATCGGATTTAATAAGAAAAAAGGAATGTGTCTGTCAGATTCAGCAACGATAGAAAAAGTTTATAAGCTGGAGCATAAAACGGAACAAGAACATTATAAAGCATTGGTTGAAATGGCAGACGATGATTTATTGCAATCGATTATTGAAGCGATTGATATTATCACTAAAGCAGATCGCACTATAGATGATAATGATTTGGTCATTGCGCTTACAGACCATATTTTATTTGCGTATAAAAGAATCAAGCAGCAGCAATTTATTAAAAATCCTTTCTTGATTGAAACTAAACAATTGTATCCAGAATCTTATCAGATTGCGGTGCAAGTGATTGAACACTTGAATGAGTTATTGGATATAGATTTTCCAGAAGATGAAATCGGCTTTATTGCATTGCACATTGCGAGCAGCAAAGATGATTTAACGTTAAAAGAAGTGCGTTTAACGAATGAAATCATTAATAAGAGTGTACAGATTATGGAACATGATTTAGGGTACAAAGTAGATACGCAATCGATACAGTACCAGCGCTTTATCCGTCATATTCAATTCTTAATCAGACGGCTTCAAAAAGGGGAAACTATCCAAGTTAAAGAAGACTTCGGAAACATGTTGAAAGCGCATTATCCTGTGTGCTATAATATAGCTGTTAAAATCATTAAGATGATGCAGCAGCATCTTGAAGTTCCGGTATATGAAGCGGAGCTTTCGTATCTGACGTTGCATGTCTATCATTTTGCAAATAATAATCAGAATCATAACGTGTAACTAATTCGATTAGGCATGAGTCATAAAAGTTGGATACTTTCCAGCTTTTGTTACTCATGCCTTTTTTATTTGCTGTTGTGTTGATGCATGATCTTTACAATTCAATTTTATAATTTTGGGAGGAAACTTTTATGTGGAAAAAGTTTTTCGGTCAATTGCAGCGTATTGGTAAAGCTTTAATGCTTCCTGTAGCAATCTTGCCTGCTGCAGGTTTGCTGTTAGCATTAGGGAATGCCTTTCAAGGCGATGCATTACAAAGCTTACTGCCTTTCATTAAAGCAGAAGGCGTACAAAATGTCGCTAAAATGATGGAAGGTGCCGGCGGGATTATCTTTGATAACTTAGCCATTATCTTTGCGCTCGGTGTAGCCATAGGGTTAGCCGGCGGAGATGGTGTAGCAGCCATCGCAGCATTTGTAGGATTCATTGTTTTAAATAAAACAATGGGTATGTTTTTAAATGTAACACCTGAATTAGCAACAAAAGCTGATAAAGGTTTTGCGACAGTATTAGGAATTCCGACACTGCAAACGGGTGTGTTCGGGGGTATCATCATTGGGGCACTCGCCGCCTGGTGTTACAACAAGTTCTATAATATTTCGCTGCCGAGTTACTTAGGATTCTTTGCAGGGAAACGTTTCGTGCCGATTATGATGGCAACATGTTCATTCATTTTAGCGTTCCCGATGGCGATTATTTGGCCATATGTACAAGGCGGATTAAACAGCTTCAGTGAAGGCTTGCTTGCTTCAAATACTGGATTAGCTGTCTTCTTATTCGGTTTCATCAAGCGTTTATTAATTCCATTTGGTCTGCACCATATTTTCCATGCGCCATTCTGGTTTGAATTCGGTGCATACAAAAATGCGGCAGGTCAGATTATTCACGGTGACCAACGTATCTTTATCGAACAAATTCGTGATAACGTACCGTTAACTGCAGGTAAATTCATGCAAGGGGAATTCCCTGTTATGATGTTTGGTTTACCAGCAGCAGCACTTGCGATTTATCAAACAGCGAAGAAAGAGAATAAAAAAGTCATTGCAGGTTTAATGTTATCTGGTGCATTGACTTCATTCTTAACAGGTATCACTGAACCATTAGAATTCTCATTCTTATTCGTAGCACCTTTATTATTCTTTATTCATGCAGTATTAGATGGTTTATCATTCCTAGTGCTATACATCCTCGATGTGCATTTAGGTTATACATTCTCTGGCGGATTCATCGACTTCTTCTTACTCGGTATCTTGCCGAACAAAACACAATGGTGGCTAGTTATTCCGGTCGGTTTAATCTATGCGGCAATCTACTATGTGATCTTCCGCTTCTTAATCCAAAAATTAAACCTTAAAACACCAGGCCGCGAAGACAAAGAAATGCAGTCATCTACAGTATCAACGAATGAATTGCCTTTCAAAGTATTAGAAGCGATGGGCGGAGAACCAAACATCAAACACTTAGATGCTTGTATTACACGTTTGCGTGTTGAAGTCAATGACAAAGCAAAAGTCGATGTACAAGGCTTAAAAGACTTAGGTGCATCAGGTGTGCTTGAAGTCGGCAACAACATGCAAGCAATCTTCGGACCGAAATCTGATCAAATCAAACACAATATGCAGCAAATTATGGATGGTAAAATCACTTCTCCTGAAGAAACAACAGTTTCAGAAGAAGGCGACACTACAACAACAAAAATTGCTGAATCCGGCGATACAGTAATTTATGCACCGATTACAGGTGAATTAAAGCCGATTACTGAAGTACCAGACAAAGTCTTCTCTGAAAAAATGATGGGTGACGGTATTGCCATCTTACCTGAAACTGGTGAAGTCTTTGCACCATTTGACGGTGTTGTCAAAATGGTCTTCCCGACAAAACATGCATTAGGTCTGGAATCAAAAGACGGTACAGAATTATTGATCCACTTTGGTTTGGAAACTGTAAAATTAGAAGGCAAAGGTTTCGATATTTTAGTAAAAGAAAATGAAGAAATCGTATTGGGCCAACCTTTAATGAAAGTGGATTTAGATTATATTAAAGCAAATGCAGAAAGTACAATTACACCAATCGTCGTAACAAACTTGAACAATAAAACATTAGATGTTGTAGAGTATGGTAAAATTAACCACGGCGATAAAGCAGTTTTAATCAAATAATAAACAACAACGAACCAGCATCCAAGAGAAAAACAACATAGCGTTATAGTTATAAGCGTGAACAAGGAAGCAGGAAACTGTTGCTTGTTCGCGCTTTTTTTACATCAAGGAGGTCATCATGAAACAATTATTCAAAAAGTTTTTCGGACAATTGCAGCGTATAGGCAAAGCCTTAATGCTGCCGGTCGCAATTTTACCTGCAGCCGGGATTTTGCTCGCATTCGGTAATGCGATGCATAATGAACAAATTCTGCATTATGCACCATGGATGGGGAGCCATTATATTCAATTAATCAGTCAAATCATGGAAGTCTCAGGACAAGTCATTTTTGATAACTTGCCGCTGCTCTTTGCGATGGGGACAGCACTTGGCTTAGCAGGCGGCGATGGTGTGGCAGGTATTGCGGCATTGGTCGGTTATTTAATTATGAATGCTACGATGGGTAAAGTCGTGGGTGTCACAATTGACGATATTTATTCATATGCTGAAGGGGCAAAAACATTAGGCCAATCAGCTAAAGATCCTGCCCATGCTTTGATTTTAGGTATTCCGACACTGCAAACGGGTGTATTCGGCGGGATTATTATCGGTGCACTTGCTGCATGGTGTTATAACCGCTTCTACAATATTCAGCTTCCTCAATTTTTAGGATTCTTTGCTGGGAAGCGTTTCGTACCGATTATTACTTCGCTCGTCGCAATTGTAACAGGGATTGTATTAAGCTTTGTTTGGCCGCCGGTTCAAGACGGCTTGAATGCTTTATCGAATTTCTTATTAGGCAAGAACTTAGCATTAACGACATTTATCTTCGGTATTATTGAACGCTCATTGATTCCATTTGGGCTGCATCATATTTTCTATGCACCGTTTTGGTTTGAGTTTGGACATTATACGAATGAAGCGGGCAATTTGATTCGCGGAGACCAACGTATTTGGATGGCGCAATATCAAGATGGCGTGCATTTTACTGCAGGTGCCTTTACTACAGGTAAATATCCGTTCATGATGTTCGGATTGCCGGCTGCTGCGTTTGCAATTTACCGCCAAGCAAAACCAAGCCGCAAGAAAGTTGTCGGCGGACTTATGTTATCAGCAGGTTTGACAGCATTCTTAACTGGTATTACAGAACCATTAGAATTCTCATTCTTATTTGTTGCTCCGATTTTATATGTAGCACATGTTATTTTAGCAGGTTCTTCGTTCTTAATTATGCATTTGCTAGGTGTTAAAATCGGTATGACATTCTCTGGAGGATTCATTGATTATATCTTATACGGACTACTCTCATGGGATCGTTCGAATGCACTGCTCGTTATTCCGGTAGGCCTTTGTTATGCAGTAGTTTATTACTTCTTATTCACATTCTTGATTAAGAAATTAAACTTAAAAACTCCAGGACGTGAAGAAGAAGAAGTGGAAACAGAAAATGTTTCTGTCAGCGAATTGCCGTTTAAAGTGTTAGAAGCGATGGGCGGCAAAGCCAATATCAAACATTTAGATGCTTGTATTACGCGTTTGCGTGTAGAGGTTAATGACAAAGCTGAAGTGGATGTTGCAGAACTGAAAAAACTCGGCGCATCCGGTGTACTTGAAGTCGGCAATAATATGCAGGCGATCTTCGGACCGAAATCTGATCAAATCAAACACGAAATGAAACAGATTATGGAAGGCAATGTAACCGCACCAAAACCAGAAGCAGTCACAGAAGATGAAAATCAAGCAGCAAAAGCTGTTTCAGCAAACAGCGGTGCTTTAGTATATGCGCCGATGACCGGTAAAGTATTGGAATTATCAGAAGTTCCGGATAAAGTGTTTGCGGATAAAATGATGGGTGACGGTATTGCGATTTTACCTGAATCCGGTGAAGTCTTTGCGCCGTTTGACGGTGAAGTTAAAATGGTCTTTCCGACAAAACATGCTATCGGATTAGAATCAAAAGACGGTATCGAGTTATTGATTCACTTTGGTATTGATACTGTGAAATTAGAAGGCAAAGGCTTTGAAATTTTGGTGAACCAAAACGATAAAATCGTAATGGGCCAACCTTTAATGAAAGTAGATTTGGATTATATTAAAGCCAACGCAAAAAGCACAATCACACCTATCATTGCGACAAATCTGAATCAGCAAAATATTAAAGTCTTGCATCTTGGTCAAATAGAACACGGCACTGCTGTTGTAGAAATTAAATCATAATTGTATTTTGAAACTGATAAATCATAAATTCTATGTTTATCAGTTTCTTTTTAGCTTGCTTTGGGTAATGAGTTACATTGAAGCAATGCTGCAATAAAAAGTATCTTTTTTTAGTAAATAGCGATAAAATATGGTTAATTAACTACAAGGATTGGTGAATTATATGGCAAATAACGATAAACCCCATCGCTTTTCATTAAGCGAAACAAGGTTTATGAAATTTATGGGAGGCAAGAATCTGTTATTTGGCCTAATCATGCTGATATTGATTGGTGTGGCAATTTTTATTTTTGATAAGGTCTCATACATATTCCAGCCTTTTATAATTATCTTCAACACAATTGCAGCACCTGTCATTTTAGGACTGATTTTGTTTTATTTATTAGATCCTGTCATTCGATTTATGGAACGTTATAACATCCCAAGACTTTGGGGGATTATTATTCTGTTTTGTTTTGTGGCTGCAGTGATAGCACTTGTTGTGAATTTATTAATTCCGGTCATCAGCGACCAAATCAAAAGCTTTGCGCACAATTTCCCAAGATATACAGATAAGTTCAATGAGCTGGTTACGCAAGTTTCAAGCTGGTCTAACTTGCCTGGCGTATCGAACTTCTATACGCAGATACAAGATCAATTAGATAAAATTGCGAAAAAAGTACCGGGTATGGTTTCAAGTTTCTTTGATGATTTCGGAACGAAAATTATGTCGATTATCGATACAGTTGTCAACATCGGTGTCGTTATCGTTACAACACCATTCGTGTTATTCTTCTTCTTAAAAGACGGCCACCGTTTCAAAGAAAATGCGACAAAAGCAATTCCGCCGAAATACCGTAAAGATTTTCATGAAATCATTGAAAGTATGAGCATGCAAGTTGGTTCTTATATCCAAGGACAAATGATAGTGTCATTTTGTATCGGGGTCTTGCTCTTTATCGGCTACTCGATTATCGGTTTGGATTACAGTTTAGTTTTAGCATGTATTGCAGCTGTAACGAGTGTCGTACCGTATTTAGGACCTACGATTGCGATTTCTCCTGCCATTATTATGGCATTGATTACATCGCCGATTATGCTGATCAAACTGATTGTCGTATGGACAGCAGTGCAATTTATCGAAGGACACTTTATCTCTCCGAACGTTATGGGTAAAACATTGAAAATCCACCCATTAACCATTATCTTCGTGTTGTTATGTGCAGGTAATCTTTTAGGTATTGTAGGGGTTATCTTAGCTATTCCGGGTTATGCGGTCATCAAAGTATTGGTTATGCATTTATTCGGTATGTACAAACGCAGATACAACCGCTACTACGGTCAAGATTCTGGTCCGTATGAAGTGGCAGACGAAGAATGGGCAGATAATCCGAACAATGAAATCAAATAAGTACAAGGTTAAGGCATGACACTTTTGTTAGGTGTGATGCCTTAATTTTTTGTCACATGCACAAGGATATGTGGTAATATTTTCATATATTATAAAAGATTTCATGACTGATTGTGCAATCAGAATAAATAGAATCGAGTGGAAATATGTCGAAAAGAATGAAAAGCAGATTAATCACAGGTGCTAAAGCAGTGTTTGCGGCAGTACTTTTTATCATAGTTGTGATGACGTTATATCGAGAACTCTCAACCATTAACTTTAAGAAATTGTTTATGCTCTTTGAAAAATTAAACCGTGTGGAACTGACAAGCTTGCTTGTGGTAGGCGGACTATCCATTTTACTGTTGAGTTTTTATGATGTGGTAATGGTGCGTACGTTGAAACTGAAAATGCCGATGATGAAAGTGATGCGTGTCAGCTATATTATCAATGCTTTGAATTCGATTATCGGGTTCGGAGGGTTTATCGGTGCGGGTGTGCGTGTATCGGTATATAAACAATACACGAAAGACACGAAAACTTTGCTGCACTATATTTCATTAGTGCTGCTGTCGATGCTGACAGGCTTAAGTTTATTATCTATTTTAGTTGTGACACATGTCTTTAATGCCAAGCATTTGCTGGATGATTATCCGGTGGTACATGTCTTGTTATATGTAGTGGCGTGCTTCTTGCCAGTGTTTGTATTTGTGACGATTAAAAAGCCTGTACAGCAATCACATCGTTTTACAGGTGTCTATTTGACGATTGTTTCAAGTATTGAATGGCTTGCTGCGAGTATGGTTTTGTATTTTGCATTGCGTATCGTTGATTTGAATGTGGAATTTACTTCATTTGTCGGCATCTTTATTATTGCAGCAATTGCGGGTTTGATCAGTTTCATTCCTGGGGGCTTTGGCGCATTTGATGTCGTGATATTGGTCGGTTTGAAACATTTGAATCTGCCGGAAGAAAAGATTGTTTTAGCCTTGATGCTGTATCGTTTTGCTTATTACATTGTACCGGTTGTCATTGCGTTGATTTTATCAATGTTTGAATTCGGGACTTCAGCCAAACGCTACCTTGAACAATCGAAATATTATACGCCTGCAAAAGAAGTGACATCGTTCTTGTTTTCTTATCAAAAGATGATCACGCAAAAGATTCCGTCACTGTCTTTAGCAGTACTCGTTATGTTTACAAGTATGATGTTCTTATTAAACAATGTCAGTATCATTTATGACGGACTTTATGACCCGAATCACATGTTTTATTATATTGTGGTAACGATTCATACTAGTGCATGTTTGATTTTAATGCTGAATGTACGCGGTATTTTCAAACAAAGCCGGCGTGCGATTTTATTTGCGATGATTTCTGTTATTTTAATTTTTATCATTACGGTTTATACCAATACGTCGTTTTTATTAATTACATGGCTGATCATTGTCTTTGGTTTATTGGTTTATGCGTTCTTAAAAGCACAAGTGCTCAAACGTCCGATTCGTTTGCGCCACTTGATGTCGATGCTGATTATTTCGGTTGTGATGTTAACGTTGAATCATTTTGTCATTGCTTTTGTATTAGAAGCAGTCGATGCGTACCGCATTGAGGTCGACAATTCGATGTTGCGCTATTATTTATGGCTGACGATTTTAGCAGTGATTGTTATTGTGACATTTATCGTATGGCTGTTTGAACAAGCATATAAAAAAGTGAAACCTGATAATGATATTGCACAATGCGAAGCGATTATCGAACAATACGGCGGCAACTATTTAAGTCATTTGCTGCATAGCGGAGACAAACAAGTGTTTATGGATGAATCAGAAGAGGCTTTTATTATGTATCGTCTGAAAGCCAATTGTTTAGTTGTGCTCGGTGATCCGATTGGTAATAAAAATCGCTTTAACGCCTTGTTAGAAGCGTTGTATCATTACGCCCGATATGTTGGGTATGAAATTATTTTCTATCAAGCTACAGACCGTTATATGCCGCTGTATCATGATTTTGGGAACCAGTTCTTTAAACTTGGGGAAGAAGCGGTTATCGATTTAAGCACGTTTACAACTTCAGGCAAAAAACGCAGAGGTTTTCGTGCTACGTTAAATAAAGTCGAAGAACAAAACATCAGTTTTGAAATTATCGAACCGCCGTTTAATCAAGATTTGCTGAAAGCGTTAGAACAAGTCAGTGATGCGTGGCTGGACGGCAAAAATGAAATGCATTTTTCAGTCGGGCGTTTTACACATGATTATTTAGAGAAGGCACCGGTCGGTATTTTAAGAGAGGCGGACGGACGCATTATTGCTTTTTGCAGCTTAATGCCGATTCATAATGATGAAGCTATTTCTGTCGATTTGATCCGTTGGCTGCCGGAAGTAGATTTACCGCTGATGGATGCGTTGTATCTGCATATGCTATTGTGGAGTAAAGAACAGGGGTATCAAGCTTTTAATATGGGTATGGCGACTTTATCTAATGTGGGTCAAAATGAATACTCGTATTGGAATGAGCGTTTAGCAGGAAAAGTATTTGATAACTTTAATACTTTGTATCGCTTCAGTGGTTTAAGACGATATAAAGAGAAATTCAAACCGAACTGGGAACCGCGCTTTTTAGTATATTCGCGTCATAGTTCGTTATGGCAAGGAATGTACAAAGTTCTGTGGGTAATTCGCTCCAAACATTAAAATTATAACTGTATTCAAGGCTGAGGCAGCGTATTCGTTGTCTCAGCTTTTTTTACAGGCATGTAAATTTTGTTGACGAAATATTATTTCTAAAGCCAAAATTCAGAAAAATAAGAATAGTCTATTGACATTACGCTGTATTAGTTCTATACTACTGAATAAATTAATAAAACTTATCCAGAATGGTGGAGGGACTGGCCCAACGATACCAGGCAACCTATTTAAGTTAGGTGCTAATTCCAGCAGGTGAAGACCTGAAAGATAAGCCCAGCGAGTCTATCTTTTTCAGGTAGGCTCATTTTTTATATACTCAAGGAGGAAATGAACATGACAAATGATTTTAAATTCGAAACGTTGCAATTACACGCAGGACAAGAGGTAGATCAATCTTCGCATTCGAGAGCGGTACCGATTTATCAAACGACTTCATTTACATTCGACGATACACAACACGCAGCTAACTTATTTGGTTTAAAAGAACTTGGTAATATCTATTCTCGTTTAACTAACCCTACTGTAGCAGTATTTGAAACACGTGTTGCTGAACTTGAAGGCGGGGTTGCAGGGATTGCGGTAGCATCAGGTATGGCTGCGATTACTTATGCAATTCAAACTGTAGCAGATGCTGGCGACCACATCGTAGCAAGCTCTACTTTATACGGCGGTACACATACATTATTTGCACATACTTTACCTAAATTCGGTATCGATGTTTCTATCGTTGACAGCAAAAACTTTGATGAAGTGAAAAACGCAATCAAAGATAATACCAAAGCGATATATATTGAAACTGTAGGGAACCCTGAAGGTAACGTTGAAGACATTGAAAAATTAGCTGATATTGCACATGAAGCAGGTATCCCATTAATCGTAGATAACACATTCGCTTCTCCATACTTAATCAATCCGATTAAATACGGTGCAAACATTGTGGTGCATTCTGCAACTAAATTTATCGGCGGTCATGGTACTTCTATGGGCGGTGTTGTTGTAGACGGCGGTAACTTCGACTGGACACAAAATGACAAATTCCCTGGTTTAACTGAGCCTGATCCTTCTTACCATGATTTAGTATTCACTGAAGCTTTCGGCCCAGCTGCATTAGCTTTCAAAATCAGAACAACTTTACTTCGCGATACAGGTGCAGCGTTATCTCCATTTAATGCTTTCTTATTATTGCAAGGTTTAGAAACATTATCATTAAGAGTGGAACGTCATGTTGAAAACGCAGAAAAAGTAGCGAAATTCTTAGAAGGCCACGAAAAAGTAGAATGGGTTAAATATGCAGGCTTGCCTTCAAGCGAATATTACGACTTAAAACAAAAATACCTTCCAAAAGGCGCAAGCTCAATCTTTACATTCGGTGTTAAAGGCGGCTATGAAGCAGGTATTAAATTTATCGAATCATTAGAATTATTCTCTTTACTTGCGAATGTTGGGGATGCGAAATCATTAGTCATTCACCCAGCTTCAACAACACATGCGCAATTAAATGAAGAGGATCAATTAAAAGCAGGTATTACACCTGAAACTATCCGTGTATCTATTGGACTTGAACATATTGATGATATCATCAATGACTTAGAAAAAGGATTAGACGCGATTTAAGATGCTCTTTACTGATGGAATTCCTATTCTGCCTGTATTAAAGCAGGAACACATCGATTTTGAAGATAAACGGATAACTAATGGTTTGAATTTATTGATTGTTAACCTTATGCCTATGAAACAAGATGCTGAAAGACAGTTGTTAAGATTGCTTGGGCAGACGTGTCACGACATTAATGTCGACTTTATCTATCCGGTTACTCATCAACCTAAATCTTCTTCGAATCGACATGCTGAGCAGTATTATAAGGAATTTGATGAGATTAAAGATAATTATTATGATGGTTTTATAATGACAGGTGCACCTGTAGAACATCTTGATTTTTCTGCTGTAGATTATATAGAGGAACTCAAAGAGATTTACGATTGGTCGAATACCCATGTCAAACAGCGTTTATTTATATGCTGGGGCGCACAGTTTGCGTTGAACTACCGTTACGGTATTCATAAACGGATGTTTAATGAAAAACTGACCGGGATTTATCGTTATCAAATCTTACAGGCGCATCCTGCGTTGTTTGAAATTCCAGAATATATTATTCCGCAATCTAGGAGTTCTTATATGGATCCTGCTGAATTGATGGAAGAAGCGGACTTAGATGTTATTACTTACAGTCCGTATACGGGTGTTGATTTCATTTCAAATAAAGACCAATCGGATTTGTATATCGGCGGGCATTTTGAATATGAAAGCAATACATTGTTAAATGAGTTTATACGAGATAGTGAGAAGAATGCAGCTTCTGCCGCAAAACCTAAAAACTATTTCAGAGGAGATTCATTAGAACCGCTTCCAGCACATTGGATTCCTTATGGTCAGCAGCTCTTTCAAAACTGGACGGATATGATGGAACAGTGCCGTTTTCCAGTAGAGGAAAAAGAAGCGGATATTCTTGATAAGTAACTTGTCTTTGCAAGCTGAATAAATAAAAAAACAATGCGCGAGCACATCCTAAGGATGCATAGCTTGCGCATTGTTTTTATGATACATATAATCTGTTATTGTTCTCTTTGACGTTTAATTGCTTCACGCTGTGCAGCTTCTTCTGCATAACGTTCTGGGTTCTTTTTATAAAAGTCTTGGTGATATGCTTCTGCTTCATAAAACGGCATTACCGGCAAGACTTTTGTTGCGACCGCTTTATCTTTATCAATTGTTGATTTTAATGATTCAATATATTGATTTGCGGTTTCACGCTGGTCTTCATTGGTATAGAATATAGCTGTACGGTATTGTGAACCGCGATCTTGATATTGTCCTTCAGCGTCTGTCGGATCAATCACGGAAAAGAAGATTTCTAATAATTTATGATAAGACATCAGTGCGACGTCGTATTCTATTTTAACAGTTTCTAAATGACCGGTAGTTCCGCTTTTGACTTGTTCGTACGTAGGATGGTCAACATTGCCTCCCATGTAACCTGACGTGACTGTTTCAATGCCGTCAAACGTATCAAAGGGTTTGACCATGCACCAAAAACACCCTCCGGAAAAATAAGCTGTATTGATATTCATGCAATCTATCCTTTCTATTTCTGGGACCTTAGTACCATTTGCTAGGTAAATACTTGATTTTTAAAAGGAAATTATATAACTTTAGTATGTATTAATTATATTACATAGGCTGTTAATTTTGAAGATATAAGGTTGATGAAAATGACAAAAGAAACAAACAATGACAATTACA
Organism: Staphylococcus sp. EZ-P03; assembly: GCF_003344575.1. Classification (NCBI taxonomy): domain Bacteria; kingdom Bacillati; phylum Bacillota; class Bacilli; order Caryophanales; family Staphylococcaceae; genus Staphylococcus; species Staphylococcus sp. EZ-P03. The sequence goes on along the minus strand of NZ_QPMO01000009.1, from coordinate 183,864 downwards.
AACGTAGCAGCGGGGAACAACCTCTGCCGAAACGTACAAAGAAAAGAATGCGTAAGTTGCCTTTTGTGATTTTAGGCATCTTGATAATTTTTATTATCTTGATTGTATATGCGGTTTCGGGATATAGAAGCGGTATTAATTACGCGAAAAAGCACAATCCGAATATGAAAGTGGAAAAATTTAACGGTCCTGTCAAAAATGATGGTAAAATTTCTATTTTATTATTAGGGGCAGACAAATCAGACGGCGGTAAATCAAGAACAGACTCTATTATGGTTGCACAATACGATTACATCCATAAGAAAATGAAAGTAGTGTCTGTGATGCGTGATACTTATGCGAAGATTCCAGGCTACAGAGATTATAAAATCAATGCGGCTTATTCACTCGGGGGACCAGAGTTATTGCGTAAAGCATTAGTCGAAAACTATGGTATTAATCCTGAGTATTATGCGGTAGTTGATTTTAAAGGCTTTGAAAAAATGATTGATGAGCTGGCACCTGATGGTATTCCGATTGATGTCGAAAAGGATATGTCGGAACTCATCGGCGTATCGCTTAAGAAAGGGCACCATAATTTAAACGGTAAAGAACTGTTAGGTTATGCACGCTTTCGTCATGATGCTGAAGGGGACTTCGGCCGTGTCAGAAGACAGCAGCAAGTGATTCAAGCTTTAAAACAAGAAATGACAAAACCAGGGGCTGTTTTCAAATTGCCGAAAGTTGCAGGTATTTTACGCGGTTACTTGAATACGGATATTCCTGACTCTGCTTTAATTCAAACGGGTGTCAACTTTGGTATTCGCGGTGATAAAGATGTTAAAACATTAACGGTTCCGATGAAAGGCACATACCAAGATATTCAAACAGCTGAAAGCGGCAGTGCACTTGAAGTGGATAAACCAGCGAATAAAAAAGCGATTCAAGAGTTTTTAAATGATAACAAAGACCATAAGAAAGATTCGGACAAACAACAGCAATAAGTTAGGTTCGGATACAAAAGATGGCAGGAATGAAGAGGATAGAGCGAGAAGGATAGAATAAGAAGGATAGAATAAAGATTAAGAGAAGCGGTTAATCCAATGAGGGTTAGCCGCTTCTCTTCGTTTCATGTATTATTGATCAGATTTTCTGACGCCGCCTACACCATAATGGTTAGGTTTCATTTCTTCTAATACAACGCTGATTGCGTTACGGTCAGCATTTGTAGTTTTTTCAACTGCATCTGTGACTTCTTTAACTAAAGCTTTAAGTTGTTCGTCTGTACGACCTTCAATTAATTTAATATTTACGATTGGCATAAGAACGCCTCCTTGTGATAGATATAACCTTATTATACCACTAAAGTTAATAGGTAATGAACGGTAAGGCGAAACAGAACATTTGTTCTTATAATTGTTGAATAAGAACAAATGTTCGTATATACTTAAAGTATCACATAACGGGGGTGATGATATGTATGATTATCATTTACTAGAGGACAGGGATATTTTATGTATAGATCAAAAGAGTTTCTTTGCGAGTGTATCTTGTATTTCAAAAGGCTTAGATCCATTAAAGACAAAATTAGCAGTAGTAGCAGATACAAAACGTCAAGGTTCAGTAGTACTTGCTGCAACACCGCCGCTGAAAGCCATCGGGATTACTACAGGTTCGCGTTTATTTGAGATTCCGCATCGCAATGATATTTATATCATCAATCCAAGTATGCGCAAGTATTTAGATGTATCTATTATGATTTCTAAAATTGCATTGCAGTATGTGCCGCCAGAAGATTTGCATCAATACAGTATCGACGAATTTTTTATGGATGTAACAGATAGTTATCATCGCTTCAGCAGTACAGTACAATCGTTTTGTATTAAGCTGATGAAAGAAATTTATGATAAGACACAAATCTATTGCACAGTCGGGATAGGGTCGAATATGCTGCTGAGTAAAATTGCGATGGATATTGAAGCTAAACATAATCCAGATCGTATTGCGGAATGGCGTTACCAAAATGTTCCTGATAAATTATGGAAAATACAACCGCTTCATAAATTTTGGGGCATCAATACGCGCACAGAGAAAAAATTGAATAAGCGCGGTATTTTTACGATTGGAGATTTAGCACATTATCCATACCAATATTTAAAAAGAGATTTTGGGATTAAGGGAATTGATCTGCATTTGCATGCACACGGAATTGATCAAAGCAAAATGCGTGAGAAGTACAAAACAACTAATCCATCGATATGCAAGAGCCAGATTTTAATGCGCGACTACAGCTATGAAGATGCCAAAGTCGTTATGCAAGAGTTGATTGAAGATGTGGCAATGCGGGTGAGATTGCGTAAAATGCGTGCAAGAACGATTCATTTTTCATTCGGTTATAAAGATGGCGGAGGTGTGCATAAGCAATTTACACTGCAAGAACCGACGAATTTAGAAAAAGAAATTTGGACCACATTAGAGAAGTGGGCTGACCAATTATGCGATCAAACGTTATTGTATCGTACACTCAGTGTTTCGTTGACGCAATTTGTACCTGAAGGTATTCAGCAATTGAATTTATTTGTGGATGAGTATGAAAGAAAACGCAATGAAGCTCTTGCGAAAACAATTGATCGCTTGCAGCAGAAATACGGAAAAGGTATTGTTTCAAAAGCTATTTCTTATACGGATGCAGGAACTAAGTATGGTCGTTTAGGCCTGATGGCAGGTCATAAAATGTAAATAAGCATCAAAAAGGCTCTGTAACAAGCTACAGAACCTTTTTGTGATTATTAAAGACTATACGTATCAAATTCATGCAACGCTTCGATTCCCAATTCGCGATCTTTAGGTGTTTTAAAGCTGATACGCAAAGCACCATAAATATCTTCGCGGACTTCTACAATATTTATGTTACTAATAGAAATATTATGTAAACTCAAAATAGAGGTTACTTTGCTGATCATACCAGGTTTGTCAGGGATGTCTACGTAAAGTTCGTAGGAACTAGCAACTGCGCCTGGTTTCTTAGCGGGCAGATGATTTCTGTAATCACGGGCATTTTCGAAAAATTGATAAATCCCTTCAGTATCATCATTTTGTATTTGTGTAACAAGGTGAGACAACTGGTTATTCCATTGTTGAATGCCGGCAAGAATAAAGTCTTTATTTTCATGCATGATATCGCTCCACATTTCAGGGCTGCTGCTGGCTATACGTGTAATATCACGAAAACCGCCTGCTGCAAGCTGTTTAATCAATGGAGAATCTTGATCGTAATTCAGGCTTAAGTTCACAAGCAGCGCCGCAGCAATATGCGGAATATGGCTGACAATACTTGTCACAAAATCGTGTTCCTCTGGTGAAGTTGCGATGATTTTTGCACGTGTAGCTTGTAGCAAATCTTGAATCACTTTTGATGCGTGATCATTTTCTTTTTCAGAATGTACCAAAATATAATACGCATTTTCAAACAGGTTCTTTTTCGCATTTAAGATACCTGATTTATGACTGCCGGCCATAGGGTGTCCGCCGATTAAATGAATCTGTTTGGCATCTAATAACGGCTTTTCAAAGGCTTGAATCGTTCCTTTGGTACTTCCGGTATCTGTGACGATGAGTCCAGGCTGAGTAGGAATATCTGTAAGTGTCTTGAGATATTTTACCGTTTGTTGGACAGGTGTGGCATAAATAATAATATCTGCTTGTTGAACAGCTGCTTCGTAATCTACTGCTTTTTCATCAATAATTCCAATCGAAAGTGCTTTATCAAGTTGACTTAGGTTAGAATCATAAGCAATAATACGTGCATCGTTTTGCGCATACTTTAAGTTTGAAGCTAAGCTTCCGCCGATTAGTCCTAAACCAACAAAAAGGATATTTTTAGTCAAAAGACTCACCTCTGTCTAAATTTTCAGAATAGAAACATTATAGAGTGTATTTTCAAATGACGCAAGGTATTAAAGGAATAGATTTTGATTTTCTATTTAGGAAAAATATAGGTACAATAAAGACAAGGAGGGGATTTTAATGGCACAAAAAATTTTTGAAACGATTAAAACATTAACTGAAATTCCAAGTCCGTCAGGCGACGCGTACAAAGCGATTGATTATGTGGGAGAGTTTGCGGAGAACTTAGGTTATCCTACATATGTGACGAATAAAGGGGCATTAATGATTACCGTACAAGGTGACAATGATGTAGAGCATCGTTGTATTACTGCCCATGTAGACACTTTAGGTGCAATGGTAAAAGAAGTGAAAGAGGATGGCCGATTAGGTATTGAATTAATCGGGGGCTATGCTTTCAACGCAATAGAAGGCGAATATTGTACTATTCATACAGACTCAGGCAAAGATTATACAGGAACGATTTGTCTTCACGAAACATCTGTACATGTCTACAAAGACAATCATACGATTCCGCGTGATAAAGAACATATGGAAGTCAGAATTGATGCTGTGACAAGAAATGATGAAGAGACACGTCAATTAGGTATTGAAGTAGGGGACTTTATCAGTTTAGATCCTAGAACGGTATTTACAGCTAATGACTTTATTAAATCACGTCATTTAGATGATAAAGCAAGTGTTGCGATGATTATGGACTTTTTAGAAAAACTGAAAGAAAACGGTAAAACATTGCCGTATACTACGCATTTCTTTATTTCTAACAACGAAGAAATAGGTTATGGTGCCAATGCTTCTATTCCAGGCAAAGTTAAAGAGTATATTGCATTTGATATGGGAGCATTAGGAGATGGCCAAACTTCTGATGAGTATACCGTTTCTATTTGTGCAAAAGATGCTTCAGGACCTTATCATAAAAAATTGAGACAGCATTTAACACAATTAGCGCAAAACAACGAGATTCCGTATAAAGTCGATATTTATCCTTATTACGGTTCAGATGCTTCAGCAGCATTGCGTTCAGGTGCAGATATCAAACACGGATTGTTTGGGGCAGGTATTGAATCTTCTCATGCATTGGAACGTACACATATTGATTCAATCAAAGCGACACAACGCTTGTTAGAGGCATATCTCTTCTCGGATATGGTTGAAGATTAAAACCAAAAATAAAGTGGCGTTTAACTTTTGTGTTGACATCGCTGAAAATGCAGTGTATGATTCAAAGTACATTGCGAACGATGTTAAAAGTAAACGTAGCTTATATGAAATGTAGCAAACAGAAAACTGATGGATGATGCAAATCAGTACAGCATATCAAGTGAATTGGGACTTTTAGCAAGCATGAACACAATTTAATTTTTATCAATAAGAACATGTCTATGTTGAACTAAGGTGGCACCACGGTAACGCGTCCTTACAGGAGTAAAGCGTTATTGTGGTGTCTTTTATTAATTTGGAAGAGACAGAGAAATACAGTGATAAGACAAAAGGTAGTAGTTAAGCAGAGTGAGCAGATTCAGAAAGTTAGTGGTAGATGCAAACTAACCTCGCTGTTTAATGAATTGGGTTTTGTTTGAAGCTGCCAATTAAATAAAAGCATGAGTGAGCAATCTTATGGATTGCTAACAAAGGTGGTACCGCGCCAAAAGCGTCCTTGTTACAACAAACAAGGGCGCTTTTTATTATGGGAGGAGCGATAAGAAAAATGGATGTAGTTTATGAAAGACTGAATGCTGATATTACCCCTGAAGCATTAGCACAATTGAAAGCACATAAAATCATCTTGGAAAGTGCAAGCCAAAATAAAACGAAAGGACGTTATTCAGTCGTGGCACTGGATATTTATGGAGAAGTGATTTTAACAGAGGATCAATTAGAGATTAAAACACCTTATGATACGACCATCACTTCCAATCATCCATACGAAAAACTGAAAGACTTTGTACAAAGATATTATTCAGAGGTAGAAGATGAACAGTTAAAAGACTTACCGTTTATTTCAGGGTTTATAGGCTATTGCAGCTTTGACTTGGTCCGACACGAGTTTCCGGTATTAAAAAGAAGTGCTGTTAAAGATAAACCAGAACAAAATGATGTACATCTGTACATGATAGAAGATGTTTACGTATTTGATCACTACAAAGAATATTTATATGTGATCTCAACGAATTTATTCTCAAAAGAAAATAAAATAGTCGTTGAAGATAAGGTTAAAAAACAAGTGGAGTCACTTCAAAACATAAAATTATATCAACCGGATACATCTTTTGTGCCGATTCAAAAAGAAATAGTTCCGAATATTCCTGATAATCAGTTTATTCAAACTATTTCGAAATTTAAACAGTTAATCACAGAAGGGGATATGTTCCAAGTTGTACCTTCAAGAATTTATCGTTACCAACATGGATTCGGCGATAAATTACATGCGCTATCTTATCAGCTGTACCGTAAATTAAAACGACAAAATCCAAGTCCATATATGTATTACTTGAATATTGATGAACCGATTATAGTAGGCAGTTCACCTGAAAGCTTTGTGAAAGTCAAAGGCAGTGAAGTTGTGACCAACCCGATTGCCGGAACTATTAAAAGAGGCAAAACACCGGAAGAAGACGAAGCTAATGCCAAACAACTGCTAAGCGATGAAAAAGAATTAAGCGAACATAGTATGTTAGTCGATTTAGGCAGAAATGATATCCATCGTGTCAGTCAAACGGGTACATCAAAAATTGAACGTCTGATGGAAATCGAAAAGTACGAACATGTGATGCACATTGTCAGTGTAGTTACAGGGCAATTGAAAGAGAAAATATCGCCAATGGATATTATCGCAAGTCTCTTACCGACGGGTACGGTATCTGGTGCTCCTAAGTTAAGAGCGATAGAAAGAATTTACGAAGCACATCCATATAAACGCGGTGTATACAGCGGAGGGGTCGGCTACATTAACTGCAATCACGATTTAGACTTTGCCTTAGCCATTCGAACAATGTTGATTGATGAAACATATGTTGATGTAGAAGCAGGATGCGGCGTTGTTTATGATTCCATCCCTGAAAAAGAACTAGAAGAAACACGTTTGAAAGCTAAAAGCTTACTGGAGGTTACACCATGATATTGATTGTAGATAATTATGATTCATTCACTTATAACTTAGTAAACATTGTGGCAGGATACACAGATGTTGTTGTGAAATATCCGGATGATCCTACTGTTTATGACTTGCATCCTGATGCGGTGATTATCTCTCCAGGACCGGGACATCCAGAAGATACAGATGATTTATCGCGTATTATCGACCATTATCATGATTTGCCGATTTTAGGTATTTGTCTCGGTGCACAGGCTTTAACGTGTTATTACAAAGGCAAAGTGATTCAAGGTGCTAGTGTATTGCATGGAAAAGTCGATACGATGCATCAAACACATGAATCTATTTTATACGAGGGTGTACCAAAAGATTTGAAAATCATGCGCTATCATTCACTAGTCAGCGACCTAGTTACATTTCCGAAAGATTTAATCATTACAGGAGAGACTACAGATTGCATTCAGTCTTATGAACATAAAACTTATCCGCATTACGGCATACAATACCACCCAGAATCGTTTGCGACTGAACAAGGCGCAACCATTATTCATAACTTTATTAAATTAGTAGAGAAAGGGGCTAGCAGCCATGACACTTATTCAAAAAATTCAACAGCACAGTAGTTTAACACAACAAGATATCCATGAATTTATTCAAACCTTAATCCATCCTGATATTGATCAAGATACAAAAGCTGAATTACTGCGTGAATATACTGCCCGCCCCTTGAATCAAACTGAAGTGACTTATTTAGTTCAAGCGATGATACAAACGATGTATCCCATTCAACCGGTTTATCCCGGTGCTATGTGTGTATGCGGTACAGGCGGCGATAAATCTAATAGTTTCAACATTTCTACAACAACCGCATTTGTGGTTGCCTCAGCAGGCGTTAAGGTATTAAAACATGGTAACCGAAGCATTACATCCGCTTCCGGCAGCACCGATTTACTCAACAAAATGGGTATCGCAGGCACACAAGTTATAGATGCTGAAGCAAAAATGGATGAAATAGGTTTAGCTTTTTTAAATGCGACTGATACTTATACAGTGATGAAACATATTCAACCTATCCGAAAAATGCTGGAAGGTCCGACAATCTTCAATATTTTAGGACCAATGATTCATCCATTCAAATTAGATTATCAAGTTGTTGGTGTATACAACCCAGATTTTGTGAAAACAATGGCACAAACACTTTATGACTTAGGCAGAAAACGCGCAATCGTATTACATGGCGCAAACGGAATGGACGAGGCGACTTTATCAGGTGAAAACTTAATTTACGAAGTTAACCGAGATAAAGGCATTACCTCTTATCATTTAAGTGCACAGGATGTGGGGTTAACACCTGCAAGCAATGACACATTAAGAGGCGGTACACCATCAGAAAATCTAGAAATTACACTCAATATTCTGAGCGGCAAAGATCATTCCAGTAAGCGCGATGTTGTGGTACTTAATGCAGGGATTGCTTTGTATACAGCAGAAAAAGCAGACTCGATTCAAGAAGGTGTCAAACTTGCACAACAACTCATAGACGAAGGAAAAGCCTTCGAACAATATAAAAAGACTGGGGGACAAGTGTATGACTATATTGGATGACATCGTAGCATATAAAAAAGAATTGCTGGCAGAAGGCTATTATGAAGATTTGTTAAGAACATTGCCTGAAACAGATGTACGTTATAAAAAGAAGTTAAGCGAACGATTATCTGAACGAAGCCATCTCTCAGTCATTGCGGAAATCAAGTCTAAAAGTCCATCTGTTAAGAAATTGCCGGAAAGAAATTTAACACAGCAAGTGAAAGACTACGAAACTTATGGTGCTCAGGCGATTTCAATTTTAACAGACGAATATTATTTCGGCGGCAGTTACGAACGTCTTAATCAACTGACACAGCAAACAACACTGCCTGTACTTTGTAAGGACTTCATGATTGAACCGATTCAAATCGATGTGGCACATCGAGCAGGTGCTTCAATGATTTTATTAATCGTCAATATCTTAGATGATCAGCAAATGCATGAACTTTATCAATATGCAAAAGCGTTGGATTTAGATGTTTTAGTAGAAGTTCACAGTAAACAAGAATTGGAAAGAGCTTACCAATTAGCACCAGAAATCATTGGTGTAAACAATAGAGATTTAACACGTTTCGTAACAGATGTAGAACATACAAATGAAATTTTGGCAGATAAAAGAGAAGGTTTCTATTATATATCTGAAAGCGGTATCCATACACAATCCGATGTAGAAAAAGTTGTCGGTTCTGGTATTGATGGTGTACTTATCGGTGAATCGCTGATGAAATGTGATGACCTTTCGCAATTTTTACCTAGTCTGCAGCTGAAAAAGGAGCAGTAAAATGTTCTTAAAGTACTGCGGATTTCAAAATCAAAAAGATGTAGAACAGGCGATAAAAAATGATATAGATGCGATCGGCTTTATTCATTATTTAAAAAGCAAACGTCATCAAAGTATTAGTGAAATTGCACAAATGACAAAAATCATACCTGATTCGATTCATAAAGCGGCAGTCGTTGTGAATCCGACAAAAGCCATTGTCTCGCGATTAATCAATGAAACCAGTATAGATACTATTCAATTTCACGGCCATGAAGATACTGCACTGTTGCGATGGTGCAGTACCCATTATCCTAACATCCAGATTTATAAGGCATTGCCGGCAGATGGAAAGTTAGCAAAAGCGATTGAAACTTATCGTCCATATACAGATTTATTTATTATTGATACCCCTTCGATTCATTACGGCGGTACAGGTCAAACGTTCGATTGGAATCAATTGAAACAATTGCCGGATGTTCCTTACTTGGTTGCTGGCGGTATGGATTTAGAAAAGATTCAAGCATTCGAACAACTTGGAATTAAAGCAACAGGATATGACATTGCAAGCGGAATTGAACAAGCTGGTCAAAAGGATGCACAAGCAATGAAAACAATATCAAATTATATTAAGGAGAGAGATAAAAATGACGCATAATACAACACAACCTATTCAAACAGAAGCAGATGCACTTGGATTTTTTGGGAATTACGGCGGCCGTTATGTTCCAGAAACATTAATGCCGGCTATTCAAGAACTTAGACAAGCTTACGAAGCAGCAAAAGAGGATCCGACTTTCCAAGAAGAGTTAGACGGTTATTTAAAAGACTATGTAGGACGTGCAACACCGTTAACTTTTGCTGAGTCTTATACAGAACAATTAGGCGGCGCAAAAATCTATTTAAAGCGTGAAGATTTAAATCATACAGGTGCACATAAAATCAACAACGCATTAGGCCAAGCGCTATTAGCCAAACGTATGGGCAAAAAGAAATTAGTTGCTGAAACAGGGGCTGGCCAACATGGTGTAGCCAGTGCAACAGTCGCAGCACTCTTCGATATGGAACTCGTTGTCTTTATGGGAGAAGAAGATATCAGAAGACAAGCTTTAAATGTATTTAGAATGGAGTTATTAGGTGCGAAAGTTGTATCCGTGACAGAAGGACAAGGTACACTTTCTGATGCGGTTAACAAGGCGCTGCAATATTGGGTCAGCCATGTGGATGATACGCACTATTTATTGGGTTCAGCATTAGGTCCTGATCCGTTCCCAACTATGGTACGTGATTTCCAAAGTGTTATCGGAAACGAAATTAAAACACAAATCTTAGAAAAAGAAGGGCGATTGCCTGATGCCGTTGTCGCATGTGTAGGCGGCGGTTCAAACGCAATAGGCACATTTTATCCATTTGTCCAAGATAAAGATGTGAAATTATATGGTGTTGAAGCTGCTGGTGCAGGAGCATCAACAAGCAAACATGCGTTAGCTATCGGTAAAGGTTCAGTCGGTGTATTGCATGGTACAAAAATGTATCTGCTTCAAGATGAAGAAGGGCAAATCGGCTTAGCACACTCTATTTCTGCAGGTTTGGATTATCCGGGTATCGGACCTGAACATTGCTACTATCATGATATTGGACGTGCAGAATATCCGAATGCTTCTGATGAAGAAGCGATGGAAGCTTTAATCCGCTTTACAAAAGCAGAAGGGATTATCCCAGCGATTGAAAGTGCACATGCCTTGAGTTATGTAGAAAAATTAGCACCTAAAATGGATAAAGACGAGATAATCGTTGTAACAATTTCAGGCCGCGGAGACAAAGATATGGATACAATCCGCACTTATATGCAAGAAAGAGGTGGAGACCATGAGTAAATTATTTATCCCCTATATTATGGGAAACAAAGATTTCATAGCTAACTTAAAAGTTCTGCAAGCAGAAGGTGCGGATATTGTAGAAATCGGTCTGCCATTCTCTGATCCGGTCGCAGATGGTCCGACTATCATGGAAGCTGGGCAACAGGCAATCAAAGAAGGTATGAGTGCGCGTAAAATATTAAAAGCATTAACAGCACATAAAGAGGAATTGACTGATTCTCGTTATGTTTTGATGACATATTATAATGTTATTCTTCATTATGGAGAGGCACAATTTCTTCAAGACTGCGAAGCAGCAGGGGTTTATGGTTTAATCATACCGGATTTGCCTTTTGAATTAGCTGAACAGTTTAAACAACGTTTTGAAAATCGAAAAGTAAAAATCATTTCACTTATAGCGATGACCGCTTCAAACGACCGTATTCAACACATCGCAGAACACGCAGAAGGATTCATTTACACTGTAACGATGAATGCGACAACAGGAGATAATGGCGGTTTCCATCCTGAGTTGAAAAATAAAATCGCATTAATTAAAGAACAAGCGGATGTCCCAGTAGTCGCAGGGTTCGGCATCAGAACCAAAGCACAGGTTGCTGAAGTTGCCGGATTTGCTGATGGTGTGGTCATCGGCAGTGAAATTGTGAAACGATTTGCCGAAGATGATATTGCATCGATTAGACAATATCTTCAAGGAATCAGAGCTGCACTTAATGAAAGTGAAGAGAAAGCCGAATTAAAATAAATGCAAACGTATCAGAGTCAGAAATGACTCTGATTTGCTTTGTGTACAGGGGTTTTGATAACTATCTAAGGGGAGAGCATGTTATGATAGTAAAGCAAGGGGATTTAGGGACGCTATTTTAAACTAACCAGAATAGTTGTAAGAAAGTACTATCTTACTTAACATACATAATAAAGAAACAGATACAGAGGTTTCAATTTTAGTTTTCGTTTTGGGTATTGTATAATAATGAAGATTGAAATTAGAAATTAGAAGCAAAATAAAAGATAGAGAATACAAATTAGGAGTTATTGAAATTATGAAGTTTACCAATCTAACTACAGCTGAATTTGGAGAATTTACAGATAAAATGCCTTATAGCCATTTTACACAAATGGTCGGCAATTATGAGTTAAAAGTTGCAGAAGGTACTGAAACACACTTAGTAGGTGTTAAAGATAATGATGACAATGTTATCGCAGCATGTTTACTCACAGCTGTGCCAGTGATGAAGTTCTTTAAATATTTCTATTCAAACCGCGGCCCGGTCATTGATTATGAAAATAAAGAATTAGTTCATTACTTCTTTAGAGAACTTAAAAAATATGTGAAACAATATAATGCGCTGTATTTGCGTGTCGATCCATATTTACCTTATCAATACCGCAATCATGATGGGGAAATTACAGGGAATGCAGGAAATGATTGGATTTTCGATAAAATGGCGCAACTCGGTTACGAACACCAAGGCTTTACAACAGGATTCGATCCGATCATTCAAATTCGTTTCCACTCAGTATTAGATTTAAAAGACAAAACACCGCAAGACGTATTAAAAGGCATGGACAGCTTGCGTAAGCGTAATACTAAAAAAGTAAAACGCAACGGTGTCAAAGTACGTTTCTTAGGGGAAGATGAAATGCATATTTTTCGTAAGTTTATGGAAGATACTGCAGAAGCGAAAGATTTTGATGATCGTGAAGATGACTTCTATTACCATCGTTTAAAACATTATAAAGACCGTGTGCTTGTACCGCTAGCTTATATTGATTTCGAGGAATATATCAATGAGTTGAATTCTGAAGAGAAGAATTTAGAAAAAGAAATCAATAAAGCGGAGAAAGATTTAAATAAAAATCCTGATAATCAAAAAGCAGCACGTAAAAAAGAAAACTTGGAACAACAGTTGAAAGCACATCACCAAAAAGTTGCTGAAGCGCGCGACTTGCAGCAGAAACATGGTAATGAATTACCGATTTCAGCAGGCTTCTTTATTATCAATCCATTTGAAGTAGTGTATTACGCAGGCGGAACATCTAATGAATACCGTCATTTTGCAGGCAGCTATGCAGTGCAATGGGAAATGATTAATTATGCGATTAAACACAGTATCAACCGCTATAATTTCTACGGTATCAGCGGTCATTTCACAGAAGATGCTGAAGATGCAGGAGTAGTTAAGTTCAAAAAAGGATTTAACGCAGATGTGATTGAGTATGTAGGAGACTTTATTGCACCTATTAATAAGCCAATGTACAAACTCTATACAACATTGAAGAAAATCAAAGATAGATAAACATAAGGTAGAAGGGAAATAAAGAAATGAAATTTACAGAGTTGACAGTTAAAGAATATGACAATTTTGTGCAGAATCCATCACTCGAAAGTCATTATTTCCAAACAAAGGAAAACATCGGAACTAGAGAGGCAGATGGTTTCGAAGTTGTGTTACTTGGAATTAAAGACACTGACAATCGTGTCGTAGCAGCAAGTTTATTTTCTAAAATTCCAACAATGGGCAGTTACGTATATTATTCCAACCGCGGACCTGTGATGGATTACAGTGATTTAGGTTTGGTTGAGTTTTACTTGCGCGAGTTAGAGAAGTACTTGCGCCAGCATCAATGTTTATACGTTAAAATAGACCCTTATTGGATTTATCAAATCTATGATAAAGATGTTAATCCGCTGCCGGATAGTACTAAAAATGATGCAATTGTGAACTTGTTCAAATCACATGGTTATCACCACCATGGCTTTACAACAAAATATGATACATCAAGCCAAGTACGTTGGATGGGTGTTTTAGACTTAAAAGATGAAACACCGGCATCGCTTAAGAAACAATTCGATAGCCAACGTAAACGTAACATTAATAAAGCAATTAATTATGGTGTTAAAGTGAGATTCTTAGGTGAAGACGAATTAGATAAATTCTTTAAACTTTACCGTGAAACAGAAGAGCGTGCAGGCTTTGTTTCTAAAACAGACGAGTACTTTAAAAACTTCATTGAACATTACGGTGATAAAGTACTTATTCCATTAGCTTATATTGATTTAGATGAGTATATTACATCATTACAAGAATCACTCAATGACAAAGAAGGTCGTCGTGATCAAATGATGGCGAAAGAAAATAAATCAGATAAGCAATTGAAGAAAATCTCTGAGTTAGACAAACAAATCGAACATGACCAAAAAGAATTGCTTAAAGCAAGCGAATTACGTCAAACAGACGGCTCTGTATTAGACTTAGCTGCTGGGGTATACTTTGCGAATGCTTATGAAGTGAACTACTTCTCAGGCGGTTCTTCAGAGAAATATAACCAATACATGGGACCTTATATGATGCATTGGTATATGATTAATTACTGCTTCGAACATGGTTATGATCGTTATAACTTCTATGGTTTATCAGGAGACTTCACTGAAGATAGTGAAGACTATGGTGTATATCGCTTCAAACGCGGTTTCAATGTTCAAATTGAAGAATTAATCGGAGATTTCTATAAACCAATCCAAAAAGTAAAATACTGGATTTTCAATACGTTGAATAATATTCGCCAAAAAGTAAAAAAATAGTTATAAGGATTAGAGAACTAACTAAAGTTAATTAAAAAGCGTGCTTTCTTCAAAATTATGAGGAAAGCACGCTTTTATTATGATTAAATTAGTGTGCAAATGCATCGAAGATATAGTTCAGTCCGATTAAGAGGAATGTAATACCCACAAAGAATGCGATTATATAAGCACCTATGAATGGGTTGAACAGCAAGATGATACCTGCGATAATACCAATGATATTAACAAGTACTGAGAAAAAGTGATATACGTTATTCGTACGCTCTGCTGGTGTCACAGTGAAGATACCTAATATAGAAGCAAAGATAAACCAGAATGCAAGCATATACACGATCGCGACTTGGCCGACATTAGTAAAGACAATGAACAAAATACCGAAAATAATATTTAGAATACCAAGTATCATTAACCATCCGCTAGAAACCCCAACAAAGGATTTTGTTAAACGTCTGAAGAATAATTCCGCAATCCCATTAAAAATGAAGAAAATACCAAATAACCAAGTGATGACTGCTAAGTTTTTCATAGGGAAGCTTACGCTTAAAATACCAATTAATGAGAATAATAAGCCGATGATTACACTTGACCATCTAATGTGATTTGTAGACAAATTCTAACACCTCTTTCATGAAATATATACAATAGTATATAACCTTTAGTGAAAAATTGTGTGTTTAACGCTTATAAATAGATATAAAAAGGTGATAATCAACAAAATAAATGAATTGTATAATAGAAGGGTGTCTATAGTAAATATAAGGGGTAGTTTAAACAGGTGTTTCAACTGCAATTTGTGCGACATAGTTTGTTCCTTTTCGGGTGATACGTAACGTTCCTAATTTACTGGCTTTTTCAATTATATTTCTTTCGTAGTCCGAAATGTGAGCTATAATTTCAATTATTTGAGACTTGCCCTTTACAATAAATGGAACGCTTATACTTGTATGATTAATTGTATAGTTTTGGGTATTCCATACAATAATAGGTCTTTTTAAAACAGGTATCTTTTGATATTGCGTTTTCTTAGCTTGTTTAAAAACTGACTTAGCATCTCTAATTGTTTGATTCTTGACACTGTTGTTTAAAGGCACATGAATATGCTTGGCGGTTTTTATTGTTTGTGTCTGTACTTCAACCATTTCAGCAACGAGTGTATTAACGGTATCAATATATAATCGTGATGATTGTTTGATTAATTTTAGTTGTTTTTTGTTAGGATCTAAAATGATTTTAACTATCAATGCTTGGCTCAAAGTTGTCACCTTTTTCTTTAGTTTTATATAAAATGTTTGATTGTTTCGCTAGAAACATTTCCTGCCGTTAATAATGGAAGAGAAAATATGCGACTTTAAATAAGTATATAATGGAGAAAAAATTATATGAAATAAGTCAACACACCGAGAACGACCAAAATCATGCTGAGCATTGTTGTGATAAGCCATTTGAATTGAGTATTCGAATTTTTTTGGAAATCATCAAATTTAGTTTCAAGCTTAGTCATTCTACCGTCTAATGTATTAAATTTATAGTCAAACTTTCTATCAAGTGTGTTAAAACGTTCATCAATCTTAGCATCAAGTGTGTTAAAGCGTTCATCTATTTTAGTATCCAATGATTGATGAATATCATTTACTTTTGCGTCTAATGCATCAATTTTTTCATTTAAATTCATAAATTGACTATCAATACGCTTTTCAAATTGAATAAATTCATTGCGGGTTACAAATATCGCAAATAGTTCTTTATAGTTTTGAGGAAGTGGTAAGAGGGCGTGTTGTGAATTCATGTTGGTTCATCCTTTCAATCCAATAAGAGTGGGATTTGTATATTTTAAAGTATCTTTAATCTACTTATATATCATAGTCTTACGTTTTTTAGTTATATATTCGTTAATTTATTTGATGAATATATTAACAAGACCTATGATGATGGGAATAGTTGGTATTGCTGCTAAAATAGTAGTGATCAACCATCGAAATTGTGTTTGTGTTTCCTTTTGAAAATCATCAAGGGTTGTCTCAATTCTTCCAAATCTTTTTTCGTGATTATTTAAGACTGCTTCAATTTTTTCAAAATGGGTATCAACGACATCGAAACGTGAATCAATAGCATCAAAACATGCATCAATGTAGTCAAAGCGTTTGTCAATAGCATCGAAACGTGAATCAATAGCATCAAATCGAGTATTAATGGAAACAAAGCATGTATCAACAGCATTAAATCGTGGATCAATAGCATTAAATCTGCGATTCATTTCACTACGCAGTGAATCAAACTTGATATTAAACTCTTTATGCAAACTTTCGAATTTATAATCAATGCGCTTTTCAAATTGGATAAATTCTCTTCTTGTCATAAAAATTGAGAAGTAGTCCCAATAATTTGGAGGAACAGGGGGCATGAATGCATTTTGTGAGGTCATAGATGTTCAATCCTTTCAGTTGTTATAAAAGTGTATGAGGAGTAAGACAAAAAGAAATGAGTTAGTTAGCAATATCATTCATAGAATGCTTATTTAGTTTTTTCTCTATTAAGAATTCAGCATATTCAGTCAAATTACGCTTGATTTTTTCTTGAATGTTTTGATTTAAATGATGCCAATCGTCACTATTATCTATATCTAATTGTATGAATGAATTAGAAGCACTGCTGCTGGATCTTCCTATTAGTTCATCTAAACTGACATGGTACCAATCCGCAATTTTAATAAGCGTACGCAAATCAGGCGTTCTATGATTTTGCTCATAACCTGCATAGGTCGTATTAGCAATATGCAAAGCGTTTGCTACGTCTTGTTGCGTTAATTTATGATTCATGCGCAGTTTTTTTAAAGTGTCTGCTAACATAGTATCAGCTCCTTAAATATAATATATACTCATGACGCGTAAATAGCAAGCTGTATTTATGCAGTTTGTAGTGATACAAGCGTATGTATGATGGTTTATGTACGCATATAGCGTAATTAATTGCTATTGATAAAAGCATTATGCATCATAAGTTTAGAAAGTATGAAAAACAGTGCTTAATATGTTTAGTCAGCAAAAGATGTCAATAAGTATATCATTAGTAAGTGAATTTAAATTCCAATAGATATATTATGTAAACTAAAGTGGGTTATAGTTATAGATCTTTGCAGTTAAGGATATTTAGAATTCAATAATTATGATACAATCATGCTGATTTCTCAAATATTCTAGAAATTAGTATGCTGAGAGAGCGTCTGTATTGCATTGAGAAATTATTTTACAGACAATCATACAGTTAACGTTAGTGGAAATTTGCAGGATCTTAGCAGTTTTATAGTATAGTGATGTTCGGGCTTTATAAGGAATGATCACATGGCTTAATGATAATAACTAATGCTGAGAGAGCTGCTGTGATGCAGCGAGCATTACATATAATGGATAATTACCAATGACGTATAGCTGTGATTGGTAAATGAAGCTGATGATACAGACTTAGGATTATGATTTTTAATTACTAGCTCAGATTAAGTATTAGCATGTTTATAACGATTGAGGTTGCTGAGATAATTGTGAATCAGATTTGAGAATTCAAGTGAATATATAAATGAATCGCTAATGGTAACTAAAACATTACAAGTCAGTAATGTATATCAGATGTCGAAAATAGACTTAAAACCGAGGTAGCTATATGTAATTGTTATTTTCGTTCTTTTAGTTTACATAATATATATTATAGGAAGTTATGTATTGAGCAGAAGAAGTGCCTTTTACCTATACTCTCTTATATATGTTTGTACAAATCTTGCTGCGGTTTGTAATTCATATACTGCAGCTTTGTTACGTGACTTAGTTTTAGGAATTAAAGTTCTGACTTCTGAACCAAAATACGTATTTATGTATTTCATTTCGGACATATCGGACATATTTACAATTATGAAGTTTAAAGATACTAATTACAGGCATAATTTGAGTTGAATATTAGAAGCTGTATATAGAGATTAGTATCTGAGATTTTAGTTTACATAATCCAAGATATTAAAATAAAATATCCGGATGGCCTTTTGCCACCGGATATATGTGATCTATGACTTAGTTTTCATCATAAGCTTGGATAAGTTCTTTTGTATATGCATGACGTGTTGACGCAAATAAATCTTGTGTATTGAAATCATCTACGATGTGACCGTTTTGCAATACAATCATGCGATCGGCAATCTGATTCAGCATGGCGATATCATGTGAAATAATCACCATTGTAGTTTGCTGCTGCTGGTGAATGGCTTTTAATTGTGAAATGAGTTTTTGTTCAGCAACTACATCTAAGCTCGATGTAATTTCATCGCAAATCAATACGTCTGGCTGCAACATAACTGTTCTAAGGACGTTAAAACGTTGTAATTGTCCCCCGCTGACTTGATCTGGATAACGCTCTAACAGTCTTTGTTCGAGATTTAATTGTTTCATCAACGGCAATACAATCGCATCAAAGGAGGATTCAGCGTGTGCATAGTATTTTAAAGGTTCTTTCAATGACGCTCCGAGTGTTAACTTTGGGTTAAAGCTTTGTGTAGCTTGCTGGAAAATCGGTAAAACACGGTCAGTATTCACATCAATGACGCCTTGATCAGGCCGCAAATCGCCAAGGATTAAATTCATTAATGTGGATTTTCCTGAACCTGATTCACCGATTACTCCGATCAGTTCGCCCTTTTGAATATTTAAACTGATATTGTGCAAGACATTTTGTTTATCATACGCAAAACTTAGATGCTTAATTTTTATCATGCACATCATCCTTTCTGACTAAGCGGCTTCTCGCATTTAATAGTTGCTGTGTATAAGGATGTGTCTGCCCTTCTTTGAAATGCTTCAAAGCACCGCTTTCAATAATCGTACCATTTCTTATTACATTAATAGTATCCGCATACTGTATGACATGGGTTAGGTTATGTGTAATCAGCAGTAACGTGGTATCGTGTTCCTCTGCCAGATGTTTAATCAACTTCATAATACGTTGTCCATTCAGCACATCTAGTGATGCCACAGGTTCATCAGCGATAATCAAATCTGGTTCTAACATTAAGACACTGGCAATATATAGACGTTCCAGCTGTCCGCCAGATAACATAAAACGGTATTTTGACAGTATTTCTGTATGCTCTAAATTCACCCAGCTCAGCGCTTTTTTGATTTGACTGAGTGCTTCTTGTTTAGAAACTTTATAATGCGTGCGATAAATTGCGACGAGTTGTTTACCGAGTAATGTATGTTGTGTAAAGCTGTGTGCGTAATCTTGTGAGATATAACCGATTTTATGGCCTAATAAATGCTTAAATGCAGTGACAGGTTCGCCTTTAAATAGAAACTGATCATAACTGACATGCAGATTCGGTGGAGTTTGACCGATTAATGTACTTGCGGTCAAACTTTTACCCGAACCGCTTTCTCCAATCAACACATTCACTTGCCCTTCATTGACAGTAAGATTTAAATGATTAATCAATGTGTGTTGTGAATGATCGGTGATATTCAAATTTTTAATTTCCATTAATGGTTCAGCCATGAATATCCCTTCTTTCTGCTATTCTGTCACGTAATGCATCACCTGCCAAATTGAATAATAAGATAGTAATTGAAATCAGTGCAGCAGGTGCTAATAACATAATCGGGTGTTCCGTAAAGAAATCTCTGCCTGCAGCTAACATAGCACCCCATTCTGGTGAAGGCGGTTGTGCACCTAAACCTAAGAATGATAAAGATGAAATATAGAGAATGATTTTACCGATATCTACTATCATTAAGACAATTAATGAAGGCACAACTTGCGGTAACAAGTGTTTGAAAATAATGATATAACCAGGCGTATGGAAATAACGCGCCAATTTGATATAGTTCTTATTCATCTCAGTATTGACAATTGCACGTGTAACACGTGTATAAGTCATCCAATTAATCATAGTGATTGCTATAACCAAATTCCAAATACTTGGTTTAAAGAAACTGGCAAATGCGATCATTAATACAAAGTCAGGTATACCTAATCCAATATCGATGATGCGCATAATAATCGTATCTATCCAGCCTTTGCGATAGCCGGCAATCAAACCTAATGGGACACCGATAAGTACAATCATGCAAATTGTAAGTAACGTAATAGCCAATGTATAGCGCGCACCGATTACAAGACGTGCGAATAAATCTCTGCCATAATCATCTGTACCTAAGAGGTGCTTCAAACTTGGTCCTTCTAACGCTTCATTTAAATGTACAGTCAATGCTTGGGATGTTGAAACAGTAAACTGCAAGATGATAAGCAATATTAAATAGGCGCCAAAAACATAAAAGATGCTGTTCTTTTTCGTTAATTTCATAATTGCTTCACGCGCCCTTCTGCTTTCTTCTTCCATAACGGCTTGTGTTTTAAATGCTGATATCGTTGTGTCGGATCTAAGAATAAAATAATGATGTCTGCTATCGTATTACCGATGACAACAAAAGCACCTATCATCAATACAGCACCTTGTACAACTGGATAGTCTCTAGAACGAATACTTTCTACTAAAAAGTAACCAATGCCGGGAATATCAAAAAGGTTTTCAATAAGAACCGAACTGCCGATCAATCCGCCAATCGACATCCCTATAATAGAAATAACAGGGATTAAAGCAGGTTTGAAAATATCTTTAAATAAAATATAGCTTTCAGACATTCCCCTGGCACGAGAAGCTTTTACTTCTCTGCTTCTATATAAATCAATCAGTGTCGAACGCATCAATCTTATGTGATAAGCACTCATTCCTATGCTTAATGCAATAATTGGCATGATATAACCTGCAGGTGTATCAATACCGGCCGCAGGAAGGATTTCAAGTTTCTGTGCGAATACATAAATGAACAACATCCCTAAGAAAAATGATGGGATACTGACAAACGCTGAAGTTACAACTCGAATCACACGATCAATCCATGAACGGTAATATACTGCAGCGAGTGTCCCTAACGTTAATGACAGTACGAGTGTAATAAATAACGTCCCAAATGCGATTACCAATGTCGGCGGTGTAAAGTAAATCAATTCACTCAGTACAGGTTCTTGTGTCTGTATACTTGTGCCGAAGTCTAGATGCAGGATATGTGAAAACCATGTCCACCATTGCACAAGTAAAGGCTGATTCAATCCGAGTTGTGCTTTAGTTTGTTCGATTTGCTCAGATGAGACATTCGCAACATCTAAATGCAGCAGTTTATTCACGGGATCGCCTGGCGACAATTTCATCAAAATAAACGTA
Organism: Staphylococcus sp. EZ-P03; assembly: GCF_003344575.1. NCBI lineage: Bacteria > Bacillati > Bacillota > Bacilli > Caryophanales > Staphylococcaceae > Staphylococcus > Staphylococcus sp. EZ-P03. The sequence continues at coordinate 161,817 of NZ_QPMO01000009.1, read as the reverse complement.
ATAGTAGAAAGGACAAACAATACTAAGATCATTTGTCCTATTCTAGATAGAATTTGTTTAATTATCATTCTTGCTTATCCACCTTTTCATCTATTAAATAGATGTCTTCTGGTGAAACTTTCACATGCTCGACATTTTGATTCATAGCGCTGATTTGGTCGTTATAAGTGATATAACTATTCGGAATATCTTGTTTAGAGACTTTCAGGATCTCATTTGTTAAACGGTCGCGTTCACTTTTATCTACAGTATGATTCAACTGTTCGATTAATTGATCTACTTGTGCGTTGTGGTAAGCCCCTTTATTCACAGCACCGTCTTTTTTGTAGGCCATATTAAAGAAGTAGCCGCTGTCTCCTCGAGGGTATGTACCGAAACTATACATCGAAGCATCCCAGTCTTTTTTGTTTTGCAAGAAGCCTTCTATATCATCTACGTTTTGTATCTTGATATTGATATGTGCTTGTTTTGCATCAGATTGAATCACTTGCAGGATTTTTGTTAATTCTGGACGTCCTGAATAGGATGATACACGCAAGGTTAATGGTTTTTTATCAGAGTAGCCTGCTTTTTCCATTAATTTTTTAGCCTTTTCAATATCTTGCGATGGTACAGATTGATCTTGAATGAAGTCTAAGTTGGTATTGAATGGTCCTTTTGCTGGTTTGGCATAATTATGTGCAACCTTTTGAGTGATTTGTTTACGGTCAATCACTGCATCAAGTGCCGCTCGAACGTCTTTCGTCATTTTCTTGCTCGTATGGTTATAAAGTAATAAAGACGTTCTGTAGCCGGACGCGGTTTCAAGTTTCGCTTTATCCGATTTTTTCACAGATTTGATTTTATCTGTAGGCACATCTTTTGTTAAATCTGTTCTGCCAGATAATACATGGTCGGTACGTGCGCTGCCGTCTTCATTGAATGTGACTTTGATTTGTTTAAGTTTCGGCTTGCCATGCCAATAATCTTTATTTTGACTTAAGCTGATTTGCTGCGTACGTTTAAAGTCTTTGATGGCATAAGGTCCTGTACCTACAGGTGTTTGTTTGATGTCTGTATCTGCTTTTGTATCATAGATTGCTGTAAATGGACTTGCAAGTTCTGAAACAAGCTCTGGATAAGCTTCTTTTGTTTGAATTGTAACTTCTTGCCCATTAGCTTGAATAGATTTTATCGGCAATGTCGCTTTCAGCAGCTCACTCTTTTTCAAGCCTTGTTCTAAGCTGCTTTTGACAGCTTCCCCTGTCAGTTTATGTCCATTTTGGAATTTAATATTGTCTTTTAAAGTCAACTTCAATGTATCATCAGAGGGTTGTTCATATGATTTTACTAAAAGCGGTTGGATTTCCCCTTTAGCTGAAGTTTTAAATAAGGTTTCAGCTGCCCCTACTGTAACTGGAACATCAGTATCATAAGGTGCGAGTGTAGTAGTTTTTAATGGAAGTTCTACATTTAATTGATCCGTATTCGAAGCGGAATGTCCCCCGCTGTTGCTGCATCCTGAGAGCAGCAGTGCGCCTACGGCTAGTGAAGAAAATAACTTTTTCATGGCGACATCTCAGATGAAATCATGTTATGTAATAGACTTGCGCTATTGACTGAGATGCTGTTCACTTCCTTTCTCTCTCTATGTTAATTTACTGCTCAATTATAATACTTCATCAATAATTTTGAAAGCAAGTTAGTTGTTGTATCATAAGAATATAAAATAAAACAAGCCTGTTATGAACCAGACTTGTTAAAGGATACAATTAGTTATTTATTTCTGCGGAATCTATGAAATCGCGAATCTCTCTCTTCTTGTTCGCGCAGTTCCTTCTGCATGCGTTTTTCTAATCTGCGGCGTCTGAAATCGCGTGTGAAATACCAAATCAAGAAACTTTCAATCAAACTGATAATGGCCATAAATGCAGCATAGCCTAATAACGGCTGATAAGTAATCTTAGTAAAGTTTGGTATAAAGAATGCAAGTACGCCCAGTACAATAAAGGTAAAGACTGCAGGTGCTACCCATTTGCCTAAAGCTAATCCGCCGAAAGCAGTAATGATGAGTACCAGTGCAATCGTTATCCATAGAAAGTTCGGCATATCAAAAATCGTCATAATCTAACTCCTCTCAATTCAATCGAATGAGAATTCAATCGTCTATCTTATTATTATTGTACAGTAAAGTGTTAAGAACGTGAATTAAAAGACAATGGGCACCAGATGCGTTCATATCTTGCTTGTTGTATACTTTATTATATAAACTTATATCAAATATTATTTGCAGGGGGAATTCTATATGAGCCAAGGATTACCATTAAGAAAAGATGTTCCTAAGCAAGAGAAATGGGATTTATCCGATCTGTTTGAGAATGACGAAGCATTCTATCAAACACTAGACAAAGTCTTACAAGCAACAGCATCATTTAATGAATCTTACGAAAATCAGCTATCTTCAATTGAACAAGTGAAAGCAGCTTTGCCTGAATTTGTGGAGCTTTTAGTTCAAATCGATCGTTTAGGCAATTATGCAGAAATGCGTTTAAGTGTGGATACTACTGATACTGATGGACAAAAGCTCAGTGCGAAACTCAGCACTTCATACGGTAAAATTGCAAGTCAGCTTGCATTTGTGGAATCAGAAATTTTAGCGTTATCTGATGAACAGCTCGATACATTAATCGCAGAAACACCTTATCCGCATTACCTTACAAAATTAAAACATCGCAAACCTTATCAACTCTCTTATGAAGTTGAAAAGACACTTGCTTCATTATCACCGACATTCAGTGCGGCTTATGATATGTATGGTATTACTAAAATGCTGGATATTCATTTTGAACCGTTTGAAGTAGATGGACAAACTTATCCGTTGGACTACCCTACTTTCGAAAATGAATATGAAGATAATCCGAATACAAAATTCAGACGTAAAAGCTTTAAATACTTCATCGATGCATTGCGTAAATATCAAAATACAACAGCAGCAATTTATAATACACATGTACAGCAAGAGAAAATTGAAGCGGACTTAAGAGGTTACGATTCAGTTATTGATTATTTATTAGAAGAACAAGAAGTAACAAGAGAAATGTATGACCGTCAAATTGATGTCATCATGAGTGATTTGGCACCGGTAATGCAGCGCTATGCTAAATTACTTCAAAAAGTACATGGCTTTGACCATATGAAATTTGAAGACTTGAAAGTATCGATTGACCCTGATTTTGAACCTGAAATATCAATCGAAGATTCTAAGCAGTATATTTATAATGCATTAGGTATTTTAGGCGACGATTATCTTAAAATGGTACAAGCAGCTTATGAAGACCGCTGGATTGATTTTGCTCAAAATAAAGGCAAAGAAACAGGCGCATATTGTGCCAGTCCATTTGCTTCTCATAGTTATGTCTTTATTTCATGGACAGGCAAAATGAATGAAACCTTTGTGCTTGCACATGAATTAGGACATGCTGGCCACTTTAATCTCGCGCAGCAACACCAAAACTTCTTAGAGTCAGAAGCTTCTATGTACTTTGTAGAAGCACCTTCTACAACAAATGAAATGCTAATGTCGAATTATCTCTTTAAAAACAGCGATGATCCGAAATTCAAACGCTGGGTAATCGGCTCTATCATATCCAGAACGTATTATCATAATATGGTTACACACTTATTAGAAGCCGCATATCAAAGAGAAGTTTACCGTTTAGTGGATCAAGGCGAATCATTAACAGCACCTGTATTAAATGAAATTACTCGCAAAGTCTATCAAGACTTCTTCGGAGATGCTGTGGAAATTTCTGAAGGTGCAGAATTAACTTGGATGCGTCAACCGCATTACTACATGGGCCTTTATTCTTACACATATTCAGCTGGTTTAACTATCGGTACAGTGATGTCTCAACGTATTAAAAATGAAGGACAGCCGGCAGTTGAAGATTGGTTGAATACACTTAAAGCAGGCGGAAGTTTATCACCGGTTGATTTAGCGAAAACAGCAGGCATCGACATTACTACAGATGCGCCGCTGCGTGAAACAATCAGTTATATCAGCAGTCTAGTAGATGAGTTAGAATCATTAACAAAAGAAATAGAACAAGCATAGAACTTTGTTGAATAGAATATAAGCATAAAAGAACAGGGATACTGCCGGAGTAAGCAGTATCCCTGTTTGTATTTGAAAGTTGTTTATTTTTAGACGTAAGATTCGTAAGTTTCGCCTGTAATATAGTAATAAATATTTTCAGCGATATTTGCGATATGATCTCCCATACGCTCTAAGTGTCTTGCTGCTAAATGTGCTTGACCAGCAACGAATGGGTCATTATCAATCAAATAAGTCGTATTGACGATATCTTTATAAAGGTCGTCAATGTCTTTATCTCTTTCGATGATTTCAAGGATAAGCGTAACGTCTTTATTTTTAAAAGCCGTATCTAAATCCTTTAACATGAGTAAAGCTAAGTCCCCCATTGTTTTCAGACGTGTCAAAATGTAATGGTCGGTAATTTTAACACGTTTGCGGATCTTCGCAATGCTTGCTGCATTATCTCCGATACGCTCGAATTCTGATGCAATTTTAAGTGCTGCAATCATCATTCTTAAATCTGTCGCAATAGGTTGTTGTTTTGTAATCAGCATAATTACTTTTTCGTTAATTTCATCTTCTAATTGGTTAATATCTAAGTCACGTTTAATGATTTGACGTGCGAAGTTGCGATCATCTTTATTTAATGATTGCACTGCACTGTCGATACTGTAGTAGACTTTAACTCCAAGATTGTGCAAATCTTGGATTAAGTCTTTTAACTGCTCTTCGTAATGCTGACGAATAACAGTCATTAACCGAAACGTCCTGAGATATAGTCTTCTGTTTGTTTGTCAGAAGGATTAGAGAAGAGCTTGTCAGTATCATCATATTCATTAACGTAACCATTTAAGAAGAATGCTGTTTTGTCTGAAATACGTGCTGCTTGTTGCATGTTATGCGTTACCATGATGATTGAGTATTGTTCTTTTAATTCTTGAACTAATTCTTCAACTTTTAAAGTTGAGATCGGGTCAAGTGCTGATGTTGGTTCATCCATTAAGATAACATCAGGTTCAATAGCTAAACATCTAGCGATACATACACGTTGTTGCTGACCACCTGATAAACCATATGCGTTTTGGTGTAATCTGTCTTTTAATTCATCCCAAATTGCTGCGCCGCGTAATGATTTTTCTACGATTTCATCTAAGATTTTTTTGTCTTTGATTCCGTGGATTTTCGGTCCGTAAGTGATGTTGTCATAGATTGATTTAGGGAATGGGTTCGGTTGTTGGAACACCATACCTACGTTTGTACGTAATTTTTCAACAGATTGTTTGCTGCTGAAAATGTCGTTGCCGCGGTAAAGGATTTTACCAGCAGTTTTTACAACCGGTACAAGTTCAACCATTCTGTTTAATGTTTTAATGTAAGTTGATTTACCGCAACCTGAAGGTCCGATAATTGCAGTTACATTGTTTTCTAAAATATCTAAGTTGATATTTTTTAATGCGTGGTTGTCGCCATACCATAAATCTAAATTTTGTGTAGAGTACACGATTTCTTTAGATTGCTGAGCAATACCTGAATCGTGCGGCTTAACATTTGCTGAGACACTGATGTGGTTGTCATTTTCATGTCCTTGCAACTCTTTGTTAAGTTCTGTCTTGTCTTGTCCTTGTTTTTTGTCTTGAACTTTATCCATGTTTCAAAACTCCTTTGCTAAAAATATTCGTGAGCTTTTTAAGTGTTGACTTAATATTTCTTACTGAATTTATTTCTTAAGAAGATAGCTAATCCGTTCATTGCTAGAAGCAATACAAGTAATACGATGATACCTGCTGATGCAACGTGCTGGAATGCTTCTTGCGGTAATTTTGCCCAGTTGTAAATTTGGATCGGCATTGCTTGGAATTGGTCGAAAATGCCGCTTGGTAATTTTAATAAGATTGTTGGAATACCGATTAAGATTAATGGTGCTGTTTCACCTAATGCACGTGAAAGAGATAAGATGAATCCTGTTAAGATACCAGGTAAGGCAGCTGGTAATACAATTCTGTAGATTGTTTGCCATTTGTTGCCGCCAAGTCCATAACTTGCTTCACGTACTGATTTAGGTACTGCACGAATCGCCTCTTGGCTTGATACGATAATAACCGGCAAGATCAGTAATGACATTGTCAAAGCTGCTGCTAAAACTGATTTGCCTAATGATAAAGCGTCGATGCCCATACCACGTACGAAGATTGTAAGACCTAATAAACCGAATACGACTGAAGGTACACCTGCTAAGTTTGAAATACTGATTTTCACAAAGCTTGTGAAAGCATTGTCTTTCGCATACTCTTCAAGATAAATTGCTGTACCTACACCTAAAACAATTGAGATAGGAATGATAGTAATCATTAACCATAAAGTTCCGACTAATGCACCTTTAATACCTGCCATTGATGGCATTGAAGATGAGAAGTTCGTAAAGAATGTCGGTGTCAAGTATGGTAAACCTTTATATAAAGTGTTGACTAATAAGGCTGCTAGCACGACTAATCCGATAAGTGTACAAGCAAAGAATGCCCATTTCAGTACTTTGTTTGTAGTTAAACGAGATGATAGTTTCTTTTCAACTTGTTGTTGATTGACAAGCGCTCTGCTATTTCCTGTGCTATTTGTAGTTGTTGTACTCGCCATCTTAATACTCCTCTCTGAAACGTTTTGAAATCCATTGAGAGATTAAATTCATTACTAGTGTGAAGAGGAAGAGTGTGAACCCTACTGCATAAATACTGTAATAAATATCAGAACCGAACGTAGCATCACCTGTTGCTACTTGTACGATATAACCTGTCATTGTTTGGATTGAACCAGTTAATTTAAATGTTGAGTCTGGTGTAGAACCTGCTGCTAAAGATACGATCATTGTTTCACCGATTGCTCTTGAAATCGCTAATACGATTGAAGCAACAATACCAGAGATAGCTGCTGGTAATACGACTTTAGTTGACACTTCAAATTTTGTTGCACCTAAACCTAACGCACCTTCACGGATTTTGTTTGGTACAGAAGCCATTGCATCTTCACTTAAACTTGTGATTAACGGGATAATCATAACCCCTACTACAAGTCCTGGTGAAATTGAGTTGAAGCTTCCGAGTTCTGGGAAAATCGAACGTAACAATGGTGTTACGAAAGTTAATGCGAAGAAACCGAATACGATTGTCGGAATCCCTGCTAAAATTTCAAGAACTGGTTTAATGATTTTACGCATTCTGTCTGTTGCATATTCGCTAAGGTAAATTGCTGCGCCTAATCCGATCGGTACTGCAAATAATGTCGCAATTACTGTAACTTTCAAAGTACCTAAGATTAATGCCCAAATACCATATTTAGGACTGCTTGAGAATGGGTTCCATTCTTTAGTGAATAAGAATTCTGTGATTGAAACACGTGTGAAAAATGTAATTGTTTCTGTTAATAGAGTGAAGAGAATACCAATCGTTGTTAAAATCGATATGACTGCGATAATCGCTAAAATAATAGGAACGAATTTATCACTGAAGCCTTTTTTCTTTCTTTGGTTGTTGGCAATCATCTCTCTCACATTTTGTTGAGATTTCATAATCCTTTCTTCCTTCCCTTGGAAAAATAATAAGTTATTCTAAATTAAATTGTGTATCATTATTTTTAAACAAGTACACCCGAGACACAGCTCGGGTGGACAAGTGCATATTGAGTGTAAGATATAAAATCTTACTGCTTATTGATGTTCAACTTGAGTAGTGCTGTGAATTATTTAGTTGATTCTTCTAATTTTTTAAGTTGCTCATCATAAGTTTTTTCAGGTAATGCTACGTAACCAGCTTTTTCTGCTGATTTACCTTTATCTTCTAATACGAATTTAATGAATGTGCTGAATGCTTTGTTGTCTTTTAATTTTTTATCGCTAGTGTAGATGTATAAGTCACGGCTTAGAGCGTAAGATCCATCTTGGATAGTTTTCTTAGTCGGCTCGATTGATTTACCGTCTTTACCTTTGATTTTAACTTCTTTTAATGAGTCTTTGTTTTGTTCGTAGAAGTTGTAACCGAAGTAACCAACACCGTTTTTATTGTTTTTAACTGATTGTACGATTACGTTAGTATCAGCATTTTTCTCAGCTTTGATATCTTGTTTGTTCATAACTTCTTCACTGAAGAAATCGTAAGTACCATGTGATTGGTTTGGTGAGAATGCTTTGATTTCTTTTGCAGGGAATTTAGGGTTTACATCTTTCCAAGTTTTAGCTTGACCAGAATAGATTTTTTTCAATTCATCTACAGTTAATTCTTTAACGAAGTCGTTGTCTTTGTTAACTGCGATTGTTACGCCGTCTTTAGCAATTTTCCATTCTGTGTACTTGATGCTTTTCTCTTCTAATTTCTTTTTCTCTTCAGGTTTGATTGGTCTAGATGCATTTGAGAAATCAGTTTCGCCAGCGATGAATTTTTCAAAACCGCCGCCAGTACCAGAAGTACTTGATGAAACTGTAACGTTCGGATATTTTTGAGCAAATTTCTCATTTAAAATTTCAATAATTGGTCCTACAGTTGAAGAACCGTCGCCTTTCACTTCGCCTTTTACTTCTTTGTCCTTGCTTCCGCCACCGTCGCTGCTTCCGCCGTTACCACCGTTGCCACATGCGCCTAATAATAATGAAGCTCCAATTACTGTAGTACCTAAAACTTGCCATTTTTTCATGATAAGAAATCCTCCTAAAAATAAACATTTGAGCGTTAAGAGTTATGTGTGCTCAAGCTGTATGTAATTACTTTCAACACCTATATTACATATGGATTGTTAATTACAAATAGAGGAATTGTAAATAAATCATTAATGCGAACGAACTTTAAATTTACAATCTTTACAAAGTTAACAAATGGCTTATAAACCTTGTCACAACAACGTTTTAATATTTCGTTAATATTACTTTCATAAATACTCAACGTGAATTTCACGAAAATTTTTTCGAATAAATTTGAGCTTTCTTTGAAATTATCTTGATAAGATCCATTTATATCGCAGAAGATATGATTTTGAGGGCTTTTTTTACAGGGGTATTACAACAAAAAAGAAAAAACTAGGATACGACTACCCTAGTTTTTAACATCTTACATATTTTATTGTTCTTCTGATTGGGCAATTGCTTCGCCTTTTTTCGTTAAGCTGATTTTGCCTGTTTCAATATCAATGATTTTCTTCTTATATAAATGACCGATAGCACGTTTGAATGCACCTTTGCTCATATTGAAAACTTCTTTGATAGCTTCAGGGCTGGATTTATCCCAAAACGGCAGCTCGCCATCATATTCTACTAATAAGTCAAAGATGACCTGGCCATCGTCATCTAAACGTTCATGCGCAAAAGGCAAGAATGATCCGTTCAATTCGCCTTTTTCATTGTGTCCGATGATTCGAACTTCAACAGCTTCTCCTAATCTCGGTTCTGCTTTTCTTTCGCTTTCGTGCACGAAAATTTTGTATCCGTCTTTAGAAAGTAAGAAACTTCCTATTTTTAATACACGGTACGGTCTTGCTTCTACCATTTGGTTTTGCATTGAGTCATCATGAATCGGTGTATACATTTGGCTGACGATAGTTTCTGATGCAAGTCGAGCAAACATTTGCTTTTCGCTGTCGATTCTTAGTGTTGCTAAAACATAGTCGCCGTTTTGCGGCCATAGTGATTTTACTTTTGGAAGGTCTTCCCAAGGAATTAATACTTCTCTAGGCAATCCTGCGTCTACCTTTGCGCCGTCGCGGTCTGTTTTTAATACTTTGACATAGTCATATTTTGTAGTTGTGATATCCGGCATGTTTTGTGTCGCAAATAAATCGCCGGAACGGTTAGGATAAATGAAGAAACTGTATTCTTCACCTATTTCTAATTCATCTTCTTCATTTACTTCTGATTGATTCAGTTTTACTTCTTCGCCATTCGGGCCTTCTAATTGGTAAGTTGAACCGTTCAAACCTGCTACTTTGAGAAATTCAATTGATCCAATAATATCGTTATCTTTTAAAGCCATAATAACTCCTTCCACTTTCTGTATTAGAAACATTATAACATGCCAGCCTTTTGTATAGACAGAAGTTCTATAGATTCCTTGTATAATAGAAGAAAATGAGTAAATAAACGCCTTATATCGAAAGGAAAGCGTTAATGTGGTATAATTCATGCGTTAGAAATATCTATTAATGGAGGAAATTCATGTTACAAGTTACTGATGTAAGTTTGCGATTTGGCGATCGTAAATTGTTTGAAGATGTAAATATCAAATTTACAGAAGGTAATTGCTATGGTTTGATTGGTGCAAACGGTGCAGGTAAATCTACTTTCTTAAAAATTCTATCTGGTGAATTAGATTCACAAACTGGCCATGTTTCAATGGGTAAAAATGAAAGACTTGCGATCTTAAAACAAGATCACTTCGCTTATGAAGATGAACGCGTATTAGATGTAGTTATTAAAGGTCACGAGCGTTTATTCGAAGTGATGAAAGAAAAAGACGAAATTTATATGAAACCAGACTTCAGTGATGAAGATGGTATTCGCGCAGCAGAACTCGAAGGCGAATTCGCAGAAATGAACGGTTGGAATGCTGAAGCAGATGCAGCTACCCTGCTTTCAGGTTTAGGTATTCCAGCAGACTTGCATGACAAAAAGATGTCTGAGTTAGAAAACAATCAAAAAATTAAAGTTTTGCTTGCACAAAGTTTATTCGGCGACCCGGATGTGTTATTACTCGATGAGCCTACCAACGGTTTAGACATTCCGGCAATCAGCTGGTTAGAAGACTTCTTAATCAACTTTGAAAATACAGTTATCGTTGTTTCTCACGACCGTCACTTCCTAAATAATGTGTGTACACATATTGCTGACTTAGACTTCGGCAAAATCAAAGTTTATGTCGGAAACTACGACTTCTGGTATCAATCAAGTCAGCTTGCTCAAAAAATGGCGCAAGAACAAAACAAGAAAAAAGAAGAAAAAATCAAAGAACTGCAAGACTTCATTGCACGTTTCTCTGCCAACGCTTCTAAATCTAAACAAGCGACAAGCCGTAAGAAACAATTAGAAAAAATCGAGTTAGATGATATTCAACCATCATCACGTCGTTACCCATTCGTTAAGTTCACGCCAGAACGCGAAATCGGTAATGATTTATTATTCGTTGAAAATGTATCAAAAACAATTGATGGTGAAAAAGTATTAGATAATATTTCATTCACTATGAATCCTAATGATAAAGCAGTACTTGTCGGCGACAGCGAAATTGCGAAAACAACATTGCTGAAAATTTTAGCTGGCGAAATGGAACCAGATGAAGGTACAGTTAAATGGGGTGTGACAACATCTCAAACTTACTTCCCTAAAGACAACTCTGAATACTTCGAAGGTGTAAATCTGTCATTAGTAGATTGGCTGCGTCAATATGCACCTGAAGATGAGCAGACTGAAACATTCTTACGCGGTTTCTTAGGCCGCATGTTATTCAGCGGCGAAGAAGTTAAGAAAAAAGCAAATGTGCTTTCAGGTGGAGAGAAAGTACGCTGTATGTTAAGTAAAATGATGCTTTCAAGTGCTAACGTATTGTTAATGGATGAGCCGACAAACCACTTAGACTTAGAAAGTATTACAGCAGTCAATGATGGATTGAAATCATTTAAAGGTTCAATTATCTTCACATCTCATGACTTTGAGTTTATCAACACAATCGCAAATTGTGTAATCGACTTAAATCCAAAAGGCGCTGTTTCTAAAGAAATCAGTTATGAAGAATACTTGAAAGAAACTGGTGTATTAAACTAAATTTCAATTTAAATTTAATTTTGGGAGTTAAAGTATAGCTTTAACTCCCCTTTTTATGTTTAAAGCAGATAGAACTGTCTATTTATACTGTATAACAGTTGATTTGATAACAGACAATGAAAGTATCAAGGTATAAATTACTCTTAATTAGTAAATAAGTTCAGAATTTAGGTTTTTTTCTGTAAATTTCCAAAAATCTTAAATTTCTGGTTTACATCCCTATTGGAACTATGTATAATGTGATACATACTAATTAATTGAATAGTTTTTTGATGAGGCGCATCAATCATCAGTAATTGCTTTAAAGACTGTCTGTCGCAGTTGGCAATGAAAGGGTGAGATGCCGAAATAATCATAAATGCAGAGTTATGATTGTTGGACTTTCAGGTTAAGAGCTAAGGGTCTGTCATTATTATCAAATAATGGAGTGCATCACTTGTATATAAATTATCAAGCAAGTTCGCATTCCGGACTTGCTTTTTTTATATATGTGATTCTCCCCCGATAATTGAGGAGGATAAGTATAGAATGAAGAGAAGTGTTTTAAAATTCGGCGGTTCGTCTGTCAGTGATTTTACGAAAATTAAAAATATTGCTGAAATGCTGAAAGAAAGAATAAATAATGACGAACAATTAATTGTCGTGGTCAGTGCAATGGGAAAAACAACTGACCAATTAATGGAAAATGTAGCTGCGCTTACCAGTGCACCGAAACAACAAGAGCTCGCCCTCTTATTAACTACTGGTGAACAGCAAACGGTTTCCTATTTGTCTATGGTACTCAATGATATTGGGGTGAATGCCAGAGCGATGACAGGTTATCAAGCCGGAATTAAAACAGTTGGACATCATCTGAAAAGTAAGATTGCAGAAATCAATCCAGAGACTTTTGATAAGGCATTTGAAACGAATGATGTTTTAGTTGTAGCAGGATTCCAAGGCATCAATGATGAATTCGAACTGACAACTTTAGGCAGAGGCGGATCTGATACAACAGCTGTTGCGCTTGCTGCAGCGAATGATACACCGTGTGAAATTTATACAGATGTAGACGGTGTGTATGCTACCGACCCTCGAATTTATAAAGATGCTAAGCGGTTAAGCTTTGTTTCTTACGAAGAAATGATGGAAATGAGTGCACTTGGTGCTGGGGTTTTAGAAACACGAAGTGTGGAATTAGCCAATAATTACAACATTCCATTGTATTTAGGAAGAACTTTATCAAATGTGGAAGGAACGTGGATTATGTCACAAACAGAATTATTAGAGAAAAAAGCAGTTACAGGTGTAGCGTTGGATAGAAACATGATGCATGTCACTATCAGCTATCCCCTATCAGACAATCAACTATTAACGGACTTGTTTACAGAATTAGAAGTGGGTCAAGTCAACGTTGATATGATTTCGCAAATTGTAAATGTTGAAGGCTTGCAGCTTTCATTCACAATTAAAGATACAGATTTAACGCAAATCCAAAGTATTTTTGATAAATTGTCAGAAAGTTACCAAGCTTTAGACTTCAAATTAAATGATGCTTACGCTAAAATTTCATTGATTGGGTCAGGAATGAGAGATATATCTGGCGTTGCATCTAAAGCTTTCATCAGTTTGATTAATGCAAAGATTCCATTTTATCAGACGACAACATCTGAAATCAGTATTTCATATGTTATTGATGCTGAAAATGGAGAACGTGCTGTTAAAGAACTTTATGAAACATTTGATATTTAATCAATTCGATCGCATCTAGAATCAGAAGTACGAGAAGGATTAACAGAGCCTTCCTTAAATAATAATATGGAGTGAATTAAATATGACAAAATTAGCAATCGCAGGAGCAACAGGATTAGTTGGTAGTAAAATGTTAGAAACAGTTGACCGTAAAAATATTCCATTTGATGAACTTGTATTATTTTCTTCAGCAAGATCTGCTGGTAAAGAAATCGAGTTCCAAGGCAAAACATATACTGTTCAAGAGTTAACAGAAGAAGCGGCAAAAGAACATTATGATTATGTATTAATGAGTGCCGGCGGCGCAACAAGCGAACACTTCTCCCCTATTTTCGAAGAGGCAGGCGCTATCGTTATCGATAACTCAAGCCAATGGAGAATGCATGATGATGTAGATTTAGTTGTACCTGAAGTGAACGCACCTAAATTCACTAGAGGCATCATCGCTAACCCGAACTGCTCAACAATCCAATCTGTCGTACCTTTAAAACCATTACAAGACAAATTCGGTTTAAAACGTGTTGCTTATACAACATATCAAGCAGTATCAGGTTCAGGTTATGCAGGTAAAGATGACTTGTTGAACGGTGAAAAAGGAGAAGCACCAAAAACTTATCCTCACCCTATTTATAACAACGTATTACCGCATATCGATGTGTTCTTAGAAAATGGTTATACAAAAGAAGAACAAAAAATGATTGATGAAACACGTAAAATTTTAAACTTGCCTGATTTAAAAGTAACAGCAACTTGTGTACGTGTACCTGTATTAGACAGCCACAGTGTTGAAATGGACGTTACTTTAGATAAACCAGCGACAGTAAAAGAAATCCAAGAATTATTCGATAATGATGATCGTGTCGTACTTATCGATAATCCGGAAAACAATGAATATCCTTTAGCAATCAATTCAACTGGTAAAGATGAAGTGTTTGTCGGACGTATCCGTCAAGATGATTCATTAGATAACACATTCCATATTTGGGTTACATCAGATAACTTGCTTAAAGGTGCAGCATTAAACACAGTACAAATTCTAGAACAAGTTTTATCAATGAAAGGAGTTTCTTAATATGAGTCGTTTATTTGAAGGAGTCGGAGTAGCATTAACTACCCCATTCACAGATAACGAAGTGGATTATGAAGCATTAGAACAACATGTACAATATTTATTAGACAACAATATCCAAGCTATCGTGGTAAATGGTACCACTGCAGAGAACCCTACATTAACACAAGATGAAAAAGAACAAGTATTGAAAGCTGTAATCAAACAAGTTGATGGCAAAGCAGCAATTATTGCTGGGACAGGTACAAACTCTACACAAAAATCTTTAGATGCATCATTACGTGCAAAAGAATTAGGTGCAGACGGTATCATGTTAATCACACCTTACTATAATAAAACAAGCCAACGCGGCTTAATTGCACATTTCACTACTATTGCAAATGCAGTAGAACTACCGGTTGTCTTATATAATGTACCATCAAGAACGAATATGACAATTGAAGTCGAAACAATGGTTGAACTTGCGAAAAACCCATACATTGTAGCACTAAAAGATGCGACAAATGATTTCGACTATCACCGTGCATTAAAAGAACGTTTAGATTTATCAGAGTTCACACTTTACAGCGGTAACGATGATAACGTAGTGCGTTATTATGCAGAAGGCGGTCATGGTGTCATTTCTGTAGTTGCGAATGTGATTCCAGGCGATTTCCAAGCTTTATATGAAAAAGCTAAACGCGGCGAAGCAATCGACAAAGACTTTGAACCGATTAGCCGTTTATTAAATGCATTGTCAGTAGATGTCAACCCTATTCCAATCAAAGCATTGACTGCGGTTGAAGGTTTCGGTAAATATGAAGTGCGTTTGCCATTAGTGACGCTTGAAGAATCTGATCGCAAACAACTTGAAACAGCTTATGCCAAATATAAAGCGGGTGAACTTTAATGAAAATTTTATTAATCGGATATGGTGCAATGAACCAACGTGTAGCTAGATTAGCTGAAGAGCAAGGTCATGAAATTACAGGGATTATTGTTCCTGATCCAGACAGCAATTATCCCTACCCTGCTTTCAATCAAATCAGCGAAGCAAAAGACGCTGAAGTCGCAATCGACTTTTCTAATCCGGAATTATTATTACCGTTATTAGATCAAGATTTCAAATTACCGGTTGTTGTTGCGACAACAGGAGAAAAAGAAAAAATCATTGCGAAATTAAAAGAACTTAGTGAAAATATGCCGGTATTCTTCAGTGCGAATATGAGTTACGGCATTCATGTGATGACGAAATTATTAGAATTAGCCGTACCTTTATTACAAGGCTATGATATTGAATTAATTGAAGCACATCATAATAAAAAAGTAGATGCACCAAGCGGTACATTGATTAAATTATTAGATGTTATTAAAGAAGTAAAAGACGACGTCAATCCTGTATATGACCGTTCACAAACGACTGAACGAAGAAAACCGGAAGATATCGGTATCAGTGCAGTCCGCGGCGGTACAATTGTCGGGGAACATGAAGTATTATTTGCAGGTGTCGACGAAACCATCGAATTAACTCACCGTGCGCAATCTAAAGATATCTTTGCGAACGGTGCTATTAAAGCAGCAGAACGATTGGTTACAAAATCAAATGGGTATTATACATTTGACAATTTAAATAATTAATTAAACAGAGGAGATGAACCAGTAATGGCAAAAGATTTAACGGCAGAAGAAATTATTCAATATATTAGTGATGCGAAGAAATCAACACCACTAAAAGTATATATTAACGGTGCTTTAGGACAAGTGAGCTACCCTGAATCATTCAAAGTATTCGGCAGCGAAAATTCAAAAGTGATTTTCTGTGAAGCTGACGATTGGGATAAATTCTATGAAGAAAATAAAAACTACATTGAAGATGTAGAAATTGAAATGGATCGCCGCAATTCAGCAATTCCATTAAAAGATTTACGCAATACAAATGCACGTATCGAACCAGGTGCATTCATCCGTGAACAAGCAATTATCGAAGACGGCGCTGTTGTTATGATGGGTGCAACAATCAATATCGGTGCAGTTGTCGGCGAAGGTACTATGATTGACATGAACGCAACATTAGGCGGCAGAGCTACAACAGGTAAAAATGTACACGTAGGTGCAGGTGCAGTACTTGCTGGTGTAATCGAACCTCCAAGTGCATCCCCTGTTGTTATCGAAGATAATGTATTAATCGGTGCAAATGCCGTAATTTTAGAAGGCGTACGTGTTGGTGAAGGTGCAATTGTTGCGGCTGGCGCAATTGTAACGCAAGATGTACCAGCAGGCGCAGTTGTAGCAGGTACACCTGCCAAAGTCATTAAACAAACATCTGAAGTTGAAGATTCAAAACGCGAAATCGTATCAGCTTTACGTAAATTAAATGACTAATTCGGACAAGCGCAAAATATAAGAGAAAATGAATTTTAAAAGGCGTATTGTGTGCGTTCGTCAAAGCATCACATACGCCTTTTATACATATTATGAGTATTAAAAAGGAATGATATTATGACACAAAGTGAATTAGAATTTGTAACTGAACATCGTCGCCATTTGCATCAAAACCCAGAACTAAGTTTAGAAGAACATGAAACAACTGCACACCTTATTGCTTTTTTAGAGTCTATCGGTGTTCCTTATGAAAGACCATTAGAAACAGGTGTAATTGCTTACCTTCAAGGCAACGGTGATCATACGGTTGCTTTCAGAGCAGATATTGATGCCTTGCCGATCCAAGAGGAAAATGAAGTTGCATTCAAAAGCAGTAATGCAAATGTTATGCATGCGTGCGGCCATGATGGACATACTACTGCCCTAATGTTGTTTGTAAGACGCTGCAAAGCTTTATATGATGAAGGCAAATTACCGCAAAATGTTGTCTTTATTTTCCAACCAGCTGAAGAAACAGGTGCCGGTGCCAATCGATTAATCAAAGCCGGTGCGTTTGATAATTATCCGATTGAAGCGGTATTCGGTATTCATGTGATGCCTTTCAATGATGAAGGTACTGTGACAATTTTGAATGAAGAAATTACAGCAAGTGCAACAGAGTATCGTTTCTTCTTAAAAGGACAATCCAGTCATGTAGCGAATAAAGAACAAGGCAAATCATGCGGAGAAGCTTTAACACATGTATTAAATCAAGTCGGTCAAATTCAGCAATATCATTTAAACGGTTTGCAACGCAATATTGTGCATATGGGAAGATTTAATGCTGGCGAAGCCATTAATACTGTACCAAGCAATGGTTATTTAGAAGGTACAATCCGTACTTATGATACCAATGATTTGCAAGCAGTTAAGGATCAAATGACTAAAATTGCACAAAGTGTCCAATTATTATTCGGTGTTAACTGCGAAGTGAAATTCGAGGAAGGTTATCCCCCTACTTATAATGACCCTAGCTTGCATGATGGTGTAGTTCGTGCACTTAAAGCAGCAGACTTTAATGTGGTTGAAATGGATAAACCTTATTTATTCGGTGAAGACTTCAGCTTCTACAGCCAAATTGCGCCAAGTTATTTTGCATTTGTAGGAATTAGAAATGAAGCCAAAGATTGGGTACATGGTCTTCATACACCAAAACTTAACTTTGATGAAGGACAATTAATCAGAATTGCAGATTACTATGAAAATCTATTAT
Source organism: Staphylococcus sp. EZ-P03 (assembly GCF_003344575.1). NCBI lineage: Bacteria > Bacillati > Bacillota > Bacilli > Caryophanales > Staphylococcaceae > Staphylococcus > Staphylococcus sp. EZ-P03. Next base: position 143,540 of record NZ_QPMO01000009.1, on the reverse strand, counting down.
TCCAATATAACAAGGAGGTCACTTCATGACAGCGATTTGGTCAGTCAATCGTCAAAAATTTATAGACAACGCAAAACGTGTCAAAAATAATCATAATTTAATGGCCGTAGTGAAAAATAATGCGTATAACTATGGTTTGGAATTTTCAGTGAATGCTTTTTTAGAAGTCGGAATTAATACTTTCAGTACCACTTCACTTGCGGAAGCTGTACGTATTAGAAAAATAGCACCTGAAGCGACTATATTCTTAATGAATGCAGTCTATGATTTTGATACAGTACGCGACAATAAAATCCATATGACACTTCCCTCTTTATCCTATTATTACGAACATAAGCGCGATTTAACTGGGATTCATGTGCATCTGGAATTTGAAAATCTATTGCATCGATCAGGTCTTAAAACATTAGATGAAATAAAAGAAGTGTTGAAAGATCATGCGGCAAATAACAGCAATGACAAAATGATTATCAGCGGCCTATGGACTCACTTCGGTTATGCGGACGAATTCGATGTGCCGGAATACAACATAGAAAAAGAAGCATGGGTCAATGTAGTAGATGCATTGTTATCTGAAGGTTTTCACTTTGATTTAATCCATGCACAAAACAGCGCTGCTTATTATCGTGAAGGCCAAACCTTATTGGAACATCATACTCATGCGCGTGTCGGTATTGCACTCTATGGTTCAAGACCTTACAGCAGTTTATCTGAATCAGATATTACACAAGCTTTAACGGTTAAAGGCAACGTGATTCAAGTTAGAGATGTCAATAAAGGTGAATATTGCGGCTATAGTTTTGCTTATGAAGTTGAACAAGACCATACTAAACTTGCAGTTGTGGATATGGGTTACGGTGATGGTGTACTAAGAACAAGAGCCAAACATGAAGCAATCATCAATAATAAACGCTACCCTATTAAAGCATTAATGATGAGTCATATGTTTGTTGCGGTTGACGACAACGTTACTGCACAAGATGAAGTGATACTATATAATGAAGATATGCGTATCGATGAATATACGTTTAAAGGTGTAGGCGCGAACTCTGAACAGCTGAGTGCGCTGAACCATGATTCTTTGATAAAGGAGATCAGATAAGATGGTTGTAGAATATAAAAACGGTAAATTAACGATGGGCGGAACAAGCTTGGAAATGATTGCGCAAAGCTTTGGGACACCTACCATTGTTTATGATGAAGACCAAATCCGCAATCAAATGCGCAGATATAAAAATGCATTTGAAGAAAGCGGAATTGATTATAATATCTCTTATGCTTCAAAAGCATTCACTTGCCTTCAAATGGTAAAACTTGTTCAAGAAGAAGGTTTAAGTTTAGACGTCGTATCTGAAGGAGAACTATATACGGCTTTAGAAGCGGGCTATGACCCAGCAAACATCCACTTCCATGGGAACAATAAAACAAAACATGAAATTCAATATGCGTTAGAGAGCAAAATCGGTTATTTCGTGATTGATTCTTTAGATGAAATCGAATTAATTCAAAAATATGCATCTGATTCTGTAGATGTTGTTTTACGTGTTAACCCAGGTGTTGAAGCACATACACATGAATTTATTCAAACAGGTCAAGAAGACAGTAAATTTGGTTTATCAATCAGATACGGTCTTGCGGATCAAGCGATTGAAAAGATTCAAGCAAGTTCAAAATTGAATCTTAAAGGTATCCACTTCCATATCGGATCTCAAATTGAAGGTACGGAAGCAATGATTGAAACAGCTAAAATTGTAATTAACTGGTTAAAAGGTTTGAATTTAGAAGTAGACCTATTAAATATCGGCGGCGGCTTCGGTATACGTTATGTTGAAGGAGATGTCAGCTTCCCTATTGAATCAGGCATTAAATCAATTACAGATGCGCTGAAAGATATTGCGAAAGAAGCGGATTACCCACTGCCAACTATCGGTATTGAGCCGGGACGCTCAATTGTGGGAGAAGCAGGTGTAACACTTTACGAAGTCGGAACAATCAAAGAAATTCCTGGTGTTAATAAATATGTATCAATTGACGGCGGTATGAGTGATCATATTCGTACAGCTCTATATGGTGCTAAATACGAAGCTTTACTTGTGAACCGCGAGGAAGAAGCTAACGATACTGTAACGATTTCAGGTAAATTATGTGAATCTGGCGATATCATTGCACGTGATATCAAACTTCCTGAATCAGTACATCGTGGAGATTATTTGGCGATTTTATCTACAGGTGCTTATCACTACTCAATGTCATCTAATTATAACCAAATGCAGAAACCTTCTGTATTCTTTATTAAAGATGGTAAAGCAAGAGAAGTTATCAAACGTCAATCATTACGTCAATTAATCATTAATGACACAAAAGTTAAATAAACCTCACTAATAATAAATATGTATAAAGCAAAAACGAACTGATTATTGTCAGTTCGTTTTTTTGATGCCGCATTCCCTATTTAATTTTTTGAATTACGACGTTTCAATAATAAAGCACTACCGACTGCTGCTAGAGATAAACCGAATAAAACGATACTTGATGTCAGTGTTGACTCCCCTGTTTTCGGTAATTCTTTTTTCTCTTGTTTCTTTTTAGAAACGTGATTTGTTTGGACTTTATTGTTAGAAGAATCGCTTTTAGCTGCAGTTGTTTGTTTAGTATTGATAGACACATCAGTTTTCTTATCTGTAAGAGATGAGTCAACTTCAGTTTTTGGATTCACTGTTTTTCCAACTTTATTAGAAATACTATCCTTTTTATCAATGTTAGTCTGAATTTGTTTTTGTTTTGTTGGTTCTTTTTGTTTTTTAAGTTCAGTTGTATTGCCTGTTTGTCCTGCTTTTGTCACTGGCGTTGAGACATAACTTGGTTCTAATACTGATGAAACATGATTTACATTATCTTTCGTTTTTGAATCTGCAACATCACAAGAAGTTTTATTTACTGTAGCCGGTGTTGTTACTGAAGTAGAAGGTGTTGGCGTAAATTCTAAAAGTTGTGAAGAGTAATCTGTGTTGTCTTCAATTTCAGTCACTTGATTAGTTTGGTTCAGTAATTCAGTAGAATAATCAGTATTATCTTCAGCCTCAGTTTCAGGTGTACTTACAGGTGCTTTTGAATCAGATACTGGCGTAAATTCTAAAAGTTGTGAAGAGTAATCTGTGTTATCTTCAATTTCAGTTACTTGATTAGTTTGGTTCAGTAATTCAGTAGAATAATCAGTATTATCTTCAACTTCAGTTTTAAGTGTATTTGCAGGTACTTTTGAATCAGATACTGGCGTAAATTCTAAAAGTTGTGAAGAGTAATCTGTGTTATCTTCAATTTCAGTTACTTGATTATTTTGGTTCAATAATTCAGTAGAATAATCAGTATTATCTTCAACTTCAGCTTCAGGTGTACTTACAGGCACTTTTGTATCTGAAGATGGTTGAGTGTTTTGTGTTGTTTCAGTTGGTGTGAACTCTAATAATTGTGAAGAATAATCTGTTTGATCTTCTTCTGATACAGGTTGATTTGTGTTGTTAGGTAATTCTGGTGTTACTGGTTGAACTTCAGGTGTTTTCACCACTGGTTTATAAAAGCCGCTATCTACAAAATCGTTATTCGCATCTGAAATGTTAATTTCAGTGACGCTGCCGTTAGAGTCATTATCTGCTTCGCCCTGACCAGTTTTAGTAGGCACAAAGCCTGCAGGTGTCGTAAAGGCAACTTTATATTTCCCGTTAGGTATTTGAGAAAATTTATAATTACCTTTTGCGTCTGTCACAGTAGTCAAAGTAGAGTTATCTGGGTTTGTAAGTGTCACTTGTACGTCTTTTAAGCCAGGTTCGTCTTTATCTTGAATACCGTTTTCGTTTAAATCATTCCATACAAAATCTCCTAATTCATAGACAGCGACAGGTGTCGGCGCATCTTTTAAATATCCCATATCAATGGTTAGATTATCTGCGTTATCAATTGTGATTTCTACAGGTGTACCATTAGAGTCTTTTGTTTCATCTTCGCCTGCTTGAACTTGTGTCGGTGTATAGCCTTCAGGTACATCGAATTCGACTTGGTAAGTGCCGTTATTAACGTTATCAAACTGATAGTGTCCATTACTATCTGTCGCAGTAGATGCGACTACTTTACCGTCTTTTGTCAAATCGACTTTAACATGAGCGAGACCAAGTTCAGTATCCCCTTGAATGCCATCTTGATCAGCATCTACCCATGCTAAATGACCAATTTTAAACGATGTCGGTAATTGATAAAAACCACTGTCCACAAAGGCGTTATTCGCATCTTGGATCAGAACATCGGCGTTTACACCGTTGGAATCTACATCAATATCGCCTTGTCCTGTTTTAGTAGGTACAAAACCTGCAGGTGTCGCAAAGGCAATTTTATAGTTGCCGTTCGGCAAATCAGTAAATGTATAGTTGCCCTTTTCATTAGTTGTAGTTGTTAAATTCGTGTTATCCGGATTTGTAAGTGTCACTTGTACGTCTTTTAAACCAGGTTCGTCTTTATCTTGAATACCATTTTGGTTTAAATCATTCCAAACGAAATCACCCATGTTATATTTTGCTACGGGTACAGGTTCGTCTTTTAAATAACCGAAATCAATGGAAAGATCATCTGCATTATTAATTGTGACTTCTGCTGGTCCGCCATTGGAATCTTTTGTTTCATCTTCACCTGCTTGTACTTGCGTTGGTGTGTAGCCGTCTGGTGTTTCATAATTTAATTCATAAGTACCATTTGCGACATTTGAAAAAAGATATTTACCATTCGCATCAGTAGTTGTTGAAGCGATAGTTTGGCCATTTTGTGTTAAATCTATTTTGAGATTGGCTAGAGGTTGTTCAGTATCACCTTGGATACCGTCTCCATCTGTATCTACCCAAGCATAATCTCCGATTTTAAAATTCGTTTGTGAAGTTGATGAAGGATTAGTTTGTGTTGACGGAGTTTCTGCACCAACAGTTTGAGGTGCAGTTGGTGCGGCTTGTGTTTGTGAATTTGAGATAGTTGGCGCAGGTGTGTCTCCTTCAGCTGCTTCTGCGTGATGACTGATACCTAAATAAACACCTGTTCCGATTAAAATTGAAGCTGTTCCCATAGTGAATTTGCGAATTGAGTAATAGTGGTTGTTTGTGTTCTTCTTCATAGATGTGCTCCTTCTGTGCTGTATGATGTGTGTGCAGTCTATATTTAGTAAGTAGAATATAGCACAGAAAAGTATGTGGAAATTTTAATTTACTAAAATTTTAAAATAAATTTACATTAGGAGTTTCGTTATTTAGCGAGGATAAAACAAGAAAAAAACACTTTACAGAAGTAAAGTGTTTTAAATAGTCAATAAATGTAATCTATTTATTATAGTTTAACAACGTTTGCAGCTTGAGGACCGCGGTCGCCTTCAACTACTTCAAATTCAACTGATTGACCTTCTTCTAATGATTTGTAACCTTCTTGGTTAATAGCTGAGAAGTGTACGAATACGTCGTTTTCTCCTTCAACTTCGATAAAACCGAATCCTTTTTCAGCGTTGAACCATTTAACTGTACCTTGTTTCATAATTTGTGAAACCTCCAAGACTAAAATTCAATATGCATTATTCGCATATTACAAAAAATACTTACAAATAATTAGAGTACTGTAAAACCACAAAAGTAATTCGGAGCTATCTCAATAATTCTAATCACTTCTCAACAGTCTTATGTATAAGCTGCAGGTGGATAAATAACTGTTTTATTGACTCAACAAATTATAAATTGTACGATACCACCCTTACAGATCTTGCAAAAGTAATGCTATCAGTATGTTTCTATATATATGTTTGAGCTAAATATTCTTTGCAATATGGAATAAAACTATTGCTTAAAACCAATTATAGTGCATTCGCCCTATCATTGCAATACAAATAGTAAAAATTAATTACTCAATAATTGGAAGGTCGTAATAAACTTCGTTATTATTTAATACGATAAAGCTATAAAATATTTGCATATCTTCATCGCAATCTTCGCAAAATCTCATATCGCAATTATTATAAAATGCATAAATATTATATTTACCTTTCGTGAAATTATCAAATTTCGTTTTAGACAAACAAACTAAATCTTTATATTTTTCGAGCATATCCTCATAGTTCTCAAAATGATATTGTTCGCAAATTTTTTCACGCCAGTCATCGAACAACCACCATCCCTCATAGTCAGCTCTGATCATATTGACTGTCCACACGTTAAAATCCCCTTTATTGAATAATTGTTCCTTTTTATTTTCAACTATTTGCATGAAAATTTCAAGGAATGTGTTTCGTTCTATAGAATGCTGTAAATGTAGTAAATATTAGGATTTTACGTTGAAAATTCGTATAATATAACAAAGAGGTGATCTTATGCAACGTAGAAAAATTCAAGTTTTTGGGCAAGTTCAAGGTGTCGGATTCCGTTATTTTACAGAACGCCTAGCTCAAAAATATCAAATATCAGGGACTGTACAAAATGTTGATCAGTATGTAGAGGTCTATGCACAAGGTGAGGAACAAAACCTTGAACAATTTACCCAAGCTGTAATTGAGGGTGCTTCCCCTGCTTCCAAAGTTTCGGATTATAAAATAGAACAACTAGATACAGATTCATCTTTGAAAGGATTTAGAACTATTTAAAAAGGAAGATGTAAATTGAGATATTATATTTCTCGAATTTATGGAACACTCGTAGGCGTTCCAGCTGCAATTGTCGCTTGGCTCACAAGTATCTATGCATTCGATATACTTTTTGTATATGATTTGGGAATCGGTGTCGCAACATTTTTTGCACTCTACTTCCCCACTCAATTTTTAACATCAAAAAAATATTTACAAGAAATAGGATTAACACGCAGAGATTTCAGGTTTGTGCGCCACCAATTGAATAATGCACAAACAAAAGTGAGAAAGCTGTTAAAATCTTTTATCAATGTACGTTCAATTAAAGACTTTAAACAAGTGAATGAAATTCATAGATTAGCAAGAACGATATATTTCACAGTAAGACAGCAGCCTCAAAAATTCTTCATTGTAGATAGCTTTTTTTATTCTCATTTAGATAATGCTTTAAATTTAATCGAAAGCTATACAAGATTAGCTAAAATGCCTGCTAAATCTAAAGAAGAGAAACAAAAGTTGGAACAAACGCGTATTACACTAGATGAAGTAAAGCGTACTTTAGTTGCGGATTTGAAACGTCTTAATGAAGAAGATTACACGCGACTTGATGTTGAAATGGAAATGAATAAGATAGAACAGCAACGCAAACTCGAATGGAAGGAGCATGATTAATGGCTAATGAGATGCCTAAACAGCCTGAATTACAAAGCCAAGTATCGAATGATACTACTTTAATGGAAGCAAATAAAGATTTTACACCAGAACAACAAAAGAAAATACATGAGCTTGCCAACCAGATTGAACCGATGAACTATGATTCTTTAATGAAATTCGGTTCTAATGCACAATCCAGCATGTCATCGTTCTCGCATAAAATGCTGAGCGAAGTGAAATCTAAAGATACCGGCCCTATCGGAGATACTTTAAATCAATTAATGACGAAATTAAAAGAAGTACAGCCGGATGATTTTAAACAAGAAAAAGATTCGTTCTTAAAGAAAATTTTTAAAAGAGCCAAAGCTTCCGCAAATGAAATATTCTCTAGAATGCAATCTGTAGGTTCGCAAGTAGATCGCATTTCTGTAGAATTGAAAAATCATAAAGACAGTTTGAACCGAGATATCCAGTTATTAAATGGATTATACGATCAAAACAAAGACTACTTTGATGAACTTAATTTATATATTGCGGCTGCTCAAGAAAAGAAAAAAGAAATCCTAGATAATGAATTGCCCGCAAAACGCAATCAAGCATATGAATCTGGCAACCAAATGGATATTCAAGAAGTTGCGGATTTAGAACAATTTGCGGATCGTTTAGATAAACGTATTTATGACTTGCAGCTGTCACGACAAATTTCCTTGCAGACTGCACCGCAAATCCGTATGATTCAAAATGTGAACCAAACTTTAGCTGAAAAGATTCAAAGTTCTATTTTGACAAGTATTCCATTATGGAAGAACCAAATGGCTATTGCGTTAACGTTAATGCGTCAACGACAAGCGATGTCAGCACAAAGAGCAGTAACAGATACTACTAATGATTTGCTGACAGCGAACTCTGAACTATTAAAACAAAATGCAATTGATACTGCAGTTGAAAATGAACGCGGTATTGTTGATATTGAAACGTTGAAATCAACGCATGAAAATATTATCGAAACCGTTGAACAAACATTGCAAATTCAAGCTGAAGGTCGTGAAAAACGCCAGCAAGCTGAACAAGAGCTGCAACACTTAGAAGCTGACATGAAAGATAGATTATTAACAATGAAAGATAATAAAGTTCAATAACACCTTTGATAAAACGATTATCTGCCCTGCTTTGCAAAGCAGTAAAGGATAGTCGTTTTTTTACCTGTTTTTAGATTTTATATTTATCAGGCTGTAATTCAGGGTATCAAAGAGTGAAGTCCATTCATGAGATTCAGTCAAAGGAGTAGATTATTATGACTCAACACTTTCATAAAGGTGTTCTTTTTTACCATAAAGCTGCGGGCCAAGGCAATTTATATAAAGAGCTCAGCCAAGTAGTAGAAAATATTACGCAAATGTGTGATGAACTCACAGTTAAATTAAGTAAAGAAGAAGGAGATATTCAAAAGTTTTGCGATGAAATCCGCGAAGAAAATAATGGATCATACGATGTCTTTTTCATTTTAGGCGGAGACGGCACTGTGAACGAATTAGTTAATGGTGTAGTCTTAAATGATTTAGATATTCCTATCGGCATTATTCCAGGCGGTACATTTAATGATTTTGCTAAAACATTAAATTTATCACCTAAACCAGCCCCAGCATCTGCAGAACTATTAGATGCACAAGTAAAATCATTTGATGTGCTTGATATCAATGGGCACATTGCATTAAACTTTGCTGGTATTGGTATGATGGTTCAAAACTCTGAAAACGTTGATTCTAACAAGAAAAAAGTTCTTGGTAAATTGAGCTATGTATTTACCACAATCAAAGTGATTGCTGATCCGGATACATACCATTATACAGTAGAAGCAAACGGTGAATCGTATACGGGCGAAACTTCAATGATACTCATAGCAAACGGCAATTTTGTAGGCGGCAGCCGTATACCATTGGAAGACCTCTCCCCTTGTGATGGTAAGATGAATATCTTCTTATTCAAAAACCACAATATGAGTATGATTAAAGATTTCTTCCAAGTGAAAGATAGTATGAATTGGAATGATATTACTGAAAACATCACATTAGTTTCTGCAGATGAAGCAACACTGAAAACAGAACCTAACACTAAATTAGATATAGATGGAGAAATATTATTTGAAACACCTGCAGAAATTAAAGTGTTAAAAGAAAAAGTGAAGTTATTGTACGTGGATATCGAAAACCAAGAATCATAAAGAGTGATTTGCGGAATATTTCACTAAGTAAATTGAATTAATTGAGTATGTATATAGGAAAAAGGTCTCGAACAAAAATTCGAGACCTTTTTTAAATGCTTATTCTTTTTCGTAAACAATCGGTGATTGTTTTTTGAATCCTAAACTGATTAAATAGCCGATAATGACTGAAACAATCGCGATTGGGAACCATTCTAAGCTGTTTTTAGCTAATGGTAAATTTGACCATGCATCAAATGCAATCCATTTTTTCGCTACAGCAACACTGATTAATGATGTAATCGTAATCACTGTAATTGTAAATTGCTGAACGATTGGTTTCATTGGAACGAATCGTGCCATTAAAATTAATAATACAGTTGTGATACCGATTGGATATAAAATCATTAGTACTGGGATTGAAAGTTGGATAACTTGGTTAAGACCTAAGTTAGCAAGTACTAAACTGATTAATGTAAATCCAATTACGTATGCTTTGTATGAAATTTTAGGAATAATACTATTGAAGTATTGGCTTACTGCTACTACAAGTCCGCAAGCAGTTGTTAAACATGCAAGTGCAACGATAATACCTAATAAGTATTTACCGAACTCTCCATAACCAGTACCAGCAATTGTTGTTAATAAATAAGTACCGATGTTTTGGTTATGATCTGCTAAATCTTTAAGTTTCTCTGGTGAAACGACCATATGGTTTCCGATATAACCTAAAGAGATATAGATGAACATTAAACCAGCAGCCGCAATTACCCCTGCCATTGCTGTTTGTTTGAAAATCGTATTAGCATGTGTGATACCTGTAGCTTTAACTGCATTAACAACAATCATTGAGAATGCAATTGCCGCAATGGCATCCATTGTAAGATAACCTTGGGTAAACCCTTGCGAGAAACCTGATAATGTTGATGTATAGGCCTCTGTACCATTACTTGAAGGGTTTCCGCCGAAGTCCATAAATCCTTTAATAATCATAGCTACAATTGTAATTAATAATGCAGGTGTTAATAATGAACCGATACGATCCACCATTTTACCTGGTGTTAAACAAAGGTATAATACTACCGCAAAATAAATTACTGAGAAAATAAATAATGCAATAGGACTGTTCGTATTGATAATCGGTGTAACTGTCATCTCAAATGAAGTAGATGCAGTACGCGGAATCGCAAATAACGGTCCGATCGTTAAGTAAATAGCAACTAAGAATACCACTGAGAAAACTGGTGATATTTTGTTGAATGCGCCGATGTAACCTTGTTTATCCAAAGCGCCTACAACTACCCCTAATAACGGTAACCCGATTCCCGTTAAGACAAATGCCAGAATAGCCGGCCAGAAATAGTGCCCGCTATCTAAACCTAAATTTGGTGGGAAGATGAGGTTTCCTGCGCCAAAGAAGATGGCAAACAAAGTAAACCCGATAATCCATGTGTTTTTATTCATATTGATGTGCTCCTTCTATTACAATAAATCTTAAACATTGCTTTATTTTAGCATAACGTAAAAGGAAATGCTATATAAACTTTCAGAAAATTTAAAAAGTATCGCGCAAATGATGTCATTTTTTCGAAAAATATGCCGTATGACTTAATTGAAAAACAATAAAACGCATACAATTAACAATTAAAAATACCATTGCTAGTTGTACGCGTATATTTTTTAAACAGATTTCAATAATAGTTTCTTGAGCAGCGGTGAAAGTTGGCTCGGCAAGTTTTCAACACCTTCTACAAATAATGCAAATTGTCCATATATATTATGAATCGTACGTTCAATGTCTTCGGTAATTTCTTCTTGGCTTAAAAAGACATTGAAAACTTCAATGCCGTATTTTCTTGCTTCCTCTACTGCTTCATACGTATCAATGATACCGTCTTGATCATAGTTATAAGCAGAAGGTTCACCATCAGAAAATATAATTAAGAAGCGCTGATGGTGCGGTCTGTTCAATAAGCGTTCGCTTGCAAGCCGAATTGCGACACCATCCCTGTTATCATCTTGCGGTGTTAATTCCATAATTCTAGGGCTGTCTTTGGAACCGGTAGAATAATTATAATCGATAATTTCATCGATGATATTAGGTTGTGTTTTATCATCAGCTTCAAATGCATCTTCATTGAATGCTAAAACTTCATGTTTCACATTCAGCGATTTTAATGTTTCATGGAAAAGTACGACACCTTTAATCGTTTCATCCATTTTATCAATCATGCTTGCTGAAGCATCTACCAGCAATGTAAATGTCGCATCGAACGAACGGCTTAAATCTTGTTTTTTATAGAACATTTTATATTGGTCATCAATAAACCAATTAATCAAGTCACGCTGCAAGCGTCCTTTAGTAAGATTATGGCGTTCATCGATTTGTTCGCGATCGATAGTTTTTTGAATGATTTGTGTTAAATCTTTAATTTCGTATTGTACTTCCTGATGTACTGAATGATAGTTCGCTCTATCTTCATCAGTGATTTTTGGTGTATGCCACTGTACTTCTACATTTTCATTGATACCTTTCAAGACAAATGGCTGTGCTGCTGCGCCGGTTTGTCCGCCCTCTTCGTTATCAATCGTATCATTAGAGCCTTTGCCTTTTTTCGTCATCATATCTGTCATATCATCTGATGCATCACCTTCACGTGCAGTATCATTATCACTGACAGCTTCACTGTTTTCACCTTCATGCAGTTCCATTTCTAAATAGGCGCCGCCTTCTGATTTTGAATCTTGTGCTTTTGTTTCAGCTTCTGCAGTTTCGATGTCATCCTCTTCTTCACTGTTATCTTTACCATCTACATTTGCCGCATCTACACGTTTTAAATCTTCGAATGTTTGTTCCTGCAACGCTTTATAGACGTTACGCGGTATATAGTAGTATTCATTGAGCATATCTTCTTCTAGAAGATCATCAAGCTGATACATAATTCTTTCAGCTAAAAATTTATTATCTTCAGTTGTATAGTTCATAAAGAAGTTCGGAAGATACATATACATACTTTGAATGATAGGATCTAAATCAGGACGGATACTTGGAACTTCATAAAAGTTTTCTGTCAGCAGTGATTGTTCTAAATATAAGAAAATCAAATCGGTATATGTTGTTTTGGTGCGATATACATTGATTTGCGATTCTGTATAGTTTAATCTGACACGCTTACGCATTTCAATTGCACTTTTCATACTAGGACGGATATTTGTAATTGCATTAAGTACACGCATATCCTCTAATAATTTGAATACTTGTCTGAAGAAACTTGGGTGTTTGAAATCATTGTTATCTAGTACTTCATTCACAATAAATTGATCCATTAAACGATAACCGTATGTCGCAAGCAAGACATCAGTTTTTAAACCAGTGATTTCAATTTGGCTTGGACGATGTGTCCAAAAGACACTGGCAATCAGTTCATTTTCAATCGGATCGTAATAAGGGAATTTTTGAATTTTGACATGCGTCTGGTTGTTTTTAAGAAGAAGACGTGCCAAGTCTTGCAGCATCATCACTTTTTTAGCATCTAAAATTTCATCATTAAATTTGATAAAACGATTGCTCATATTTATCCCTCACTAAAAGTTCAATTCTATCGCATTGATAATGGCTTGCTGTTCGCGTTCGTCTTCTAATTTATCAATGATTGCACGTTGGATGGCACGTTCAATCGGCATGACTGTTGCCAAATCGCTCATGTCGATTAATGCACGGATACTTGCTGCTTCTTCAGAGATTTGACCTTGTTTTGTCATCGTACGCAAGTCTTCATTGAAAGCTGCAATTTTAGAAATTAATGCGTCATCATCCAATCGGCTTTGTTCTTTAATGACTGTTTTTAATGTTTCACCGTCAATGTAGTCGACTTGAATGACTACGAAGCGGTTTTTCAATGCCTCGTTCATTGGTAATGTACCAACATAGCCTTCGTTAATAGCTGCGATGACATTAAAGCCGGGTTTTGCTTTGATGACTTCACCAGTAAAAGGATTCGTTAAACTGCGGCGGTAATCGAGTACCCCGTTTAAAATCGGTAATGTTTCTGGCTTAGCCATATTGATTTCGTCAATATATAAGATATGACCTTCTTTCATTGCCTTGATGACAGGGCCATCAATAAAAACGATTTCTTGTGTGCCGTCTTCACTCGTTTGGATTGTTTTGAAACCAAGCAAACTCTCAGCATCTAGATCAACTGAACAATTGACTTGATACATTGGAATATTGATTTCCTCGCTCAACGATTCAGCAAGTTTTGTTTTCCCTGAACCAGTAGGTCCTTTTAATAATATATTTTTATTTAAACGCATCATGGCATATGCATCGCCAAACACTGTTTTATCAGCGTTAATATACTGATGTTGTTCCATTAAAATTCTCCTTTTCATAAACATCAAAAAATAGACCGGGGCACCATAAGTGCCCAAGCCTGTTAATGTCTATTTAATTAAATGTCTTTTTATACTTCTTTGAAGTAATCTTTATAGTAGCCGCCTACTTTACCTGAGTTATCAATGATTTGATAATATTCTTCAGTTTCGTTAACAACGTCATATTGCTTTCCTACTGTAAGCATATCAGATACTGTGAATTTTTTCGCATCAGTATGCAATACCTCTACTTTTTTAATTGGTTCTTTTTCTTTCCATTCTTCATGTAACATAAATTTCAATCCTTTCTATATGTCCTATGCTTTTTCTAAAGTCAAGATGAATGATAGACCGCTGTTTTCAGTAATTCGCACAGACTCAGAATCTTTTTGTTCTAATGTTTGATATGGAATACCGATAATTTCCAGCTGCTGAACAGCATTGCGGTAAGCTTGTTTAGAATCTGTACTGAATTCGATTTGTTCGACAGAACCGTATTCAGCCATATCAATCGGTTCGCCCGCTTGGAAAATATGTAATTCTCCGCCTAAACCGCCTTCTCCGATTCGAAAGACTTGGACTTTAAAGTCAGCATCTGTTGTTGGTGTATATTCAGCAAAATGATCCAGACCGAATACTTTTGATAATATCGATGCAGTCAATAATACTTCATTGACTTGTACGATGACTGGTCCTAACCCTTGAATTTGATGCAAAGGATTAACAGTACTGTCATCTGTAGGCATACCTAATGGTACCCCGCTATTGCGTTCATTCGAATAAATATCAAAAAACTGACCGTTACCGTCTTTGAACTCGAAATGCTTATGATCATTCATTTCTATAACTTCGCCGAATTGAATTTCATTTTGACTTAAAATAGACTGATATTCTTCTAAACCTAAATCAGTCGGTGTTCTCAAACCGATACTTAATACATGGTTGGCATCAGTAGTATAATTTGGTACTTCAATAAAGTGTACTCTCGTACCTGGACTTAAATCCGCATCTCCGAAACGCACCGCATTTTTTGAGCCTTGTCTTTCGTAATTAAGTCCTAAAATATTATGAAATAAATGAATTGTCTGTTCTAGATTTTGAGTACCTACTGTAACACTTCGCAATCCTGCCATTTTACCCACACCTTCTTTTCAGATTTCTCATTCATTATAACTTAAATGGAACGATTTTTGTATGATGAAGTACCTATTGAATAACTTCCTTCAAATTAAGGTATAGTAATAGTATAAACGATTAGAAATTGCATTTTTAATCTGGAAAGATGGAATCAAAGGAGATGATTTAAAATGCTTAATTTCTGGATACTTTTTGCGCTCACAGTATTAATTGCTGCTTATTCAGGCATTAACTACTTTACAGGCACGTTTAAAGAAAATGCGAAGCTTAAGAAGCAGCACTTCGGATTGATATGTATCGTGTTTGTAGTTTTAGCAATTATTGAACTTATCGTAATGAATATGATTTAAATGTGTATAAGAAAGCATCAGCAACGTTATGGTTTTTGCTGATGCTTTCTATTTTTATATAAACAAATAGATTACATAAAGTGAAACTGATCCGTAGAACATTTTGAGTACGATTTAGCGTTATATATGTAAAAAAATACAACGACGTCAAACGCCGTTGTATTAAGGTATATAGTGTGTTTTAAACTTTCAATTATGATTCTAAAAGTAAGTCCTCAGGGCTTTCAATAAGCTCTTTGATTGTTTTTAAGAATCCAACTGCTTCTTTACCATCAATGATTCTGTGGTCATAGCTTAACGCAATGTACATCATTGGACGGTTTTCGATAGTATCTTTATCGATTGCGATTGGACGAGTGATAATTGAGTGCATTCCTAAGATTGCAGCTTGGCTTCCGTTAATGATTGGAGTAGACATCATTGAACCGAAGATACCGCCGTTTGTGATTGTGAATGAACCGTTCATTAAGTCGCCAAGTGATAATTTGTTATCACGTGCTTTCACTGCTAAGTCAGCGATTGAGCTTTCGATTTCCGCAAAGTTTTTCTTATCGCAGTCGCGAACGAATGGCACGATTAAACCGTTATCTGTAGATACCGCAATACCGATATCGTAGAATTGTTTAGTAATCATATCTTGACCATCGATTTCAGCGTTAACTGCTGGATATTTTTTCAATGCTGCTACAGCTGCTTTTGTGAAGAATGACATGAAGCCTAATTTAGTACCGTCATGGTCTTTAATGAATTGTTCTTTTTTACGTTTACGCAAGTTCATTACGTTTGTCATGTCTACTTCGTTGAATGTTGTAAGCATTGCTGTGTTATTAGATACTTCTAATAATTTTTTCGCAGCAGTTTGCTTACGGCGTGACATTTTTTCACGAATCACTGGTTTTGAAGGTGTGCTGTTTTGTTGTTTAGCAGGTGCTTCAGATTTTGTTTCAGATTTTTGGCTTGATTGACCGCCTTGTTGTTTGCAATCTACATCGTCTTTACGTACAACGTCATTGCCTTTAGAAGCAACTTCAGCTAAGTCGATACCTTTTTCACGTGCATATTTGCGCGCTGATGGTGTTGCGTTGACACGTTGGTCGCTTGAGCTGCTGTCTTTGTCAGATTTTGCTGGTGCATCTTTTTCTTCAGACTTGCTTTCTGATTTTTCTTCAGATTTAGGTGCTTCTTCTTGTTTGTCGTCAGATGAACTTGATGATGGACTTCCGCTGCCTTCCCCTACAGTTGCGATTGCTTGTCCTACTTCAACAGTGTCGCCAGGTTCAGCTAAATGTTCTTGAAGAACACCTGCTTCTTCTGATACAACTTCAACGTTGACTTTATCAGTTTCTAATTCAACAACAGCTTCACCTTTATCTACTGAATCACCAGGATTTTTCAACCATTCAGCTATTGTACCTTCCGTAATAGATTCTGCTAACTCTGGAACTACGATCTCAGACATACTATTTTCCCCCTAATTTTTGTTAAGACTCTCTTCGATAATAGATTTTTGAACAAGTTTATGATTTTCTCCGTCACCTTCAGCTGGCGCAGAACGTTTGATTCGACCGCTGTATTGTAATTCGTATTTATCGCTTGCTAAATCGCTTAAGTAAGGATATACGAATGACCAAGCACCTTGGTTTTGCGGTTCTTCTTGAACCCATGCAATTGTTTCTAAGTTTGTTAATTGATCGATGACCGCTTGTACTTCTTCAACAGGGAAAGGATATAATCTTTCAACTGCGATAAGAAGAATTGAATCATCAGGTTCTTTTTGCAAACGCTCTTTCAAATCAATAAACATTTTACCTGAAGCTAAAATTACTTTTTTAACTTTGTCTGCTTCATATTCTTCTGGCAAGATAGGTTCGAAATGACCATCTGTAAACTTATCGATTGTATCAGAAACTGTTTTGTTTCTTAATAAGCTTTTCGGTGACATTACTACTAACGGACGCATAGCGTCAGTGTCCAGACTTGCGGCTTGTGCACGAAGCAAGTGGAAGTAGTTGCTTGAGCTTGATAAGTTTACTACTGTCGCGTTGTTTTCAGCAGATAGCTGCAAGAAGCGCTCTAATCTTGCTGAAGAGTGTTCTGGTCCTTGACCTTCATAAGAGTGCGGCAAGAACAATGTTAAACCAGAACGCTCGCCCCATTTTGCGTTACTGCTGAATAAGAAGTTATCGAAAATCATTTGGGCCATATTTGCGAAGTCGCCGTATTGGGCCTCCCAAATATTCATAGTACCCTTGTTTTCAACATTATAACCGTATTCAAAGCCGACTACTGCTGCTTCAGATAGTGGTGAGTTATGCACATCGAAAGATGCTCTTTGGTTAGGAACATGTTGTAATGGAATATATTCATCGCCATTATCAGGATTATGCAATACAGCATGTCTGTGACTGAATGTACCGCGTTCGCTGTCTTGACCTGTTAAGCGGATTGGTGTGCCGTCTTGCATGATTGTCGCAAATGCAAGTTGTTCCGCTTGTGCCCAGTCAACTAAACCATCCTCTTTTTCAAATGGTTCTCTGCGTTTCTCTAAAACTTTGTTAAGTTTTTTCAAGACTTCAAAACCAGTTGGATAGCTTAATAATGCATCGTTAATTGATTTTAATTCATCAACATCAAATTCACGATCATCCGGTTGCAATGGTAAATCTAAACTATCAGGTTTAGACATGTCTTTTGTAGTTGTTTTATCATTTTTATCGATTTTATCATGTGCTGCACGTAATTCTTTTTGTACATCATCTAAGACAGCGTTCATTTCATCTTTAGAAATGATACCTTCATCAACAAGCTGTTCACCGTAAATATGATCGACAGTTGGATGCTTGCGGATGTTATGATATGGCATCGGGTTAGTGATAGATGGTTCATCCATTTCGTTATGACCATAACGACGATAGCCGACTAAATCGATAACAACATCTTTATGGAATTCTTTTCTGAAGTCCATAGCGATATCAATTGCTTCGATAGTTGCTTCTACATTATCCGCATTGACGTGCATAATCGGCACATCGTACCCTTTTGCGACATCTGTAGAATAAGTTGTAGAACGGCCGTCTGTCGGTTCAGTAGTGAAACCGATACGGTTGTTTGTGATTAAGTGCAATGAACCGCCAGTTGAGTAACCATCAAGGTTGCCAAGGTTCATTGTTTCAAAGTTAATACCTTGTCCAGGGTAAGCTGCGTCACCATGGATTAAAATCGGCATTGATTTTTTGAAATCAGTTTCTACTTTTCCGCCTTGATGACGGTCATCTTGTACAGAACGTGTTTTACCTAATACAACAGGTGAAACAATTTCTAAGTGACTCGGGTTGTTCGCAAGTGAAATGCGTTGTTTTGTACCGTAAGAGTCAGTTGTTTTTGTTCCGCCTAAGTGATATTTAACATCACTTGTCCATGCTGAACCAGATGTTAATTCTAAGCTTCCATCTTCTGGCAAGAATTTCATCGGATCTGTATGCATGAATTCAGAAATCATCATTTCATACGGTTTTTCAAGCACATGCGTCAACACGTTTAAACGTCCGCGGTGTGCCATACCGATTTGAATATTTTGAATTTCTTCTTTAGCTGCACGTTTCAATGTTTGCTGCAACATAGGAACAAGTGTATCGACACCTTCAATAGAAAATCGCTTTGCCCCTACAAAGTTTTTATGAAGATATTTCTCGAATCCTTCTACGTGTGCTAAAGTTTTAAACAGTTCAAGTTTTTGGCTTTTATTAATATTTGCTTTATATGGCGTTTCAATACGTCGTTTGAGCCAAGAGCGCTCAGTATTGTTATTGATGTGTGTATATTCAAATGCAATTGGTCCTTTGTAACGTTTCTCCATGCGTTTGATTGCTTCGTACGCATTGTCATAAATATCAGAAAAATGGTCTGATACGATGCCTGGAGAAATGTTTTCTAAATCTTCTTTTGTCAAGTTGAAATCCTCAATCGTAAGTCTAGGAACGTGTTTGCGTTCTGGACGATTGACGGGATAAATATCAGCCTGCAGATGTCCGTATTGTCTGATATTGTCAATTAAACGCATAACTTGTTTAATTGTCATATCATCTGAACTTGATGAAGGTGCTGCAGCCACCTCTCTGTTGTCATTATTAATTGTGCTGAATAGAACTTGTAAATCTTCAGAGACAGAAGTTGGATCTTGTAGATATTGATCATATAAATCTATGATTACCCCTAAATTAGCTCCGAAATTTACAGGTGCTTCACTAACCTGTGTATATTTCGTCATATTACTCCCTCCACAATATATTGAAACGCTTACAAATAAATAATATCATTAAATGTTCACAAATTAAAGGGAGAAAGCCGAATTGATAACATGAAAAAGAGCCGATATGACGGCTCTTTGTACACATATATAACCATAAATAGAAGATGGAACGAATAAAGTAGAATTCCTTTTTAAATGTAATTATACGTTGAAAGTGATTCTGAACGTTGTATAAGCATCTACTTCACTCTCAACTTGAATCGTTCCGCCGTATAAATTAACTATATTTCGTGCAATAGAAAGACCTAATCCATTACCGCCGCGTTGGCGTGATCTTGATTTGTCTACTCTATAAAATCTGTCGAAAATGTAATCTAAATCCTGTTTTGGAATACCAGAACCATGATCTGTAATTTCAATTGTCGCTTGTCTGTTTTTCAATTCAGTACAAATGTTAATTGATTTTTCACGCGTATCATATTTAATCGCGTTATCTAAGAAAATCAACAGTACTTGTTCCAGCTGGTAACGATTCATTTCTAAAACAATCGGTTTGCTGGAAGGCTTGAAGGTAAAGTTATATTCAGGATGCAAATGTCTGAGAGATTTTAATCTCGAAGTGATTTCATCATTAACATCGACTGGTTCGACATCTAAAGCATCTTTATACGTTGATTCTTTTGTTAAAAGTAATAACTCTTCTACTAATTTCGTAATACGATTCATTTCTTCGATGGTAATGTTCAATGATTCCTCTAAAACAGCCGGATCCTTTTTCCCCCATCGCTTGATAAGGTTAAGGTGGCCCTGAATGATTTGAAGCGGTGTTCTCAATTCATGCGAAGCATCTTCTACGAATTGGCGTTGTTGATCGAACAGCTCTTCAATTTGAATCATCATATCATTGAAGGTATCAATTAAGTCTGTAGTTTCATCGTATTCTGTCGGCAATTCCAATTTCTCTTGGAAACCATCTCTACGTATTTTTCTCATTTTATTTGCCATAATCGTGATAGGTTTTGCGATTTGAGCTGAGAAAATGTAACTGATGGTTGCGGTAATGATAATTGCGATGATACCGAATAAGACAGAAAGTATAATCAATGAATGCATGACACTATTATAGCTTGATAATGAATGAATAATAATTGAGTAGCCCTGAAACTTTTCAGTGTCTATAGGATGCGAAACTACTAAGAAATCATCATTTTTGATGCGTTTGACATAAACGCTGTGATAACTGGAAGGTTCCACAGACTTAGTATCGTTGATATATTCACTCATAGTCGAAGTTTCAGTCAATACTTCTTTATCATTATCATAAAGAATGACTTTTTGGAAGTTGCCTAATGATGCATTCAAATCTAAAGGTTTAATGTTATCCAGCGATTTGGTCGCTAGTAAAGCCGCAATATTATCTGCACTTTTTTCAGCATCATTAATTTCGCTGTCTCTTAACGTAATACTTAAAAAATAAATGATAACTAAGCTGAAGATGAAGACAATTAAGAAGGTAATACTTGTAGTGACCAGCATCCATTGTGTTTTTAATTTCCGCTGCTTCATTGTCTAATCACATATCCTACACCGCGAACGGTTTCGATTACCTTTTCTTTACCGAAAGGTTTTAATTTATTTCTTAAATAGCGGATATAGACATCAACAACATTTGTTTCTACTTCACTATCATAACCCCAGACATGATCAAGAATTTGTTCACGCTGCATCACATGATTCAAATTCTCAGACAACAGCTGCAGCAAATCATACTCAGTTTTTGTTAACTCCAGTTCTTGACCATCAATAGTGACGCGAAATGCCTCTTTATTGATTTCAATACCTTTAATTGTAATGATATCTTTTTCAGGTTGACGTCTGAGTGTTGCACGAATACGTGCCAATAATTCTTCTATATCAAAAGGCTTTACAATATAATCATCAGCACCGTAATCTAATCCGGCAACTTTATCATATGTATCGCCTTTAGCAGTAATGATAATAATAGGTGTAGATTTGACGGCTCTTATTCTTTTGCAGATTTCTAATCCATCCATATGCGGCAGCATCAAATCCAGCAAATACAGATCATAATCTTTATTCAAAGCGGTTTCTAATCCAGCCGCCCCATCATTTTCAATATCCACTTCATAATTCTCATGTACTAATTCTAATTCAATAAAACGAGCTAAATTCTGCTCATCTTCTACGATTAATATTTTTGTCATAGTTAGCACCTCAGTTTTGATTTTATCACATACAGACAGAGAAAGAACTGTTTAAAGATACAATTCACAGAATCAGAATTTGTGACAATTTTGTGCGCTGTTTAAAGAGAATGAAAAAAAACTACATTTTCTAATTGACAACCATTCTCACTCATGTATAATAGTAATTGAAAATGATTATCAATACCAAATGAGACATCCCCCCACACATTTCGTTCTTATTGTATTGGTCATTTTCGTATTATCCCCTTTTATATATGCCCGTAAATACTACGTTATCAGATACGATAGCGTGACATACTTACCGATTCTGCTAGAGATGCAGAATCGGTTATTTTTTATTTCTTTATTATTTCTCACTGCAAAAAAAGAGACCAGGCTGCCCTGATCTCATCTTTATTAATATTAAACTGATTTGAATTTGCCTTTGAAAAATAATGATACACCTAAAATGCAAATCACACCTGCTGTGACACCTGCAATGACATCTGTCGGATAATGTACACCTAAATAAATTCTAGACATACAAATCATCGCAATCATGAAAATGCAGAAGGATGTCATGACAATGCGCGGTTTGCCATCAAGATAGTGACTTGATAAAGCAATCAAGCTGCCGAAGAATGAAGTTGAACCCATTGCATGGCCGCTTGGGAAACTGTAACCGCCGATTTCCACTAGACGTAATTTAGTTGGACGTTCTCTATCAAATGTGTTTTTCATAATCGGATTAGAGATACTTGATACAGCCATGACAATTGCGAAGAATAATGCTTCAATTTGCATTATGCGCAGCAGCAAAATTGCTACGACGCATAATGAAAGGCAAATCATTGACCATACTTCGCCAATCCATGTTGCACCCATGAATATACTTGTTGTAATTACGCTGTGTGATGCATAGATAAAATCATAAACTTCTGTATCAATCCAATTCCCGATTCTATTTTGATGAAAAGCAGCAATCACGCTGAATATCAATGTAAATACTAGAATCAGTGAAATTCTCTTTGCTCGGCTCAAATCAGCTTTCCCTCGTTTCCTTTTGGTTTGTATCTTTAAGAATCTTATCTAATAAATCCTCTTTAGTAAATAATTGGTGGTAGTTAGACATTTGCTTTTCAATGTCTGAACGGTTGGATTCGATTTCATGCAAGGCATCCATAAATTTTTGTTGTGTTGCCTCATCTTCAGGTAATGTCTGTGCATAACCTTTTTCTTGGAAGTATTTAGCGTTATCAATTTGATCGCCGCGTGATTGGTCTAAGCCTAAAGGAATCAGCAACATTGGGATATTCAATGTTAAAAATTCATAAATGGCATTTGCACCTGCACGACTGACAACTATGTCTGTTATCGCAAGCAAATCAGTTAATTCGCTGGTAACGAATTCAAATTGACGATAGCCTTCTTTATCGATTGTTGAATCTAATAAGCCTTTACCAGTTAAATGAATGATTTGATATTCTTTCAATAATTCATCTAAGTTGCGTCGGATTAAATCATTAATCGTTTTACTTCCTAAACTGCCGCCCATTACCAAGAGTACTTTTTTATCATTATTAAATCCTGTAAGTTGGTAACCTTGTTCTTTATTACCCGATTTTAAGTCATCTCTAACAGTTGCGCCTACAAAATCTGCTTTGGATTTCGGAAGATATTTCAGTGTATCTTCGAATGTAGTATAGATTCTATCCGCAAATTTCAGAGAAATTTTATTCGCTAAACCAGGCGTAATATCTGATTCATGAATAATGACAGGGATATTTAAAGAACGTGCCGCTAATACTACAGGCACAGATACGAAACCGCCTTTAGAAAAGAGTAAATCCGGTTTTTCTTTTTTCAACACTTTACGTGCATCAAGTATGCCTTTAAGGACTTTGAACACATCTTTCAAGTTTTCAAAAGAAAGATATCTGCGCAGTTTACCGCTTGAGATTGGAAAATAGGATGTGTGCGGTAATTGCGATGCAATCATATCTTTTTCAATTCCGTTTTTAGAGCCGACATAAAAAGTTTGGTAGCCTCTATCATCAGCGATAGGAATCAAACTTAAATTAACTGAAACATGTCCTACTGTTCCGCCGCCGGTAAATGCAATTTTCGTCATGGTTAATACCTCTCTATTCTTCTTCTAAAATTCTGTAATAAGCATAGAATGCATCCTCTTTATCATAAGGATGGTAATCTAAAGTAGCTTCTCCTACTTTGTGGAATCCGAATTTTTTAAATAAGTTTTGAGCACGATGATTGATAGCGTAAGTGTCAGTTAATAATACGTGAACATCATGATCGAGCGCTCGTTCAACAGCAAAGTTGAACAATGCTGTTGCGGCACCTTTATAGTCTTTGGAACCGGCGAGTCTGTGAATGACATAACCGCCGGTTCTATCTATCGGCCATTCTAGTTCATCATACCATTTTGACTGGTTTTGGTCGATAACAATATAACCATAAATCTTGTCGTTTTCTTCAAGAACAAACAAAGAATTGTTTTGGATATCTTCTTCAAAATGTTCAATGAGCGGGTAGTGTTCATCCCATTGCGGGTTGTTGTCTTTCTTCATAATTTCTTTTGCATCTTCTGTTAAAGCAGAAATCGCATTTAAATCATTATGTGTTGCAGTTCGAATCATAATTTGAACCCCTTTATTTTAGTTTTTTGAGTAACGTATCTAACATTTCATCTTCTTTGTTTGATTTATCCACTAGTTTTTCAGTGAATTTTTGGTTAGTTGCTTTATCAAACGTACCGTTGACTGATAAATCATTTTCATTTTGGAATTCCTCTACAGCTGATTTCAACTGAGCATCAAAATCTTTGTTTTCATCGCCGGCTTTATAGCCTAAAGCATTCAAGCCGATTTTGATAGATTTAACATTTTTATCATTGTCGCCTTCTTTAAACACTTTATCATCTGGAATGACACTCAGTGATTGATACTTAGGAGATGCAATTTTAACATCAGGCTGGATACCTTTTCCATGAATATATGTGCCATGCGGCGTTAACCATTTCATTTCAGTGTATTTCAATAAAGAGCCATCTGAATATTCTTTGGTTGTTTGCACAATACCTTTACCAAATGTTTTCTCTCCGTAAACTTTGGCTTTGTTGTAATCTTTCATTGCACCTGTAAAGACTTCTGATGCACTTGCGGAACCTCCATTTACTAAGATTGAGACTTCCATGTCTTTGGCTTCTTTTAAAGCATCTGTCGGTGTATCTACAGACTCGATTGTTTTGCCTTTTTGAAGTTTTACGACAGGTTTGTTTTTATCGATAAAGATATTTGCCATCTTCACAGCTTCATTCAATAAACCGCCAGGGTTGTTACGCAAGTCTATTACAATCTTTTTAACACCTTGTTTATGTGCTTTCATAATATTTGTTTTTAATTCTGCAGCGGTATTTTCTTGGAATTTATTGATGGTAAATACGCCGACATCGCCTTCTTTTTTATACTCGACACTTTTAACATGAATTTTTTCACGTTTGATTGTAATATCGCGTTCTTGATGTGCACGTTCAACGGTCAATGTTACTTTTGTACCTTCTTTACCTCTGACCATTTTCACAACTTCAGTTAAAGACTTGCCTTTAATCGATTTGCCGTCGACTTTAGTGACCACGTCTTTTGGTTGAAGACCAGCACGTTCAGCCGGTGAACCTTTCATCGGGCTGGTTACGCTGATTTCTTTGTTGCGCTGCTGCATTTCTGCGCCGATACCGACAAAGTCGCCTGAAACATCTTCGTTAAAGGATTTTGTTTCTTCTGTCGTCATATATTGCGAATAAGGGTCTTTAAGCTCTTTCACCATTCCGTTGATTGCGGCTTCAGAAAGCTTCTCAGGATCTTGTTTTTTATAATAGTCATTCGCTAAAGTTTGGTATGTACTTTCGACCTTGCTGAATGATTGTCTTTGTTCTTTGTCTAAACCTGAAAATTTATGGGAGATTGCAATGGTCGCAAAAACCGTCAATAGAATCGTCAAAACAAATGCTAAGATGCTGAATGTAATCAGTTTCCATCTTTTAATTGTAAAGAACTTGGGTGTTTTCTTGGTTTGATGCTCATCCGAAGATAGAGGTGTTTCATCATTATGGTCTGTCACGCTGATACGCTCCTTCCTTACTATACATAGCTGTATAGAATGTATCATTCTGCTGATTAGAAGAATGAAACGATAATTTATTTTATCAAATTCAGGCGTTTCATCAACTAATATAGATTTATAATCGCAAAAAAGGTTGGTGCACTTCACACCAACCTTGAGTCAAATATTTAAAATTTTAACCATTCCTGGTATTCTTCAAATAAATCATCAAAGACATACATCGGCAAACTGATAGAAGCTTCAGTTTCAATATAGTCAGACAATGTATGAAAATCTGATTCATGTTTTGGAAAAGCTAAATCATCAAAAATCTGTTCAGCCAGCCGACCTTTATCATCTGGTCTGCCGCGCACTGTCAGTGCAAATTGATAGAATGAATAATCTTTCATTAAGCCATAGTCACATCAATTACTTTAGTTTCATTTTTAACTAATTGATCTTGTGCATGAATATCAATGTTTTCAGTTTGATCAGTGTTAGTGATAATAATCGGTGAGATAACAGATTTCGCATTTTGTGAAATATAATCTAAATCAAATTCAACTAACGGATCTCCGACACTTACAGTATCTCCGCTTTCAACTAGTACTTTGAAACCTTCGCCGTTTAATTGAACTGTATCTAAACCGATATGAATTAATAATTCCAAACCGTTATCTGCTTTTAAACCTAATGCATGGCTTGTTGGAAAGACATTATCGACTTTACCGTTAATCGGTGATACAACAACGCCTTCGCTTGGATTGATGCCGAAGCCTTCACCCATCATTTTTTGAGCAAACACTGGGTCTGGAATGTCTTCGATATTTACATACTCGCCTGAAATCGGCGCATAAATTTCAATGTCTTTTTCTACTGGATTATCTTTACCAAAAAGTTTTTTAAACATAATTTATTTCTCTCCTTGATCCTTGAAATGTGGAATCAAATCACCATATCCAAGTTCTTCTAATTTATCATATGGAATAAATTGAACTGCTGCTGAATTAATACAGTATCTTAAACCGCCTGTTTCTTTCGGACCATCATTAAAGACATGGCCTAAGTGGCTGTCGCTGCCTTCAGAACGCACTTCAGTTCGAACCATACCGAAAGATTTATCGACAAGTTCAATGACATCATCATCAGACAATGCTTTTGAAAAGCTTGGCCAGCCGCAATCAGATTCGAATTTCTCTTCTGAAGTGAAAAGCGGTTTGCCAGACAGCTTGTCTACATATATACCCTTTTCGAAATGATTCCAATACTCGTTTTGGAAAGGAGGTTCAGTTCCGTTTTCTTGTGTAACAAGATATTCTAAATCGTTTAATTCATCTTTGCTTTTCTTTAGCAATTTAATCCCCCCAATGTCTTTCTATAAAGTCCTTGCGTCCAGAGCCTTTTTGATATTGCTCATAATGCATTGGATTTTTCTTATAGTAGTCTTGGTGATACTCTTCAGCCGGATAAAAGTTTTTATGAGGCTTAACCGGTGTAATGACGGGTTTATCAAAAATCATTTGTTCATTCAATTCTTGAA
This sequence comes from Staphylococcus sp. EZ-P03, assembly GCF_003344575.1. Taxonomy (NCBI): domain Bacteria; kingdom Bacillati; phylum Bacillota; class Bacilli; order Caryophanales; family Staphylococcaceae; genus Staphylococcus; species Staphylococcus sp. EZ-P03. The sequence continues at coordinate 116,070 of NZ_QPMO01000009.1, read as the reverse complement.
TTTTAGATAATGCTGCTTTTTTCTGTTCTTCATCATGGTAGAAAATGACCGGTTGGTAACTTTCGCCGCGATCGAAGAATTGACCGCCATTATCCGTTGGGTCAAATGTTTTGAAATAAACATCTAATATATTTTCAAAAGAAGTCACGTTTTCGTCATATTCGATTTGAACAGCTTCAACATGACCTGTTTGATTCGTACATACTTGTTCATAAGTTGGGTTTTCTATGTGGCCGCCGCTGTATCCTGACACAATATTTTTGATTCCAGGATATGATGTGAAAGGTTTTACCATACACCAGAAACAGCCGCCGGCTAATGTTGCATATGCCAAAATATTACCTCCATTCGGCGTCTTGTCAATTTTAAAATTATCATGATTGCATAGGATTTTCTATTAATCTGCTTTGACAAAAGGATGTTTCAAGCTGTATTGTTTACGATTCTCTTAATACAACAAATCCAATGGCACCTTGTCCTGTATGTGTTGAAATCACAGGTGTTGTGATATTGATTTCAAATTCAGGATTATTTTCATCAATTGTAAACTGTTGTTTGATTTTTTCTACAAAATCTAACGCATTTGCATGAGATATGCCGATCTTTTTAATGGAGTGCTGATCGATAAATGATGCTAATTCCTTTTTAATCATTTGAATACATGACTTTTGTGTTCGTGCATTATGCAGGATTTTAATACGTCCATCGTCTAAAATACCGACAGGTTTTAAACGCATCATATTCCCAATCATACCTTTTGCTTTACCGATACGCCCGCCTTTGATTAATTGATTTAATTGTCCAATCACGACAAAGAGTTTAATGTTGCTTTGCAAATGGTGAAGTTTATCTAATATTTCTTCTGTTGATAACCCTTCATTATTCCATTCGACAATATGCTCCAGCTGAAAGCCTAAACCGAAAGAAATAGATTTAGAGTCGATAACAGTTACTTTAGAATCTGTCATTTGGCTGGCTTGATAAGCAGTTTGGAATGTTCCGCTGAGGCCTGAAGTCATATGGATACTAATAATTTCAGAGCCGTCTTTGCCCAGTTCATCGTACATCTCGATGAACTTGCCGATTGGAGGCTGGCTTGTTTTGATATCAGCATCTTCTTCAATCAGTTCGATGACTCTTTCAGAAGAAATGTCTTGCTGATCTACATATGAGACACCATCGATAGTCAGGTTTAAAGGAATTACATGTATATCGTTTGCTTCTAAATAAGATTGAGGCAAATCTGATGTTGAGTCTGTTACAATTTTTTTACGCATGCCGATAACCTCCTATTGCTTTTTGCGAACTAAATGCAGAAATGTATGCGGAATCGTATTTTTCTCATCTAGTTCTCCTTTAACTGCAGATTCTACTTCCCAATCTTCGAATGTATAAGGCGGGAAGAATGTATCTCCTTGGTATTTGTCCTCGATTACCGTGATATACATATCGTCTACTTTATCGATAAACTCTTCAAATAAAGTTTGACCGCCGAATACAAAGACATGTCCCGGCAAATCGAAAATATCATCAAAATGATGAATCACATCTACACCTTCAGGATTAAAAGATTTGTTGCTTGTCAGCACTACGTTGCGTCTGTTTGGAAGCGGTTTGCCGATAGATTCATATGTTTTGCGTCCCATTACTAACGTATTGCCTGTACTTAATTTTTTTACGTGCTTTAAATCATTAGGCAAATGCCAAGGTAATTGGTTGTCTTTGCCGATAACTCTATTTTGATCATGTGCAACAAGAATAGATAATGTCATGTAATTATCCCCTTTCAAATCGTCTTTTTATATTTAAACTGCAATCGGCGCTTTAATGCCAGGGTGAGATTGGTAATCGATAATTTCCAAGTCCTCATATTCAATATCGAATAGAGAACGGTCTGAATTAATCTTAAGTTTAGGCGGTGCATAACTATCTCGGCTCAATTGTTTTTGAATTGCATCAATGTGATTTGAATAAATATGTGCATCACCAAATGTATGCACAAACTCTCCCACTTCAAGTCCGCATTCTTTAGCTATCAAATGTGTTAGTAAACTGTAGCTTGCGATATTAAAAGGTACACCTAAGAATATGTCTGCGCTGCGTTGGTACAATTGACAGCTTAGTTTGCCGTCTTGTACATAGAATTGGAACATTGTATGACAAGGCGGTAAAGCCATTGTATCGATTTCAGATGGATTCCAAGCAGATACAATGTGGCGTCTTGATGTAGGATTGTTTTTAATCTGTTCTATTACTGTCGCTAATTGGTCATAATGCTTGCCGTCAGCACCTACCCAATCTCGCCATTGTTTACCATATACATTCCCTAAATCACCGTGTTTTTTCGCAAATGCATCATCATTTAAAATACGTGATTTGAATTTTTCCATTTCTTCTTGGTACAACGCATTGAATTCTGGATCTTGCAAGGCGCGATGACCGAAGTTCGTCATATCTGGACCTTGATAGTCTTCTGATGCAACATATTTTTCAAATGCCCATTCATTCCAAATATTATTATTATATTCTAGTAAGTATTTGATATTTGTATCGCCTTTAATAAACCAAATCAGCTCCGTTGCGACTAACTTAAAAGATACTTTTTTAGTCGTAAGCAGCGGAAAGCCTTTACTTAAATCAAAACGCAATTGATGACCGAATTTAGAAATAGTTCCTGTGTGCGTACGATCATCGCGTTCGTTACCGATGGCTAAAATTTCTTCGCATAAATCATGATAAGCTTTATCGAATGGATTCATATACGCGACCTCCTTTTTAATATGTATCACTTTATAAAAAATGGGACAATTGATGAGCATGCATATCCTACCCATCAAAAATTGTCCCGTACCTTCTATTTAATCAATCAAATAGAAATTAATAATTAACAATTCTCATCGAACATGTCTTTAATATCCATACAAATATCTTGGATGTCGCGACCTTCGATATATTCACGCGGCATAAAGTGTTTTAATTCTGTGCCTTTAAATAAAGCATAAGACGGACTTGAAGGTACTTGTTGTATAAATTCTCTCATTTCTTGTGTTGCTTCTTTATCTTGACCAGCAAAAACAGTTACTTTATGGTCTGGTTTCTTATCATTTTGTTCTGCTACTGCTACAGCTGCAGGACGCGCTAAACCAGCTGCGCAACCGCAAGTAGAATTAATCACTACAAATGTAGTTTCATCTGCACCGACATTATTCATATAATTATCTACTGCTTCTGCAGTTTCTAAACTTTCAAAATCATTTTGTGTTAACTCATTACGCATACCTTGTGCGAGTTCTTTCATATATGCTTCATATGGATTCATAATATACACTCCTATATCAATTATAGTTTATTTTACATGAAAAATTCCGAAATGTAATCTATTTCAACTGAATCGATTATTTATTGCGGTTTGCGATTTGTTTCCAAACAGAGCCTAATGCTTCATCGCCTTTTTCAATTCTGGAAATCGCCATTTGAATTTGAAGTTTTACCTCATAAGCATCGTCATCCTCGTGTGCTTTCAATGCAGGAAGCTGTGCTTCTCCGCCTTCATCAAACATAAACATTGCTGCGCGCCAGCGTACAATTTTTTGAGGATCATCTAAAGCTTTTTCCATTTCCGGCAATGCAGCTTTAAAGCCTAAATCGCTTAAACCATCGCCTGCAGTTCGGCGTACACCTGGATTTTTATCTTGTAAACCTTGATACATATAAGGTAACACAGATTCATCTTCCACCATACTTGCAAGTACGATTGCTTCTCTGCGAATAGGTACTTTTGAATGTGCTAATGCTGTTTCTAGTAATGGATAGTCTTCTTTTGTCGGTGTTGGGAAGGATTTCAGCATTCTCAGTTGTGCTTTCCAATCTTCCGCTTGATTAAATTCATCCACAGTAACGTGCTGATATTTAGTTTCAGGCACTACAATATCTGTTTCCAGTGCTTCTTGTTTCATAGCGTCCAATTTATCTTGAGGATACATTGCGATGATTTCTTCTTCGACAGCTTCCATTACATCAGCTACATCGCCGTAACGTGTGCCTAAGTCTTCCCATTTGCGCATAAAGACCACATTGTCATCGTCTTTTTGTGCAGCAAGCATGGTATCCACAAAGTTTGCCGGCAATTGTTTGCGTTGTTCGTCGTCAGTTGTTGTCAGTTTGATTTGATAAGGAATACCTTTGAATTTTAAGACCTCAGCTTTAACTTCACCGAAATGTTCGTCTGGTTTTGGTTCATCTGCCGATGCAGTATCCTCATCGCCTAGTGCAGCGGTAATATTCGGCAATACCGTTTCCCAATCTGCTTTAGGCTGTTTGTCGATGGCCAGGAAATCAATCACGTAAAAAATGGATTTGACACCTTCTACCTCTAATAAACGATTGATAAAATCAGGTTGCCCTTCTTTTACTTTTGTATATGTGGAGGATTGATTGTCCTCTCTTTGTTTACTAAGTACTACCTTCATGGTATTCGGACTTGGTGTGGGTTCGACACGAACGATTTCCATCAAAATAACCTCCAATTATTGTAATTCGTTACCAAACTGCTTGATTTGTTTCCCTACTGAACATTCACCGATACAAAAATGATGGGCATATGTTTTGCCCTTAGTTTTACGATTATATTGTTTGAGCTCGCAATTTTTGCAGTAAGTGTTCAGCAAATCATCAATTGAATCAAGCGCTCGTTTTTCTGATTTTGAAAAAATAATCGTCACTCCCTTTTCAAATTAATACCACCCTAAATGGTTTTAAGGACGATTAATTTAGCATCATTATATCATGCGAGCGGTATGAGTTCATCTCTCCGATTTCGATTGTAATTCAATCGCCATTGCATTTAAGAGATAAATTATATAGAATATATTAGTTGAGTTGCGGTTTCTAAACACCCGCTTTAACAAAATTTAGGAGGTTTAATCATGTTTTACAACGAAATATTAGGTGTTATTGCCTTTTTAGTAACATTCACTTTAATGGTTGCGATGTACCGTCTGTTCGGCAAACAAGGTTTGATTGCTTGGGTCGCTATCGGGACAGTTATCGCAAATATTCAAGTAATCAAAACGGTAGATATCTTCACGATTTCTGCGACATTAGGTAATGTGATGTTCGCATCGATTTATCTTGCTACGGATATTTTGAATGATATCTACGGACGCAAAGTAGCTAAGCGTGCAGTATGGATGGGCTTTTCATCTTCGCTGGTTATGATTATCTTGATGCAGTTGTCGCTGCACTTTGTTCCGGCACCTGAAGATATGGCGCAAAAAGCCTTGAGTACGATTTTTAATATTGTGCCGAGAATCGCTTTAGGTTCGATTATCGCATATATTATAGGTCAGCACTTTGATGTCTTTATCTTCAATGCGATTAAAAAAGTATTTCATTCAGATCGCACATTTGCACTGAGAGCTTACGGCAGTACAATTTTAAGCTCAATTATCGATACAGCATTATTTGTAAGTATCGCATTTATCGGTCTTTTACCTGGCGGTGCAGTATTTGAAATCTTTATTACGACTTATTTCTTGAAACTGCTTGCGACATTATTTAATGTACCATTTGGCTATTGGGCCAAATCCATGTATCGTAAAGGTAAGATACAATCAAAAGATGAAGGCTACTAAGTATTTATATACATTTAAATTATTGAGATAAGGATGGAAATGCGTATGGCTAAAATTTATTTTGATGCGGCAGTGAAAGGCAATCCTGGACCAGCATCTATTGCAGTTGTCATTATCGAAGAAAATGAACGTCAAATCTTTACGCATGATATCGCACCTACTGATAATCATTCAGCAGAATGGCAAGCGTTTAATTATGCATTAGACTGTGCTTTGAAAATGAATGTCTCGACGGCATTGATTTCAACAGACTCTAAATTAATTACAGATAGTTTAGATAAGGGCTTTGCGAAAAATGCGAAGTTTAAAGGTTATTTGGTAGAAGCAGCTCAAAAGATGAAGGATTTTGATTTATGTCTGATCGACTGGATTCCTAGAGCTCAAAATAAAGAAGCTAATCATCATGCGCAGCAAGCTTTATATCAACAATTAAAATAGCAGATATAATAAGAAAGACGGGAATGAACTTTGACTATAATAGTCGCGGTGCATTCCCGTCTTTTTTTAAAATGGCATAAACTCTCGTTCGATAAATTTTTTAGATACTCTTAAGTCGTGCTCATCCAATACATTAAAGACATCGATAAAATCTAAGTCATAATGCATTTGTTTAAAGAGTGACGGAACATCCAGCGGTACACTGGTATGAATTTGTGCAAGTTGTTTAGAAAGTTTTAAATCATCTAATTGACTCACGATTTTCTTTTGCTGTGCTGGAGTCAGTTCATTAATATGCTCAATGACATTTTCTACAGATTGATATTTCAAAATCAATTTATGCGCAGTCTTTTCTCCAATACCTTTGACCCCAGGATAGCCGTCTGCGCTGTCACCCATAAATGCTTTGATGTCGATGAGTTGAAGCGGATCTAATTGATATTCTTCTTGATAGCGTTTCAAATCATATCGATTATAAATGTTAAAGCCTTTTTTCGTTAACCATACTTCAACATTAGCATTAATACATTGCAGGATATCTTTATCACCTGTCACGATATAAATTTCATTGTCGTGTGACAATTCATGACTTAAAGTGCCGATGACATCATCAGCTTCATAATTTTTTGCTCCAATGTTTAAGAATCCCAACGCATTTGAAACATCTTTAACAAGATCAAATTGCGGTATCAATTCATCTGGCGGTGCTGGACGATGTTTTTTATATTCAGTAAACATTTCATTTCTGAAAGTATGCTGCCCCATATCCCAGCAAACTGCAATGTGCGAAGGATTAATTGTGTCGATTGCCGAGAAGATGTGGCGCACGAATCCTTGGACACCATTTGTAGGCACACCGTTAGAATCTCTCATAAATTGATGATGAATGCTTGTAGCGTAGAAATGGCGGAATAATAACGCCATTCCATCTACGAGCAATACTTTGTTTGTCATACTACTTCCTCTTTCTGCATTAAATAATTTGTTTTAACTGTTCATTTGCTTGATTGATTTGAGAAATCAAGCTGCTGTCGATTTTAACTTCAAGCAATGTTTGTGCTTGTTGATGAATTTCGTTTGAAATCTCATCCAATTGCTTATCGGCAGTTTTGCCCATTTCAGACACTTGCTGTTCTAACTCTTGGCGCAATCTGCTGATATTGCTTTGTAATAAATCCACAGTCTCGTAAGTAATTTGTTCTTGCAATTCTTTTTGTGATTTTAATTGCAAAAGGCGTTTTTTCGTTAACTTCTTAGGCAGATTATCATACATTTCCGTGAAATCAATATGCATTGTAGTAATCGCATCTTTATCCATTTCGATACTGAAATGCGGATGCAATAAAATATGCAATTGATTTAACTGTTTGACGATTGGCGCAAACTGATCTTCCAACTGCTTATTGAAGAACTTTTTAATCCGTTCAGCGATCAATGTTTGTTCCATATATAATCTGCCATGTACTTGTTCTAAATAAGTTTGTACAGCATCGCGTTTTTCTTGATCGAAGTCTTTGTTTTTAGTCATTTGTGCATTAAACACTGTACGTACTTCATCGAAGAGTTGAATTTTCAAACGCTCATTCAAGTGGTAGACTTGGTCTTCTACTTCGTTATAAACATGTTGTTTCGTTGTTTTAAGCGTTGTACTTGGAATTGCCCCTTTTTGTTCGATTTTGCGAATTTCTTGCTGGCGCGCTTCCATTTCTGCTCTGTTGTTTTGATAGTCTTCAGACATTTGCGTAAAGGATGCACTGATTTGTTCTAATTGTGCTTTCATTTGCTGCTGCAGTACTACTTTTGATTCGACTTCCGCAAAATAATCTAAGCTTTCTTTAAGTTGATTTAACCCTTCATCGCCTTCTTTTAAAGCACGGCGGCTAGAAACAGAATAAAGCTTAGCAGGCATGTTGACTTGATTTAATGCATCCGCAACATAGTCTTCTACAGCTTCTAAGTCTTCTGTTGATTCAGCTAAATCAACCGCATTGATAATCATCTTGAATGTTTGATTTTCATTTAATTGGTTCATTTCCTTCATGTATTCGATAAAGGCTTTATCATTATCTGTAAATGAATGGTTAAAGTAGCTTACATATAAAATCAAATCAGATGATGTTAAAATCTTTTCAGTCTCATTAGAGTGGCGCTGGTTGTTGGAATATAACCCTAAAGAGTCTACGATGATTTTGTTTTTCAGCCAATCTATAGGCAAGTTCAGATGTACCGTTTCTACAAAGGCCGCATATTCATCTTGTGCACTCCATTTTTTCACTTCATCTTGATCAATCGCATGTTTATATCCGTCTTTAATCATATCTTGATATAAATCAAGCTGACCTTTTACTGCGTTCACAAATGCAAGTTGTTCTTTCTTCAATGCATTTTTCAATGCAGTGGTATCTGTTGCTTTGAAATCATCCAGACTGTCAAAATGGAACTTTTGCGATTCTACAAGCTGATTCAATTCAGCTAAAAGCTGAGGTGCTTGTTTTAAAGTAATGGCACTGGAATCTCCATAAGAGAGTTCAGTCGTTGCGGCAGTTGTCGGATTAGGCGAACTTACTAAATAATTGTCGCCGAGCAGCGCATTAATCAAGCTGCTTTTACCAGCACTGAAAGTACCAAAGACACCGATTTTAACAATCTGCTGATCCATACGATCAATGGCTGATTTTAAGTCTTCTTTCGTTTGATTGAACAACGGTACAGGTTCAATAATGTCTATACCTTGTTTAATCGTCGCAACATCGATATCAGAAGTCAGTTCTGAAGTTTGATGCACTTTTTGCGTTTGTTTTTCAGGCTGTTCTAATTCAGCTTTGCTGTAAGTCACTTCAGTGCGGTCAATCAGTTTATCTAAAGAGTCGTCTAAGTGAATGTAATAGTGCTGATAGTTTCTAGTCACGAGCGACTCTCGTAATTTACGCAGTTCGATATATTTTTCATAATCATTTTGATCAGTTTCTTCTTCATCATCGATGTGCTGCGTTTCTGCGTTTTCGATTGCACGTTTTAACAAAGGTTCTGATTCTTTTTTGATGAATCGGTGAATTGCTTTTACAACGTCATCGCAGAAGTTTAATACATAAGCATTGGAGATGCTCATTTGCTCTTGGTATAAATCAGTCACTAAAGCAGCAGGTATTTGATAATGCTGATTCAAAATAGCTTGGTTGACGTCTGTTTGATTGATAAAACGAGTCAAGAAAGACATGTCTTCGCGCATCGGCTGGCGTATCTGCTGGTTGACAATATCTTGCAGCGCATCCATCACATTTTGAAGGCGCTCTTCCCTTGCCTCTTCAGTTTTCTTTTTCTTATTAAATAATCCGCCCACTTTAAATGTTTTAACTTGGCTTTCTAAGTAGAGGCGTATTTTTTCACGCATTTCATGCGGCATTAAATAAGCATTTTCTAAAATGGTTTTACGCTGATAATCTAAATAATTATAAAGTTTATCAGGGTCATTTAAAAGTTGTGCCTCTTCACTTACAGATTGGTTTTGCTGGAAGTTTAAATATGCTTGATCAAATTGTTCTGCATCTATATCAAGGTTTGCTAGAATATCTTGCATTTCTGATTGGATATAAGACTTTTGGTCTTCCGTAATATATTGCGTAATCCGCTCAATATAATCCTCCATAGATTCACGATTGTTATCTTGCTCGATTAAGAAATCAGAAAGTGCATCAATTTGATTTTCTGGATGTTCATATTTAGATACATAGAAAGTTTTCAGTAATTCTAAATCCCATTCTGAAACGGCATTTTCAATGTTTTGTTTAAATGTTTCAAATGATAACTCTTCATCGTTATGTTTATCAATTTGGTTAATCACAAATACAACTGGAATACCTGCATGGTTCAAGCGTTTCATGAATTGGAAATTCATTGCTGATTGAACGTGGTTGTAGTCTACTGTATAAAAGACAATGTTGCTGGTAAACATAAATTGTTCAGTAGATGCTTGGTGCAATGCAACATTGGAATCCACACCAGGTGTATCTTGCAGAGTAAATCCTTTTTTAAACTTATCGGACTCAAAACGAATTTCAACAGACTCTACATCCCCATTTTGTCTGTTTAACTTTTTTACTTCTTCATAATTATCTAATCGTGTATATTTTTGACCTTCTAGATTAGCTATAATCTCATTTTTGTCCGCAACACTTACGATTGCGGTATTACTTGTTGTCGGCACTGGTGAACTCGGCAAAATTTCTTGTTCTAATAATAAATTGATCAGTGTCGATTTGCCTGCTGAGAAGTGACCGACGAAAGTTAATGTATATTGATCTAAGTAGACTTTTTTAATCACTTGATTAATGACATGAACCAAATCTTGGTGATTAGATTTTTCTACTTCTTTTTTTAATTTATATAAAATATCTAATTGGTTGCTGCTCGTCATAGACTATGTACCCCTTTATAAATAACGTTGACTTAATTGTATACTAAATAGCGGTTACTCTAAAGGATTAAAATTGATGGGAGGATATAAAAAATGCATCAAACTCATACTTAAACAAGTTTGATGCATAATTGATTTATAGTCCTGGATTGTTTGCACGTTTGATTTGTATGTAGCGAGAAATGCTATATACAATAATACCTGCCCAAATAAAGATAAATGTAACGAACTGATTAGTATCAAATGGTTCGTTATACACAAAGACACCTAAAATAAAGATTAATGTCGGACCTACATATTGAATGAATCCCATGAGTGATAAAGGAATTCTGCGTGCCCCTGCTGAGAATGAAATTAACGGAATGGCTGTAATAGCCCCTGAGAATAACAGCCAAAATGTCGGCATGTTGATGCCGATTGTTGTTTGGTGTGTCAACCATAAGTATCCGATGTATATGAATGCTGCCGGTGTTGTGACGATACATTCAAATGTAATACTGCTTAAAGCATCGATAGGTACGATTTTCTTTAATAGTCCGTAAAAACCGAATGACAATGCAAGAATGATAGAAACGATTGGGAATTCTCCAATCTTAACCGTCATATAAATCACACCAATCAGCGCAAGCAAGATTGCGACCCATTCCATTTTGTTGAACTTCTCTTTTAAGAAAATCATTGCGAGCACAATACTCACAAGCGGATTGATATAATAACCTAGACTAGTTTGCAGCACATGGTGGTTATTTACGGCCCAGATAAAGGTACCCCAGTTCAGTGTAATAATATAACCTGCCGCAATGAGTGCCCATAATTGTTTTGTTGTTAATGATTTGATGCTGCTGATAAACTGATCTTTCTTACCAATCGCAACGATTAAGACAACCATGAATATCATGGAAAGCACGATTCGATAAGCCAGTACCTCAAAAGGACTGATATCACCAAGCATCGACCAATAAATAGGTAATGTTCCCCAAAGTATATACGCTATAAGGGAATACAATATCCCGCGTTTGAATTCATTGTTCAATGATATTCACCCCTATTCAATTTTTATTTCTTTTTCTTAGCCCAATATTGATAATACGTACATTCTATATAACCATTAAAAAGCTTTCTGCGTTTCGTAGCTTTTTGTTGTGTTAAGTATTCGAATTCTTTGTTGCTTGTTAAAATGTATTCCGATAAATTCGGATGCTGACGCATCAATTTACCAAGATAACGATACATTTCCTCTACTTCTTCTCTATCACCGATACGTTCACCGTATGGCGGGTTGCCGATTAAAGCAATCGGGTCTTCAGTATGGATATCTAATGTATTAACATCTTTGACACCAAATTGAATGACTTCGCTTAAACCTACCTCTTCTGCATTGCGTTTTGCGATATCAACCATATCTGAATCGATATCATAAGCATATACTTCAACAGCTTTGTCATAGTCTGCTTGCTGATCAGCTTCATCACGCAATTGGTCATATAAGTTATCCGGCATAATGTCCCATTGTTCTGATACAAATGAACGGTTAAAGCCTGGCGCAATATTTTGAGCGATTAAGCATGCTTCTATCGCAATTGTTCCTGAACCGCAGAAAGGATCAATCAATGGAGTGCTGCCGTTCCAGTTCGCTAAACGAATTAACGCCGCTGCTAAAGTTTCTTTAATCGGTGCTTCACCTTGTGCCATTCTGTATCCGCGCTTATTCAAACCTGATCCTGAAGTGTCGATAGTTAAAAGCACTTCATCTTTATGGATGGCTACTTCAAGCGGATATTTGCTGCCGGTTTCTTCTAACCAGCCTTTATGCGCATATGCGTCTTTCAAGCGTTCTACAATAGCTTTTTTAACAATGGCCTGCACATCAGGCACACTGTGCAATGTGGATTTGACACTGCGGCCTTGTACAGGGAAATTCCCATCTTCTGTAATGATTGTTTCCCAAGGGAGTGCCTTTGTTTGTTCGAATAGTTCTTCGAAGGTTGTCGCTTTAAAACGTCCCATTACTAAACGGACTCTGTCAGAGGTACGGAGCCACAAATTGCTTTTAGCGATGGCAGTTTCATCGCCTTCAAAGAAAATTCTTCCGTTTTCTACTTGTGTCTCATATCCGAGTTCGTTGACTTCTTTGGCAACGACAGCTTCGAGGCCCATTGGACAAACGGCTAATAATTGATACATATGTGTTGACCTTCCTTCTATTGGTTTTGTGTACTACATTATTGTAGCAAATTTTGAAGCGGTTATATATGTGAGAAAATACAATACAAATTAAAAAAGCTCTCCAACCTGGAGAGCTAGCCTAGTGATGATATTTCTATAAGCCATGTTCTGTACCTTGGTACTCATAACGTGCACTAGTAGGCACTGGTACGCAGGTGGTAACCATCTGTCTGAAATAAAGCTTTTCGTTAGTTTATTTCCTCATTTATACGTTGAATTCCGCTAAATAAGTGCTCCTACCAAATTTGGATTGCTCACTCGAGGGGTTTACCGCGTTCCACCTTTTACATTTCTGTAAAAGCTCCGTCACTGTGGCACTTTCAAGCTACTCTAGTCATATCTTAGCGACTTAGACTATTTCACTGCCGTCTTATAGCCTTGACTTATTGTTTCATCAAGCACGAACACTACAATCATCTCAGATTGTGCGAGCATGGACTTTCCTCTATATTGCTATAGCGATTACCCGAAATATCACTTCTTAAAATTATAGCATGGTTCTTTATCAATGGTAAAGCTAATCTGTAAAATAGAAATTATTCAGATTTCAGAAGCTTTGATCCAATAAGTTACTTGCCGAATACAGCTTTTTCTAAATTAGAAATACGTTTTAAAATATCTACATTGCTTGTATTCGCATTTGAAGAAAAGTTTTTGTTTTCTTGCGGTCTAGAAGTTGCGACACGTAAACGCAATTCTTCAAGTTCTTTTTTCAACTTATGGTTTTCTTCATTTAATTTAATGACTTCATTGTTCATGTCGGCCATTTTTTGATAGTCTGCGATGATGTCATCTAAAAATGCATCTACTTCTTCCCTTCTATATCCACGTGCAAGGGTTTTTTCGAAATCTTTTTCATAAATATCTTTTGCTGATAGTTTTAAAGATACATCTGCCATTTTTTCTCCACCTCATTCGAAACTTTCTTCTTCAGACCACTGTATATCACTGATGAATGTATTGATTTCATCAAACGTTACAACATCATAAGTATAGTTTGTTTGTTCTGCAAAATCAACTAGCATACGTTTAAAGAACTTCGGGCTTGCTTCTTGCTCTTCATCGTAGATGAGAATTGTGATATCTGTGTGGTCAAGCATAAAACGATCAGTTTGTTTAAATTGAAACGGACCTTCATAAGGTGCATGATGTACAGTCTCATGAAAATCACTATTTTCAATGATTTGTTGATACTTTAATTGGTTTTGTTCATTCCATCGCTCAGTATGATTTTGAAACGGTGCAATGACGCCTAACTTTAAATCTGGGTATTCGGATTTTAATTCAATGACAACTTCGGCTGTCCAAAATTCAATACCCAATTGCCCTTGTATTAATACCCATTCCAAACCTTCTTCAATCAGAGATTCCAATTTATTTCTTAAGAATAATTTGAGATATTTTACCTCTGGTGCATCATCTTTGAAAATGTTCAGTTCATAGGATTTGTATCCCGTCACATAAGCAGTTTTAACCATAGTACTTTTCACAATCCTTAATATAGTTCAAGTCATAATTTACACTTTTCAACTTCTCCATAAACATCTTTCTGCTTGTTTTAGAATAATGACATTCTACTGAAAGCTTTTCAATGTTTTCCTTCAACATTTCATATTTCAGTTTATTCATATAAGGAAGCGCCACAATGTGTTCAGCTTGGCCGTCCAATTGAAAGAGTATTTCATCTATATGTGATACAAATGGAACAACATCTTCTTTAAATGCATAACACTTGCCGTTTTTGGCTGTTTGATATCTTTGCTCCATTTCTTGGGTGAGCTTTATCAATTTTTCAATATTTATATCCATTCCAAACCACCCTTTCAATTATAAAATAGCACAGATTATGATGTTCGTCATTTTGAAAATACCTGAAATATCCGCACTGCAAGGGAGTTTCGGATTGTTTATTGCCGCAAATAACGTTAAAATAAGTGACATATACACAAAGGGTAATATCTATCATTCTGTTAAGTATATTCTTAAGACAATTAAATGTCATAAAGAATATAAATAAGCGCGCAGAGTTTGCATATACCTGTAATTTGTGTATAATAGTTACGGTTTTATAAACCAGTTGGTGTGGTGAAATAAATGAATTATCCAAATGGTAAACCATTTAATAGAAATAAGACTAAAGTTGGACGCACAAACATGCCGCAGTCAAGTAAAATCAAGTATGGCGGACGTGGAATGACTTTAGAAAAGGAAATTGAATTATCAAACGATTACTACCTTTCTACAGGTAAAGCAGTAATACACAAAAAACCGACACCCGTTCAAATCGTCAATGTTTCTTACCCTAGACGCAGCAAAGCTGTGATAAAAGAAGCATATTTCCGCACCCCATCTACAACTGATTATAACGGTATTTATAATGGCCGTTATATTGATTTTGAAGCGAAAGAAACACAAAGTACCACATCTTTTCCATTAAAGAATATACATGAGCATCAAGTAGATCATATGAAGGCAGTATATGAGCAAAAAGGTATTGTTTTTCTCATTATACGTTTTAAAAAGCTTGATGAAGTCTATATATTGCCTTATAGTGCTTTTAAAGTATTTTGGAAAAGACATGTGAACAACATCAGAAAATCGATTACAGTTGAAGAAATAAGAAAAAATGGTTACCATATTCCTTATCAGTATCAACCACGTTTGAATTATCTCAAAGCCGTTGATAAGTTGATATTAGATGAAAGTGAGGACCGCGTATGACGGAAAGAAAAAGGACTTCTCATTCTAATAATGGAAAGTCCGGTAAAAAACAGAATAAAAGTATTAAAAGGACAATTATTAAGATTATCGGCTTCGCAGTAATTGCATTTATTGTCTTAGCATTAGTTGGTGTTTTATTATTTGCCTATTATGCTTGGAAAGCACCGGCTTTTTCTGATGCAAAATTGAAAGATCCGATTCCAGCTAAAATATATGATAAAGATGGAAAGCTGGTTAAAACGCTTGATAATGGTCAAAGACGTGCGCATGTTGATTTGAAGGATGTTCCTCAAAACATGAAAGATGCCGTTTTAGCTACCGAAGATAACCGTTTCTACAAGCATGGCGCTTTAGACTATAAACGTTTATTCGGTGCTGTTGGTAAAAATATTACCGGCGGTTTCGGTTCGCAAGGTGCATCAACTTTAACACAACAAGTTGTTAAACGTTCGTTCTTGACTGACCAAAAGTCAATTGGTCGTAAAGCGCAAGAAGCTTACTTATCTTACCGTTTAGAGCAGGAATACAGCAAAGATGAGATTTTCCAAATTTATTTAAACAAAATTTACTACTCTGATGGTGTTTACGGGGTTAAAGCTGCAGCTAAATACTACTTCAACAAAGACTTGAAGGACTTGAATTTAGCTGAAGAAGCGTACTTAGCAGGATTACCTCAAGTACCTAACTTATACAATGTGTATGACAACCCTAAAAGAGCAGAGGATCGTAAAGACACTGTATTATACTTAATGAATTATCATAAGCGTATCAGTGATAAACAAATGAAAGAAGCTCAGAATACGCCGATTGAAAAGAATCTTGTAAAACGCAGTGCGGATGATCGAGCAATTAAACCAGATACTAAAGATCCAGAGTACAACTCATATATCAACTTTATTAAATCTGAATTAATGGCACATCCGGAATTCAAAGATAAAAATCTTGCGGATTTATTAAACAGCGGTATCAAGATTTATACAAACATGGATTCTAGTGTTCAAAAAGCATTGCAAAACCGTATCGACAATGGTAATTATTACAAAAATGATGACCAGCAAGTCGGTTCAACAATTGTTGATAGTAAGAGCGGTGCACTCGTTGCGATTTCAGGCGGCAGACACTTCAAAGACGTTGTCGACCGCAACCAAGCAACAGATGCCCACCCTACTGGTTCTTCATTGAAACCATTCCTAGCTTACGGTCCGGCAATTGAAAATATGCAATGGGCAACGAACCATGAACTTCAAGATGAAGCAGCATACATGGTAGACGGTACAACATTCAGAAACTATGATACGAAGAGTCATGGTAATGTATCGCTTTATGATGCGTTAAGACAAAGTTTCAACATTCCAGCATTGAAAGCTTGGCAGCAAACAAAACAAAATGCCGGCCAAGATGCACCTAAGAAATTTGCGAAACAAGTCGGATTAGAATACCAAGGTGAAATCGGCCCATCAGAAGTTCTAGGTGGTTCATCATCTGAATTCTCACCTACCGATTTAGCTTCAGCATTTGCTGCTTTAGCAAACGGCGGTGAATATAACCAAGCACACGGTATTTCTAAAGTTGTCGACCAAGAAGGCGATACTACAGAGTTCGACCATAAACACCACAGAGCTATGCATGATTACACTGCATACATGCTTTCAGAAGTGTTGAAAGGTACATTCGAAGCATGGGGTTCTGCTTATGGACATGGCGTTTCAGGTGTTAACTTAGCTGCCAAAACTGGTACAGGTACTTACGGCGGAGAAACTTACCAACAATACAACCTTCCTGATAACGCAGCGAAAGATGTTTGGATTAACGGTTTCACTCCAAGATACTCTATGTCAGTTTGGATGGGCTTCAGCAAAGTAAAACAATATGGTGAAAACTCATTCGTTGGACACAATGAACAAGAATATCCGCAATTCTTGCTTGAAGATGTAATGTCAGATATTAGTCCTCGTGACGGTCAAGACTTTACTAGACCTGATTCAGTTGCAGGCTCAAGCAAATCTGATTTATCTGTTGTCAACCACCCTGATGGCAATACAACTAGCCGTAAAGTCAACGGCAATGGTTCTACTCAAGGCGGAAGCAGCAGTAACAGCAGCAGCCAACAACAAGGCAGCAACAGTTCAAATCAAAATTTAGGCAATAACAACAGCCAACAACAAGGCAATAGCAATCAACAAAATAACAATCAAAATGGAAATGCATTATCAAGATTCTTTAATCTCAATGCCATTTTCAATGATAAAGTTTCATAAATGAAATAAAGGTGCAGCAGCTCAAGATTTTGAGCGCTGCACCTTTTTCTATACCAAGAAAGCCTCTAACGATACTAATAAGGTTGGAGGCTTTAATATTATCATTAATTCAATTCTATCGTTTTTGATGAGATTGTCTTGCTTTATATGCCGCATTCATTTTAATCAGTTCGCTGACTAATGTTTTCATTTGGCGATAACCCATAAAATGATGTTTGCGTTGATGGATATAATCGAAGCGTTCTTTAAAATTGATAGGCACAACAGCATAATTATCGAGCTGATCAAATGCGATAGTATCTATATTGTTGATGTCGCAAAAGTAACGTTCGATTAATGCTAAATATTGATCAAGCAGTGCTTTGCCTTCATCAGAAGTGAGCTGCTTATTTTTTGCTAGGGCATCAATTTTTACTTCTAATGCTTCGAAATCAGCTTTTGTTATCACAATATCACTCCCTATGCTTTTGCTTCTTTTCTTAATTTTTCGCGGTAACGCTTTTGTCCTTCTCTGCAATCATCAAATAATGGACAGACATCACATTTAGGTGCTCTTGCCAGGCAATGATAGCGGCCAAAGAAAATCAGCTGATGATGGCTTTTATTCCAACGGTCTTTAGGAATGACTGAACAAAGTCTCTCCTCTACTTCTTTAACACTGTCTTTCCAGCGGCAAATTCCTAATCTTTTTGAGACACGTTCAACATGCGTATCGACTGCAAGTGCAGGTACACCGAATGCCACGCTCAAAACAACATTAGCAGTTTTTCTGCCTACCCCTGCCAAACTTTCTAAATCAGCACGGTTATTTGGAATCTGGCCATCAAATTTATCTAATAACGATTGGCTGAGCTTTTTGATATTCTTTGCTTTATTTCTATAAAGACCGATAGAACGGATATCTTGTTCTAGTTCTTCTAAACTGACATCCAGATAATCTTGCGGAGTTTTATATTTTTGGAATAAGTGTTTTGTGACTTTGTTGACTAAGACGTCTGTACACTGTGCAGACAGCAGTACAGCAATTGTAAGCTCAAAGGCATTATCATGTTTCAATTCGATTTCCGCATCTGGAAACATGTCATCAATCACATCTATCATAGCCAATGCTTTTTTCTTGCTTAACATTATGAATCCTCCTGATCTAACCAATCGAATTTAGGTATCTTCTTAACAGTATGTTTCATTTGAGGGGTATGATATTGACTGCTGATCTTTTTAGAATCTTCCACGGTTTTGACATTGTTTTTCTTCCAATTTAATAAAATACGATCAATGTATTTGAAACTCATTTTTTCTTGGCTTAAAGCTTCATTCACTGCAGCTTGAATCACAGATATTTCATGATGATCGACATCTATCCATTGATTCAATGTATCGATTTCTATTGGAGAGAGCGGACGTCCGAATGCATTTTCAATCATATTGAATAATGTTTTGAAAGCTTCTTGGTCAGTCAGTTCTTCTTTTTTCGCTTCTTGCGATTTCATTACATCGCTGAATGCTTGATAAAATCCATCTAAATTCATAAATTCCGCAAAACGGCCCTCTTCATCTTTTTGAACAGTTAAATCTAACATATTCAATTGAATCAAACGCTGGATAACTGCAGTTACTTCGCGTTCTTTGAGTGTCGTGCCTTTACTTAAGTATTCAATAGACGGTTGTTTATTTGAATGTTCATATTCATAAATCAGTTTGATTAAGATGACAAGGTCGCTTTCAGACAGACCCATCTCAGTATAATGATCCAGCAGTTCCCTTCTTATAACGACTGGGCGTTTGCGCAGTAATTCTATATTCAAAGTGAACACCCCTTCTTTTTGTGCGTACCTATTGAAAGGGCCCAGTCATACTGTATGCATATGACTGGACCTCATTTATTGTTTATTGAAATGCATAAGTCTTATGGATATAAACGGTTAAGCAAACGTGGGAATGGTGCTGTTTCTCTGACGTGTTCTACACCAGAAATCCAAGCCACTGTTCTTTCTAAGCCTAAACCGAATCCGCTGTGCGGTACAGAGCCATAACGACGCAAGTCTAAATAATAGTTGTAGCTTTCTCTATCTAAACCATGTTCATCAATGCGTGATTCTAATAACTCTAAATCATTAATACGTTCAGATCCGCCGATGATTTCGCCGTAACCTTCAGGCGCAATTAAGTCTGCGCATAATACTGTATCTTCGTTTTCTGGGTTCGGCTGCATATAGAATGGTTTGATTTTTGTTGGATAATTTGTGATAAATACTGGTAAATCATAATGGTTGGCGATTGCTGTTTCGTGCGGTGCACCGAAATCTTCGCCCCATTCGATATCATCGAAACCTTGTTCTTTTAGATATTCAATCGCATCATCGTATGAAATTCTTGGGAATGGTGCTTTAACTTTTTCAAGTTTTGAAGTATCTCTGCCTAAAGTTTTTAGTTCGATTTCGCAATTTTTAAGTACAGATTGAACAACGTGTGTTACGTATTGTTCTTGTACTTCTAAGCTGTCCGCATGGTTATAGAACGCCATTTCGCCTTCAATCATCCAGAACTCGATTAAATGACGGCGTGTTTTAGATTTCTCTGCACGGAATGTTGGACCGAATGAGAAAACTTTGCCGTAAGCCATAGCCGCAGCTTCTAAGTATAATTGACCACTTTGTGATAAGAATGCATCTTCATCAAAGTATTTAGTATGGAAAAGCTCGCTTGTGCCTTCCGGTGCACTTGCTGTTAAGATCGGAGGATCGATTTTAACGAATCCGCTATCATGGAAGAATTCATATGTTGAACGGATAATTTCATTACGGATTTGCATCACCGCATGCTGCTTTTTAGAACGCAGCCATAAATGACGATGATCCATTAAGAATTCAGTACCGTGATTTTTAGGTGTAATCGGATAATCATGTGCTTCTTGAATTACATCAATAGATTGCACTTGCATTTCATAACCTAAATCTGAACGGTTATCTTCAGTAATTGTTCCAGTAATATATAAAGATGATTCTTGATTAAGGTTTTTAGCTGTAGCGAATGTATCTTCATCAACTTCTGATTTCACTACAACACCTTGCATAAATCCTGTTCCGTCACGTAATTGCAAGAATGCAATTTTACCGCTAGAACGTTTGTTTTGAAGCCAAGCGCCGATAGTGACTTCTTGACCAATGTAGTTCTTTGCTTCTTTAATTGTAGTCTTCATTATTCAAACTCCTATACTTCTTTTTGACATTTATTAGCGCATTCATCATTACTCATATGCATGAGTTGATTGTTTACTTTTAACCCGTTTACATTTTATCAAATAAATGGGGTTTGTTCTAGTTGATACGCCCTATTCTGTCTTTAATCTTCTTAAAATTTTATTGAACTTCTGCAAGTTGCCGATTTGCTGATTAAATGCTTTTAACGTCTGCATAAAGAAATGCTGGTAATTGCTTTTGACTAAGCGGTCATCAAAAGACACAATAATACCTCTGTCGTTCTCATTGCGAATGAGACGTCCGAGACCTTGTCTGAACCTGATAACAGCATCAGGCAATACATAATCTTTAAACGTAGAAACAAATTCAGAATCCATTAACCAATATTTAGTATTGTTTTGATTCATGAACGGCAACTTAGCAATCATAACACATTTGATGCCTTCGCCTTGGAAGTCGAATCCTTCAAAGAAGGTACCAGTACCAAGCAGAATGGCTTTATCAAAACTATTGAATTGCTGGGCAATCTTATAATTTTGGCTGTTATTCTGCTGAGATAAAATGATGTAATCTTCAAAATCAGGCAGATCGTTTAATAATTCTTGGACATGATACATCATTTTATAACTGGTAAATAAGACCAGGCATTTCGATTGTGTGGTATTGACGTATTCCGTAATATAGCTGACAATCGCATGTTCGTATTTTTCAACATCGCGATAATGATACGGTTCAACATCATTAGGTATAAAGATAGTTGCTTTGTTATTATTTTCTACTACTTCATCAATGATATACGTATTAAACGCCGCATCTTGATTGAACCATTTCTTATAGGCTTCAAAAGAACCATTGAACGTTAAAGTTCCTGAAATAAAGGTTAAGGCATTGAATTTATCTAAAATTTGATGCGAGAGAATGTCTTTCACTTTATAGTCTTTCACATAAATTGTGATGGTCGATTTTTGCTCTAAATTTTTTATAGATAAGAAACAAGTATGATCTTCCTTCAGACTTTGTTCAATTGCACGGAAATGGTCATTGATATAAAGCAGATGCTTTCGAATTGATTTAATCGTTTTATGGCTCATACCGTTGAAATATTCTAAAGTTAAATTTAATTTATGAATAATCTGATGGATATCCTTAAGAATCGGGCCTTTATCAAATTGATTCACAAAATGAATTTTATGGTTATCATCATCATGGATGGTAGAATCATGAATAATATCAAAAATTGTCGTGAATAACGTTTCATTCAATTCATGAATATCATTCATAGCTGATTTCAAGCCGAAAACATCAATCGGCGGTATATCCAATTTTTCTAAAATACGCTTTTGTTCAAGGTTGTCTACCGCTTTTAACAGTTTCTCATTTTCTGTTTTACCGATTAAACCTAGCTGATATTTGATATCTGAATAGCTCAATTCATTTGTAACTTGATCTAAGGCATAGTCTGGCAGACGGTGTGCTTCATCGATAATACAATCCTCAAACAGCTGATAAATACTATTTTCTTGAGAGGCATGAATGAGATGCGCATGGTTAGTAATACCGATTTGTATATTTTGAGCATTGCGCTTCAAGAAATTATAGTAATGAATATCATGACGAACCGGAACATAAGTCTCTGCTTTTTGTTCTAAATACATTTTTTGTCCGCCTTTTAAATTCAGCTCTTGGATATCTCCTGTTTCGGTTTGAGTAATCCAAATCAGCAGCTGCATTTTAAGTAGTGTTACGTCATAATTTTGCGTATCATCTTTTAAGATTTGACTGATGAGTCCAAGAGAAATGTAATCTCTCTTGCTTTTAATAATTGCCGCATTGATACGATAACCCAAGACTTTCTCAAGTGTAGGGATTTCATGTTCTAATAATTGATTTTGAAGCAGTTTTGTATTTGTTGAAATCATGACATGCTGCTTGGTTTCAATGTTGTACATTAAAGCCGCAATTAAATAAGCAATGGATTTCCCTGAACCGAGCGGTGCTTCAATTAATGCTTTTTCATTATGCATCAACTGTTCTAATATAATTTCAGTCAGATAGAGCTGCTGCGGTCGATAAGTGAAACCTAATGCATCAATGACTTGTTTATAAAAGTCTTTTGTTGATCCTTCAAAATCTATTTGCGGTGCTTTGAAATCAACCTGCTTTCTGTAAATAATCTGCTCGAACTGCGCAAACTCTTTATCTAGTCCTTCGTCTTTTCGGTTGCGTACCATTTCGAAAATGACATCATGCAGTTGATATTTTAAGTCTTTGCTTAAGTAATACAATTGTTTCAATGTATCTGTCGGAAGACTGTAAAGCACATTGAAAGCTTTAATCATCAATTTAGCAGTAGTTGCGGCATCTTCATCGGCACGGTGTGCATTATTTAAAGGTATACCATGATTTTCAGCAAGTTCGCTTAATTGGTAGCTTTTATCTGTCGGAAAAGCCACTTTGAATAATTCGACAGTATCAATGGCTTTTCTAGGGTGATAAGTGATATTGCATTTTCTGAATGCATTTTTTAAAAAGTTCAAATCAAAGGCTACGTTGTGTGCGACAAAGACACAGTCTTTCAAAACATCATAGATTTCATCTGCTATTTCATGAAAATATGGTGCTTGTGTAAGCATGGTATCTTCAATAGAAGTCAGTGCCTGTATGAAAGGCGGAATTTCTATGTCTGTTTTAATTAAAGAGTGGTAGGAACCTACAATCTCAAAATTTCTTACAAATGTAATTCCGATTTGAATGATTTCATCATAATCCTTTTGGTTGCCGGTTGTTTCTAAATCTACCACTGCATAATTGGTTTGACTCACTTTATCGCCTCCTTCCTATAAATCAATATCAGCACTCATTAAGCGGTGTGGTTTGCCCTCTTCATCAACGACTTGCAAAAAGCCGTCTTTATCAATATCCAATGCTTGACCAGTAAATACTGTGTCGTTCTCTGTGAACTTCAACGTGCGATGCCAAATATTTGAATGTGTTCTGTATTCTTCTCTGATGTCTTCAAACGGCACTGTCAGAAATTGTATATAGCGTTTTTTCATATTGCCCAGCAATACGTCTAAAAACTGATAACGATCGATTTTTTGATCCGCATGGTTCAATATACTTGTCGCGCGATGTGCAATTTCTTTTGGAAACTCATCTGCTTTTTGGTTCATATTAATACCTATTCCACAAATAACAGCTTCAATACCATCACTATTCGCAGACATTTCTGTTAAGAAACCGCAGACCTTTTTACTGCCGATATAAATGTCGTTAGGCCATTTGATTTCAACTTTGTCGTTTGAAAAAGGTTGAATACTTTCTCTTATTGCTAAGGCCATAAACAAATTAAAAGTCGTAATTAAAGAGAAAGGTACATTCGGACGAAAGACCGCACTCATCCATAGCCCTTTTCCTTTTTCTGAATCCCAGAAGCGGTTAAAACGGCCGCGCCCTTTAGTTTGTTCATTGCTTAACACAATAATTGAATCTTGATTGCCGACAAGTTCTTGTTTTGCTGCGAGTTGTGTTGAATCGATGGTATCGAAAACCAATGTTTTCTTAAAAAAGCCTTGTTCATCAACAATTTGTTCTACAATACCAGGATACCAAGTGTCTGCCAGTTGTTCTAACTGATGACCTCTATGGTTGACTGAATTGATGACGCAGCCTTCTGCTTTAAGTTGATCAATGATTTTTTTGACTGCAGTTCGAGAAATCTGCAGCTGCTCTGCGATCATTTGACCAGAAATATATTCAGGCTGATGATCATATAAAATTTTTACAACATCTTGACTGTATTTAGACATTTGTTTTCACCCATTTTATGATTTCGCTTTGTTCATTGGACAGTTCATTATTAATAATGGCACATTCTATCGCTCTGAGTGCTTCTTTTAACCATGGACCGCCTTTACGATTTAATGTTTCTAAAATAATTTTACCATTGATTGCTATATCGCTTCTTTGATAAATCGGAAGATTTTCGTAGATTGCCTCTATCGTTTTTTGATTAAATATCAGCGGATGGCTTAATGGAATATCATTCTTCTCTAACGTAGCTTGCATGGTTAGTATATAAGATAAAACAGACAAACCATAATCATACACAAGTACACGTAATTGTTTTTTGCCATTAAGTGTACCTAATTGTTCAAAGAGTTGAACATAACGTTGAATTTGTTTCTTGCGGTCGTTGCTGATTTTTAGCTTTGCGAGTGCACCGTTTACTTCTGGCTGTTTGAATAATAAGATTGCTATCAACAATTCCAATGTTAACGGTTCATCAATTTCGACTTGTGTCATATCATAGTCTTTGAAAAACGGTACATATTTGAAGAAGTCTAATGCCAGCAGCATTGGATATACTTCAGCCGCATCTTTACCTTCTAATAACTTAACAAGCTCGACGATGATACGTTCAATTGATAGATAACGTGTATCCGGCATTTTATTTTTCATTGCTTCATACGTATGTGCTTCAATTTCAAAGCCTAATTGGGATTTGAATCGCAATCCGCGCAAGATACGCAGTGCATCTTCATTAAAGCGTTCATTTGCTTCGCCAACCGTGACAATACGCTGTTTTTGAATATCATCATAGCCGCCGAAATAATCTCTGATAGTAAAATCAGTATCCATCGCAATCGCATTCATCGTAAAGTCTCTGCGTTCTACATCTTTATATAAATCGCGGACAAAGAAGACTTCGTCTGGGCGTCGATGGTCTTTATATTCGCCTTCAGCTCGATAAGTTGTTACTT
Organism: Staphylococcus sp. EZ-P03; assembly: GCF_003344575.1. NCBI lineage: Bacteria > Bacillati > Bacillota > Bacilli > Caryophanales > Staphylococcaceae > Staphylococcus > Staphylococcus sp. EZ-P03. Next base: position 90,417 of record NZ_QPMO01000009.1, on the reverse strand, counting down.
CATAATTTTCATGGTTGAATACCACATTAATTGTACCGTGTTCTTTGCCAATCGGTATCGTATGTTCAAAAATAGTTTCGATTTCATCTGGATCCGCACTCGTAGTGATATCGATATCATGAATAGGACGGCCCATCAAATAATCTCTGACTGAACCTCCGATATAATAGGCTTCATAACCGTGACGCTTTATTTGATTTAAAATAGGCGCTGCTTTTAAAAATAAATCTTTATTCATGTTTTCCCTCTAACATCTGCTTATAGTAGTATTCATATTGATCTGCGATATGTTCTGAATTGAAACGCTCTGCGATATCTTCTAGCATCTGTGTACGCAAGCGTTGATATAATGCATCATTTGTAAGCAACTCAATCGCATATTCGCTAGCCTTGTCGCTATCTCCGATATCGACAATAAAGCCTGTTTCTTCGTGTTTAATCACTTCTTTTATACCGCCTGCTGTTGAACCGATAGGCACAACGCCGGTTTTCATTGCTTCAAGCAAAGTCAAACCGAAACTTTCTTTTTCGCTGAGCAGCAGCACCAAGTCTGACATTTGATAGAACTGATTGACAAATTCCTGTTTGCCTAAGAACAATACATCAGCTTCAATGTCTAGCTTTCTCACAAGACGTTTCATTTCCATCAATTCAGGCCCGTCGCCTAACAATAATAGTTTCGATGGTATTTGATCATGGACCTTTTTAAATGTTTCAACGATGGTATCTATACGTTTTACTTGTCTGAAGTTAGAAACGTGAATCAGTACTTTCTCATCAGGACTGATACCGTAAACTTCTCTTAAAGCATCGTTGCGCTGAGTCGGAAAATCTATTTCTCTGACAAAGTTATAAATGGGTACGATTTCTTTATTCGTACCGATGATTTCTTGTGTTTGCTTTGCGAGTGATTGACTGACACTTGTCACAACATCACTATTTTCAATACCGAATTTAATCGCATCCTTAAGCGAATGGTCATACCCTAATACTGTAATATCAGTACCATGCAATGTCGTCATAATTTTAACGTCTTTGCCAGACATTTGACGGCCTAAAATACCGCAAATCGCATGCGGTACTGCATAATGCATATGCAAAATGTCTAAGTCATATTCTTTAATGACAGAAGCAATTTTAGTGCTTAAACTGATATCATACGGCGGGTATTGAAAGACAGCATATTGATTAACTTCTACTTGGTGGAAAGTAATGTTTGGAAGCGGCTTTCTGATACGAAATGGCAAGTTTGAAGTGATAAAGTGGACATCGTGTCCCCTTTCAGCAAGGAGTATCCCAAGTTCAGTCGCAATAACGCCCGAACCTCCCATAGAAGGATAACATGTAATTCCTATCTTCATTTCAAACCGACTCTCCTTTATCTCTCTATTTTGTTTTTATTTACGTTCAAATCGATCTTTATCTCGATGATTAAATTTATCCATTGTTTCATTAAAACTTTCTGTCATATCGATATCTAATGAATTTGCGATACACAATAAAACAAAAAGGTTATCGCCGAGTTCTGCTTTAATTGTATTTTCGGCTTCTGTTGATTTCTTTTTCTTTTCTCCATACACATGATTGATTTCTCGTGCAAGTTCGCCTACTTCTTCAGTAAGGCGTGCTAAATTCGCAAGCGGCGAGAAATAACCGACTTTGAATTGTCCTATGTATGCGTCTACTTCTTTTTGCATTTCTAACATTGTTTTCATGCGTTTTCATCTCCTTACATCTTATCTCTTAGTATATCTTATATTTTTTTATTATGCATTTTAAGTGCAATCGGCAAAATGAAAAAGCCTTGCTGAAATCAGCAAGGCCTCAAACTGTATAAGTGCTTATTAATCACTAGAGCGTGCAATTAAGATGAATCTTAATAGTTCGGCAACTGCAACTGCTGTAGAAGCTACATAAGTCATTGCGGCTGCACTTAACACTTTTCGTGCGTGTTTATATTCTTTGTCGTTAACGATATTCAAATCTTTAATGTTATTCATTGCTCTCTTACTTGCGTCAAACTCTACCGGCAAGGTTATGATTGAGAATAAGACTGCGAATGCCATTAAGAAAATACCGATCCATAATGCAGTTGAACCGATTGCCATCTGCATAGATGTCAATACGATACCTGCCATAATTAAAATATAAGACAAGCTGCTGCCGATATTTGCTAATGGGAATAAAGCATGTCTGAATCTTAAATAGAAATAACCTTGAGCATCTTGAATCGCATGTCCTACTTCGTGTGCTGCGATGGCTGTACCAGCAACACTTGGACGATTGTAGTTCGCAGCAGATAAACGAATTACTTTTTTAGATGGGTCGTAGTGGTCTGATAAGAAACCTTCGCCTTCTAAAACTTCAACGTCATTTATACCATTGGCATGTAATATTTCTTCAGCCACTTCTCGTCCTGTTTTACCGCTTGTTGATCGAACTTGTGAATACTTTTCATAAGTTGATTTGACTTTGTGTTGTGCCCAAAGCGGTAAAATCATTAATATCGCAAAATAAATTATCATACTTACTAAAGACAAAATTCTCACTCCTTTATAACATTATTTTACTGAGAACGTAAACTTTGGTCAAACAATTTGTGCTGTATTAACGACTTTAAATAAAAGTATAAAATTAAGCTTAATATACTTAACAAGAACGCAATATATGCTACTAGTTCTATGTGCGAAGCAATGAATGGATAGTACGGAAACTGCATAAAGACATAGTCGATCAAGTCATTATGGAAAATCCAAACCATTGAAACCACACCACCTAGCAAAGTAACTTTAAACCTAGGGTAAAATAACAATGCTTGCAATGCCATAATACCATGAGAAAGCAGCAGCATCATCCCGCTGATTGTGACTTCATTATATTGATAAAATAATATCAAATTCATAATGACAGCCCAGACTCCGTATTTAATAAGTGTTGTAAAGGCAAGCGCTTCAATGATTGCATTATTTTTATTAAAGAGCATTAACACTAATGCAAAACATAAAAAGAGTGAAGCCGTGGGACTGTCAGGTACAAATATTAAGAATTGCCAAGGTGTCTCACTAAGCTGGCTGCCATACCATATGTATCCGTAAATGGTACCTAAAGCATTACATACCAAAGCTAATAAAAGAAATGGGCGTGAATAAACAGCCCATTTCCACCACTGTAAAAGACTCATCAGATTCATTCCTTCGTTGGAAAATTATAGGACTTTGTTTTAATCGTATTTAATAAGTGAGATAGTCTGTAAAAGTATTCTGAGTCATTGATCTGCAGACTCAAATCAATCGTATTTTGTAAATGATTAATCAACGACAGTTCTGCTTGCGGAGTCATTGTCACTGCATACAAGTCGCTTAAATGTGATGTATAATCTGGTGATGAAAGCAGTTGAGAAAGCAGGACTTCGTCAATTCTGGCATCTCTTTTAGGTAAATGAATCTTTATATCAAAAGACGGCCGTTCATAGGCAATCACATGGAAAATTTCGTTGGTATTATACAAACGTTTGTGGTTTTGCGTAAATTGAATTCCGATTTCATCGCTTTCTGTCACTGCGATTTCTAAAGTTGCATGACTAGTGATAGGTGTATCTACAAAATAAATACTTTCAAGGCGCTGAATATCAGACTTGATTAAGTTCAGCACCCAAACACTGATTCTTGATTTAAACGCATAGTTGAATAACAAGTAATCTATTAAATTATTCTTTTTCAGATTCAAACTTTCAAAGTCTATCATGTACTTTTCACCAACGTATTAAAAAGATTGTAAACGTTCAGCTTCTTGCTGCCACTCATCATTATTAGGATCTAATTCCATTAATTTCGGCAGCAATGCTTTAGCTTGTTCAACTTGTCCAGTTTCGATGAGGAAGAAATAATAGTCTCCTAAGAAATCTGGATTATTTTCAAATGTCGGATAAGCTAAGTCAAAGAAATGCTGTGCTTCTTTGTCGCGTTCTTCCTCACCCATGGCATAAGCTAAGTTCCACATAAATCTTGGGTCTAAGTCATCTTCATTTGCATATTTTAATAAACCGATAATAGATTCAGCATCATCTTTTGTACGGTATAAACTGCTGAGTTCAATCAGCGGTTCTTGGTAAGAATTATCAATTTCAAGGGCTTTCAGCATTAATTGTACCCCTTGTTCTTGATCACCTTGATCAATTTCGATTTTACCTGTAGACAGCATCAGTTCTTTGTAGAATTCGTTCAATCTTAAACCTTCATGCCCTACTTCAATCGCTGATTTATAATCTCTTTGCTGCAAGTAGAGCTGCTGCAAGTAGAAATAGCCTTGAATATAATCTGGATCTTTATCCATCAACACACGCATGATTTTAACAGCTTCTTGAATCAAATCATTTTTTTCATAAGCAAGTGCTTTTTTCATGTAATCTTCTGGTGTCATATCTTGTTCATGAATTTCATCGAACAATTGAATGGCATCATCATAGTTGCCGCTTTGCAATGCACTGTCTGCTAAACGAGCATACAAATTAACACCGTTAACCATGTACTCTCCTGTTTCAAGTACTGTTTCATACTCTGCAGAAGCACGTAAATATTGACCGTCAAAATACATAAGTTCAGCCAATGCGAAGTGCAGCACTGGGTCGTTAGGTTCTAATTCGATTGCTTCTTGTACTTTATCGATTGCGACTTCTAGCATATTAATTTGCTGATATAAATCTGCTTCTAACATTAAGCGTTCTGTTGTTAAGTCTGCTTGGTTTAAATGTTCTAAAGCTTCATCTGTTTTATCTTCAGAGATGAGCCCTTCTATAAAGTAAATCAACAGTTCCGGTTCGTTAGGAAATTTATGATACAACGCTCTGAATACTTCTAAGCCTTGCGGCGTCAATCCGTAATTATACAGTGTTTCTCCAAGCATGAACAAAGTATCATCGTCAGCAGAGGTAATTGCATTTTCTACTCTGCTGTCTAAGTTATCTATCTTTTGTAGATGAATATCATCAATTAATTTCTGTGTGTCTTCCATAATATTATCCTTTCTGAGCAATTGATTTTAACAATGGCAAGAATTCTGGGAATGAGGTATTGACTGCATCGAAGTTATGAATTGAAATCGTGTCATCACTCAACAATGAAGCTATGGCTAATGTCATACCGATACGATGGTCTGTATAAGAACTGACTTCTGCAGGTCGTTCAAATGTTGACGGATGAATGACAAAACCATCATTTGTCGGATGTACTTCAAAGCCGAGCAAGCCTAGTTCATTAGATGTTGTCTCAATACGGTCAGTCTCTTTGTATTTTAACTCTTCTGCATCTTTAATTACGCTTGAACCCTGTGCTTGTGTACACAACAATGCAATGATAGGTATTTCATCAATCGCACGTGTTACTAACGCATCAGCCATATTTAACGGCTTCAGATCAGGTGTATAGCGTACACGCAGCGATGCAGTCGGTTCAGCACCATTCTTTTCGTTAAAGATTTCAATATTTGCGTCCATTGCTTTCACGACATCTATGATACCAGAACGTGTCTCATTCATACCTACATTATGAATTGTAACATCACTATCAGGTGTAATTAAGGCCGCAACGATAAAGAACGCTGCAGATGAAATATCACCTGGAACTTGGAAATCTGCTGGTTGAATGTCTTGAATTGCATTCGGAACTGTTTCAATGCGCATACCTTCTGTTTTAATAGGAATATGGTAATGTTCAAACATAGTTTCCGTATGATTGCGTGTCATTCCGATTTCTTCAATCACAGATGGTTCATCAGAGAATAAGCTGGCAAATAAAATCGCACTTTTCACTTGTGCACTGGCAACCGGCATTTTATATTGTATACCTTTAATTTGCCCTTTTTTAATAATTAAAGGTGTGTAATTGCCTTCTACACCGTGTATATCAGCACCCATTTCAGTCAATGGATCAATTACTCGGTTCATAGGACGGTTGCCGATAGAAGCATCGCCTGAAAGTACACTTTCGATGCCTAATCCGGAAAGCAACCCGGCAAGCAGACGTGTTGTAGTACCTGAGTTGCCTGTATAAAGTGCTTGGTGCGGTGTAGTAAAGTTTTGATAGCCGGGAGATTCCACAATGACTTGATCATCGCTGATTTCAAATCGAACGCCTAATAAGCGGAAGATGTGAATGGTGCGGAGACAGTCTTCAGCGAGAAGCGGTTTATATATTGTTGATTTGCCTTCTGCTAAAGCACTCAGCATAATCGCACGATGAGTCATGGATTTGTCGCCCGGCACTTCGATTTCACCGCGCAAAGGCCCTTGTACATTAATTAATTCGGTTTTACTCATTTATCTTCACTCACTTTAATATGTTTTGTAATTGTGTAAAGGCTTCAGCAAGCACATCGTTATCAACATGTTGTACGACCGGATTGCCGATAGAAGACAATAACACCATTTGAATGCCGTTTTTATCATTCTTTTTATCTTTTAACATTAATTCTAATAAAGGCTCAAAGTCAGCGTTTAGTACGACTTCCAATGGATAATCCAGTTGTTTGAAATAATCTTTAAAGTGTTGGATATCGTAATTTGTATGGAGCAAGAGGTTTGAAACAATGAATTGATATAAAATACCTATCATCACTGCATGACCATGTGCTATTTTCTCATGATACTCAATCGCATGTCCAAACGTATGGCCGAGATTTAAGAATTTGCGTTTGCCTTGTTCATGCTCATCAGCCACAACAATATTTAATTTAGTTTCAATTCCTTTAAGCAAAAAGTCATCTAAGTGATGCAATGCTTCTAAGCTTGATCGGTCAGGAAAATTCAATTCGATATCATTCAGCGCTGCTTGTCCGTTTAATAATGCATGTTTATAAACTTCTGCATAGCCGCTGGTGATTTCGGTATAAGGCAAAGAAGTGAGAAAGTCTAAATCATAGATAACTGCTGAAGGGCGATAAAAAGCCCCTACTAGATTTTTACCTTGCGGTGTATTAATCCCTACTTTGCCTCCTACACTTGAGTCATGCGCTAAAATTGTCGTTGGGACTTGAATAAAATCAACGCCGCGCAATAATGTCGCAGCCACAAACCCTGAAAAGTCTCCTGTTACACCGCCGCCGATTGCGACGATACAAGTGTTGCGCGTAATTCCTTTTTCTAATAACTGTTCTAAAACGCTTTGGTAGACTTCAAAGGATTTAGATTGTTCACTGCCTTCAATACGAATAACATGTGTAATTTGTTCAGGCATAATAGATGAAAGTGCCTGATTTAATTTATTCGGATGCGCGTGTTCTACGTTCTTATCGATAATAAATACAACATCGCGATAATTTGTTAGAAATTGATTTAATTCTGTTAATGCATTGTGTTGGATAATAATCGGATAATTATCCTCTTTATAAGTTGTCATTAGTTGCATACGTATCACCTTAGATTTTAAAATTCAATGTTGCGTTGTCTGCGTTCTGCGACTTGTTCTTTGAGCTGTTCCATGTAATTGGATTGGAATTCTTCCAGCAATGCTTTAGTCAATTCAAATGCGACTGCATGTTCGCATACAATACTTGCTGCAGGTACGGCACAGCTGTCTGAACGTTCTATTGTTGCTTTGAAAGGTTCTTTCGTCTCAATATCTACTGATGCGAGCGGTTTATATAAAGTAGGAATAGGTTTCATAACACCATTCACTACAATCGGCATACCATTACTCATACCGCCTTCTAATCCGCCTAGATGATTGGATGCACGTGTATAGCCGTTCGTTTCATCATAGAGAATAGGATCTTGGATTTGGCTGCCTGGTTTTTCAGCTGCTTTGAAACCTTCACCGAAACTTACGCCTTTAAATGCGTTGATGCCGACTACACCTTGTGCGACTCTGCCATCGAGTTTTCGATCATAATGGACATAACTGCCGACACCTACAGGCATATTATCCACAATTACTTGAACGACACCGCCTAGCGAATCTCCATCTTTTTTAGCTTGATCGATTAAATCTCTGATTGCTTGTGCTTTTTCTTCATTAATAACACGAACATCATTATTGTCTTCATGTGATTTAATCGTTTCTAAATCGTATGCTTCATCATCTTTGATACCGCCGATTTCAACAACACGGCTGAAGATATCGATATCTAATTGTTTTAGCAAGATTTTGCATAGTGCACCTACAGCAACGCGGGCAGCTGTTTCTCTGGCAGATGAACGTTCTAATACATTTCTTAAATCACGATGATTGTATTTAATTCCGCCTACAAGATCAGCATGTCCGGGACGTGGTTTAGAGATGGTGCGTTTCATCTGTTCTTGTTCTTCTTCAGAAATAGGAGCAACACCCATAATATTTCTCCAGTGTGTAAAATCATCATTTGTTACCACAATCGTAATCGGACTGCCTAATGTATAACCATTTCTTACACCAGAAACAATTTCAACAGCGTCTTTTTCAATTTTCATGCGGCGTCCGCGGCCATATCCGCCTTGACGCTTAAACATTTCAACATTAATGTCTTCAGCTGTAACAGCTAAATTTGCCGGAACACCTTCTACAATAACAGTCAGTTGCGGCCCATGGGATTCTCCAGAGGTTAAAAATCTCATTATGCAATCACTCCATTTCATATTGTTACTCTTAAGTATACCTATTATCATAGCACACGTGAAATAAGGACAGAAACAATTAAAACGTATAATTGTTAAAATTTTCAGAAATTAATGGAACGCAAAAACAAACCAGACTGAAATTGCGCGTTTCAATCTGGCCTGCTTTGGATAAAATGAATTTTTCAAATGTATACTTTATATAAATTTATTCGTATAACCATTCTTCATTGTTGGCTGTATAAACACTTAATTCGTTAGGTTCGAACCATAAGCTGATTTCTCTTTTAGCTGATTCAACTGAATCTGAACCGTGGATAACGTTACGGCCTACAGTTAAACCTAAATCGCCTCTGATTGTACCAGGTGCTGCTTCAGTTGGATTTGTTTTACCAATCATATTTCTTGTAACTTCTACTACATTTTCACCTTCTACTACCATCGCAAAGACAGGTGCTGAAGTGATAAATGATACAAGACCTTCGTAGAATGGTTTACCAGCATGTTCACCATAATGTGTTTCTGCTAATTCTTTGGAAACAGTCATGAATTTACCGCCAACTAGTTTTAATCCTTTTTTCTCTAAACGTGTGATGATTTCACCAACGATATTACGTTGAACACCATCAGGTTTAATCATTAGAAAAGTTCTTTCCATTTCGCAAATCCTCCTGAATTATATGTGTATTTGGTTGAATGTAATTAAATACATTATCAGTTTAACAGTTTGTTTAAGCGCTTTCAATATTTTGGAATTGTTTTTTATATATTTCTGGATTCCATTCTTTTAATCAACTTTTTAAACCATGTTGTTGCGCCGTTTACTTCAAGTTCATCTAATAAACGAATTGCTTTTTGAAGGTACTGCCTGCTGATTTGTTTCGCAGCATCTATATTGGATGACTGTCTGATATAATCAACGCAGTAAACAAAATCCTCTTTAGGGCTATTTGGGTTAAGTGCGTCAACTTTTGCTTTGAATTCCGGATTTTCTCTCATCTCAAGCAACACCGGCAAAGTAATGTGGCCGTTCATTAAATCACTGCCTACAGGTTTGCCTAATTGCTTTTCAGTACTCGTAAAATCAAGAATATCATCGACAATTTGGAAACTCATCCCAATATAGTGGCCGATGCGCTTAAGTTTATTAGCTGTTTTAAGATCAGCATGTGCAGACAAGGCACCTAGCTCTGTTGCGAGTTGGATTAATAAGGCTGTTTTACGATTAATACGTCTTAAATAATTAGTGATGGTTTGCTCTGTGTTAAATTGGTCTTGGAATTGGAATAATTCTCCGCGGCATACATCCACAATCGCATGGGATAAAATCATATGTATTCTTTTATCTTCAATTGATGAAATATTATTTAAGGCTAAGGCAAGCAAATAGTTGCCGGTTAAAATTGCAGTATCTTGGTCCCATTTTTTACTGATAGTTAAACGCCCTCTGCGTTTATCGCTTCTATCAATCACATCATCGTGGACTAATGTCGCCATATGAATTAATTCTAAAGAAACAGCAATTTTATAAGTGTCTTCATTCCTAGGAGAAATACCGTATTCACTGCTCAAAATGACAAAAGACGGGCGCACACGCTTGCCGCCTGATGACAATAAATGGTGTGACGCCTCTTCTAATACAGCATTATCACTTTTAATAGTCTGTTTAAGTGCTTTTTCAATTTTTTTGATTTCTTTATTAATGTTCAACTTCTCCACATTAATCACCTTTTGCTGTTTCTTTTTCCTTATACCCTAAGTGCATTGCAGCTACGCCGCCTGTAAAACTTTTCACTTCAATATCTCTGAAGCCTGCTAATTGGAACAATGCTTTTAGTTCATCGCGATCAGGGAAGTTAAAAGCAGATTGCTGCAGCCATTCGTATTCTTCTTTTGATTTAGCGAAAAATTTACCGAATACAGGCATAACAAATTTAAAGTAAAGCTGGTAGAGTTGTTTAAACACAGGAATAGTCGGTTGGCTCGTTTCAAGACATACCACCATACCGCCTGGTTTAAGTACGCGATTCATTTCTTTCAAAGCAATGACATAATCCGGAATATTGCGCAATCCGAAACCGATTGTGACATAATCGAATTCATTGTCGTCAAATGGCAATTCCATAGCATCACCTTGAACGAGTTGAATATTCGCCATATTTTTAGTTTTTTCTTCTCCGACTTTCAGCATGTTTTCACTGAAATCAAGTCCGATAACTTCACCAGTAGGTCCGACAGCTTTACTTAGTGCAATTGTCCAATCTGCCGTACCGCAGCATACGTCTAATGCTTTGCTTCCTGGTTTAACGTTCATAGATTTCATAACACGTTTACGCCATACTTTGTGTTGTTCAAAGCTGATAATATTGTTCAATCTATCATACTTCGTTGAAATGTTTTGAAAGACTTTATGTACTTTTTCTTTATCTGCTTTATTTTTAGCCATATTAATTACCTCTACTTTGCTTTATATTACTATTCAGCGCTTTAAAAACAGCCTCAAGTTCTTTTTCGCTATAATCTTTCAAATAAGCAGGATGATGCTCTGAAGCATATTGAATTAATGATTCAGCGATTCCGCCTAATTCAGCACGTGGATGGAAGTGTTGAATAGTAATCATAGGAAAAATGGTTTCAATATATAATATTGCATCTTCCATTGCATCAACATCGAGTGCTCTATAATGCAATGAAGTTTTATATTCATTTACTTTAATGATTGCGTCGCTCATTGCTTCTAAATATTGTGAATCATTTATAGCAGCCGTTAAAGTATAAAAATGCGCACTGATTAAGTCCCCTATCAAAATCGCATGCTTTGACAGACTGCTTCCTGTAATTGAATCCAGATGACTCATAGATGTATCGATTGCGAGGCATGCTAATTTTGCTTCTGGCAAAATATCTTGATCATCAAGTACATGAGCCAATTGATGGTTATACTGAATTGGTTCATGACTATGTATACCATTAAGTTTGCGATCTATTTGGTTTTTTAATGTACTTAATGTTGAATCCATGTCTGCACCTCACGTTATTAATCAATAATCATCTTAACATTATATATACAAAAATAAAATCACTTTATTTCAACTGCTTGCTAGATTCACCAATTTTATTGATAAAAGCAATTAAAATTATAATTTTACAACATAAAAAGAAAAGCCCTGAAAAAGGGCTTTTCTGTTAAGTATTGAATTCATTATTTAACTGCATCTTTTAAAGCTTTACCAGCTTTGAATGCTGGAACTTTGCTTGCTGGGATGTCGATTTCTTTACCAGTTTGCGGGTTGCGACCTTTACGGGCAGCACGTTCGCGAACTTCAAAGTTACCGAAACCGATCAATTGTACTTTTTCACCTTTAGATAGTGAGTTTTGAATTGATTCGAATACAGCATCAACTGCTAAGCCAGCTTCTTTTTTAGTTAATTCTGCTTGTTCTGCAACAGCGTTAATTAAGTCTGTTTTGTTCATTATGAGTCACCTCCCAAGGGTTTGCTAATGATAACTTAATATCATTATGCTATGACTTTAACACAACGACTCTTACTATCGCAATTATTTATGAGCATAAAACCGCGATTTATAAGGTTTTTTAGCTAACAGGGTGTAAATATACTATAATAGTAAATTAATTTAATCTCTATTCAGATTTTTTGTCTCTGTCCATTAATAATTTAAGGCTTTTTTCTAATGGAACATTTTCAAATAATACACCGTACAACGCTGATGTGATAGGCATATCAATGTTTTTCTTCTTAGCTAAATGGTAAACAGATTCAGTTGTATAGAAACCTTCCGCAACCATATTCATTTCTGAAAGAGCTTCATCTACTGTTTTGCCTTTGCCGATTTTATAACCGAGTGTATAGTTTCTAGAATGTGTTGACGTACACGTAACAATTAAATCACCGATTCCGCCTAGACCTAAGAAAGTCATAGGGTCAGCTCCTAGCGCTTCGCCTAAACGGCTGATCTCAGCGAGTCCGCGAGTCATCAATGCGGCTTTCGCGTTGTCTCCAAAGCCCATACCGGCAACAATACCGCTTGCTACTGCGATAATATTCTTCAATGCACCGCCAAGTTCAACGCCCACTAAATCATCATTCGTATAGACACGTAAATATTCATTCATAAATAAATCTTGAATGCGTTTGCTGACATTCGGGTCTTTTGACGATGCAGCAACTGTTGTAGGCTGTTGAATTACGACTTCCTCAGCATGGCTCGGGCCTGATAATACACCGATACCGCCATTATGCTCAGGTGATAATGAATCTTCTATCAATTCTGATACACGTTCGAATGTTGAATTTTCAATACCTTTCGCAACATGTATAAATGTTTTCTTGCCTGTTAATTTCTCATCGATTTGCTTAACCACTTCTCTGACTGCTTTTGTAGGCAACGCAATCAGATACGTATCTGAAAACTGAACGGCTTCGTCCATGTCTGATGTTGCTTTAATTGCAGCGTTCAATTTTGCTTCGTTCAAATAACGTGAATTTGTGTGATAAGTATTGATCTCTTCAATGCTTTGTTTATTTTTTCCCCACATTAAGACATCATGACCGTTTTGCGCGAGAACATTCGCTAATGCTGTACCAAAACTGCCCATACCAAAAACGGCAACCTTACTCATTTCATTCATCCTTTCAATTCTAATTTCTCTTTCTTGGAATTATTTTAATCGGAGTACCTTCGAATCCGAATGCATCTCTGATTTGGTTTTCTAAATAACGTTTATAAGAGAAGTGCATCAACTCTTCATCATTAACAAATACAACAAATGTCGGCGGCTCGATCGCAACTTGTGTTGCATAGAATACTTTTAATCTGCGCCCTTTGTCTGTAGGTGTCGGGTTCATTGAAATTGCGTCTGTAATGACTTCGTTCAATGTTGAACTTTGTACACGTTTCTTATGGTTTTGGCTGGCTTCATTGATTAATGGGAACAATGTGCGCAAGCGTTGTTTCTCTTTGGCAGAAACGAAAGCAATCGGTGCATAATCTAAGAATTGGAAGTTTTTGCGAACTTCGTCTTGGAATTTTTTCATAGTTTTGCTGTCTTTTTCTAATGTATCCCATTTGTTGACAACAATAACGATGGCTTTCCCTTCTTCGTGAGCATAGCCTGCCACACGCTTATCTTGCTCGATGATGCCTTCTTCAGCATCTAATACTACAAGTACTACATTTGAGCGTTCAATCGCCTTTAAAGCACGTAAAACAGAGTATTTCTCTGTTGATTCATACACTTTCCCTTTTTTACGCATACCAGCTGTATCAATCAATACATAATCTTGATCTTCATATGAATATTCAGTGTCAATCGCATCACGTGTCGTGCCTGCAATATTAGAAACAATGACACGGTCTTCTCCTAATATGGCATTAACGAGACTGGATTTTCCGACATTAGGACGTCCGATTAAAGATAAACGGATTGTATCTTCGTCGTATGGGTCTTCCCCTTCTTCTTTAAAGTGTTTTGCGACTTCGTCTAATAAATCCCCTAAACCAAGTCCGTGAGAACCAGAAATCGGGAAAGGTTCTCCAAACCCTAGTGCATAAAAGTCGTAGATATCTGCTCTCATTTCAGGATTATCTACTTTGTTGACTGCTAATACTACTGGTTTATTTGTTTTATACAGCATTTGTGCTATCATTTCATCCGTTTGCGTTAAACCTTCCCTTTGGTTCACCATGAAAATGATAACGTCAGCTTCATCAATTGCGACTTCAGCTTGTGCTCTGATTTGTGTTTGGAATGGTGCGTCAGATAATTCAATACCACCAGTATCGATGATGTTGAAGTCATGCGTTAACCATTCGCCGCTTGAATAAATGCGGTCTCTTGTTACGCCGGGTGTATCTTCAACGATTGATACACGTTCGCCGACGATTCTATTGAATATTGTAGATTTACCGACGTTCGGTCGACCTACAATCGCAATAACAGGTTTAGTCATAAGCTAACTTCCTCTCTTTAATATATCTAATTAATTTTATCACATGGCCGATTTAAAGCAAAAGATATTTAGAAATAAAAAAGCCAAGGCAGCAATACGTGAGCATATTATCACCTACTGCAGCCTTGGCTGGCTTAAACATTACTTATTAAAATTTAAGATTTTTTAATTTGTCGCCGAACATTTCACCTAATGTTGGGTTATCGTTGTCTTCATCATCATTATGATTTGAAGTCGTATTTTCAACATTTTCTTCTGTTTCGTTATCGTCGATTTGCAGTACTTCCTCTTCTGGAACAGCTGCTTTGATTGAAAGTGAGATTCTTTCGTTTTCTTCATCGACGCTCAATACTTTAACTGTAACCGTTTGGTTAGGTTCAAGTACTTCGCTAGGTGTTGCAATGTGTTTGCGACTGATTTCTGAAATGTGAACAAGTCCTTGTACGCCAGCAGCGATTTCAACGAATGCACCAAAGTCAGTTAATCTTACTACACGGCCTTCAATTACTGAATCCGCATGGATTTCGCCTTTAATGCTTTCGAATGGACTTGGTAACGTATCTTTAATAGAAAGTGAGATTCTTTCTGAATCTTGTTCTACAGATTTAACTTTAACGTTAACTTTTTGTCCAACAGATACTACGTCTTCAGGTTTATCAACGTGTTCGTGTGAAAGTTCAGAAACGTGAACTAATCCATCAACACCGCCGATATCTACGAAAGCACCGAAGTTAGTTAAACGTGCAATTGTACCTTCAATTACATCGCCTTCATTAAGTGAAGCAAGCAATTCTGCTTTTTTAGCTTCATTACGTTCTTGTTCTACTGCTTTTCGGCTAAGGATGACGCGGTTATTTTCAGGATCAAGTTCTTCAACACGCAGTTCAAGTACTTGTCCATCAAAACTTGAAAAGTCTTCAATGAAATCAGTAGAAATTAACGAAGCTGGAACAAACCCTCTTTGTCCTACATCTACAACTAAGCCGCCTTTAACGACTTCAGTTACTTTAGCTTCAATAATTTCATTATTTTCTTGTTTCTCTCTTAAATATTCATAAGACTTCTCTTGCTCTAATTGACGAATTGAAAGGATATAAGCACCTGTTTCATTTTCTTCGTCATTTTCTACCTTAGTCACATAAGCTTCTACAGCATCTCCCTCTTTAACAACCTCGCTTGGGCTGTCAATATGATGCGTAGATAATTGACTAATCGGTACAATACCGCTAAATTTGCCACCGTCGACATCAACAATCACTTGTTTATCTTCGACTTTTTGGACTTGTCCAGAGATTTTATCTCCTTCTTTAATTTCATTAATCATTGATTCATTGAATTCTTCAGTCATCTTGTATGCCTCCTTGTACACTACATAATTATAACATCTTACAAACTGACAGAATTGTCAAGAAATTCACCTCTATTAACTAAATGGGTAATTTCTCATTCCCCTGCAGTTAATGAAACATTATCGCTTATGTACAAATGTACATATTTATTCTCATTATGATATATACCACAAAAATTCATTTATTATTCACAGCATGACACAATAGTTTTATTCTGTTTCAACTGTCATTGTTTAATAATGAATTCTTATAATTGAGTTAATATAATTTACAAACGAATAACAAAGCACTTAGATAGAGATGATTATTTATTTTTGACATCTTCAATCAATTGATTGATTACATCAGCAACTTCTTCGATAGATTTTCCGGTTGTGTTTACAGTAATAGCATCTTCTGCTTTGCGCAATGGTGAGATTTCACGTGCCATATCGTAATCGTCGCGTGCTTTTATTTCTTTTTTAAGTTGATCTAATGAGGAAGGAATTCCGCTTTCTTCATTTTCTTTTTGTCTGCGTTCAGCACGCTCATCTACAGAAGCAATCATATAGACTTTTAAATCAGCATCCGGCAAGACAACTGTACCAATATCGCGTCCATCCATAACAATGCCTTTTTCCGCAGCTAATTGTTGTTGGACTTCTACAGCAAATGTTCTTACAGGTTCTTTAGATGCCACATAAGATACATTTTGTGTAACATCATTTGAACGTAAATAGTCTGTGATATCATTATCATTTAATAATACACGTTGACCTTTGTCATCGTCATAAACCAATTTTAAAGTTATATCTTCAATAAGAGATTGAAAGTCCTCTGGTTTACCCTCTTGTAAATATTTATAGGTAATTGCACGATACATAGCACCTGTATCTACATAAATCATAGAATGGCTTTCAGCTACCTTTCGTGCAATCGTACTCTTGCCAGCAGCTGCTGGACCATCAATAGCTATATTTATTAAACTCATATTTAGAAAACCTTCCCTTGTCGTTTTTTCACTTTTATTTTATCATAAAAACGTATTATAGAGATAGGAGCGATGACATTGAAAAAGATTCTGGTTATGCATACCGGTGGTACCATCAGTATGTCTGAAGACGAAAGCAACAAAGTAGTAACAAATGAACAAAATCCGATTTCCAAACATCATGACGTAATTTCACGTTATGCCGATGTAACGGAAATTAATCCGATTAACTTGCCTTCACCGCATGTAACGATAGCGGATGTGGTGAAATTAAGAGATATTATTGAAGAAGCAAGCCGCAACAATGAGTATGATGGTTTTGTTATTACGCATGGTACAGATACGTTAGAAGAAACTGCGTATTTATTAGATCTCGTTACACAAACAAATAAACCTATCGCAATTACAGGTGCGATGCGCTCCTCTAATGAAATTGGATCTGACGGTTTATATAATTTTATTTCTGCACTGCGTACAGCAGCTTCAGATGATTCAGCAGACAAAGGTGTCATGGTTGTATTTAATGATGAAATCCATACAGCGCGCAACGTGACTAAGACACACACTTCCAATACCAATACGTTCCAAAGTCCGAACCATGGTCCATTAGGTGTCTTAACGAAAACAAGTGTTCAATTCCATCATAAGCCGTACCATCATCAAATCTTAGAAAAAGTTAATCCGAAATTGAATGTTCCTATCATTAAGGCATATATGGATATGCCAAGCGACATTTTCTATTTTTACAGCGAAAAAAATGTTGATGGTATTGTCGTAGAAGCTTTAGGCCAAGGCAACTTGCCGCCTACTACATTAGATGGTTTAATGGCTTGCTTAGATAAAGGTATACCAGTGATCTTAGTATCAAGATCTTTCAATGGTATCGTAGGTCCTATTTATGCATATGATGGCGGAGGTTATGATTTAGCACAACGCGGCGTCATTTTTTCTAACGGCTTGAACGGACAAAAAGCACGTTTGAAATTGTTAGTTGCGATGAGTAATGACTTTGATAAAGAAGCATTGAAAACTTATTTTGATGCACAAGTTTAAAATAATAAAAACAATTATAATGAAACCGAGATGCGTAAAATCACATCTCGGTTTTTATAGTTGAATGATAATTATATTTTAAGATTCTAAAGGTGTTTGTTTTTTAGCAATGATGTTTTGTGCAATAATACCGCCGTGGAACTTGCCGTTTTCAATGAAAATTGTATTGGCATCGTTACCCGCCGCAATTACTCCTGCGATATAACAATTTTCGACATTTGTTTCGTATGTTTCTTTATCATAAACAGGTGCTGTACCAAATTCATTGGTATTAATATCAATACCGATCGTTTGCAAGAAATCATAGTCCGGATGATAACCAATCATCGCAAAGACGTAATCATTAGGAAGTGTATATGTTTCGCCTTCTTTTTCGAACGTTACGCTATCTTCATCGATTTTAGTGACATTTGCATTGAAGTGCATATCGATTTTTTCATGACGTACTAATGATTCAAAGTTCGGCAAAATCCAAGGTTTGATTGCGCCTGAATAATCTGCACCGCGATAAAGCACTGTTACATGAGCGCCAGCTTTTTCTAATTCTAGTGCAGCGTCCACAGCTGAGTTTTTGCCTCCGATAATTACTACGTTTTGATCGAAATATGGATGTGCTTCCTTAAAGTAATGGAATACTTTAGGTAATTTCGCACCTTCAACTTCCAATTCGTTATGTTGACCGTAATAGCCTGTTGCTACTGTTAAGAAACGGCATTGATACGTATCTTTAGTTGTAGTAATTAAAAAGCGTTTACCCATTTTTTTAACCTTGAGGACCTCTTCAAATGCGTGCACATCAAGCTGATGGTATTTCACAACTTCTCTGTAATAAACCAATGCTTGATTTCTTCTTGGTTTGTACTCTTCTACAATAAAAGGTACATCTCCGATACTTAATTTATCACTAGAAGAGAAAAAGGTTTGATGCGTAGGATAATTGTAAATTGATTCAACTACGTTGCCTTTTTCAATAACCAATGTTTCAATCCCTTTTTTCTTTTGTTCAATTGCTGCACTTAAACCGCACGGCCCGCCGCCAATGATTATACTTTCTACAGTTTGCATAGTTTTGTCCTCCTTTTTCACACCTCTAATATTATATCAGTCATACAGAATATTAAAAGGAATTAAGCTGTTTTCCTTATATTCAATGAATAAAGTGTTTTATAAAGCGGCATAGAAAAACCTCACCGCAAACAAAATTTCTGCAGTGAGGTCATATTTGTTATTGAGGAATCACAAGTTGTTGTCCATTAGAGATATTGTTGCTGTTTAAGCCATTAGCACGTTTGATTTTTTCAACATTTTCTGGTGTACCTTCACCGTAATAGCGAATCGCAATTCGGTATAAGTTTTCTTTACCATATACGGTATGTGTTTGACCGCCTTGGTTTTGCTGCTGTTGTTGTGCTTGTTGATTTTGTGCTTGGCCGTTTTGGTTATATTGATTGTTTTGATCATATTGACCTTGTCCAGCATTTTGTTGGTTTTGTGCATCATAGGCACTTTGGTCTTGTGCATCAGAACCATCTGAATCTGACGTTGCACTATCATCTGAACTATTTGCTTTGTCTTCCTCTTTTTTGTTTTTATCTTTGTCTGCTGCTGCTTTATCTTTATCGCTGTCTTTTGCTTTGTCTTTATCTTTGTTTGATTGTTGTGCTACTTTTTGATCATCTTGAGCTTTGTCGCTGCCTTGATTAGTCAGTGCCATACCGCCGAAGATAGCAATTGCGGCTAATAGCAAGAGACCTAACAACAATGGCAGTAATTTCTTCATGCCACCGCCCTTTTTCTTAGGCTGTTCATTGTGACCGTTATTTGCGCCGTTGCCGTTGCCAGTACCGCCGCCATTACCTGAACCAGCTTGCGCTGATTTGCTTGCTGCGGCACCTCCGGCTGCACCAGCAGCACCAGCCACCGCTGCTTTCTTGCCAGTATTGCCTTTATTATCTTTTTGATCTTTGTGCTTTTCAGATTCTTTTTTATCAGAGTGTTTTTGAGCAGCCTTACCTGCTGCAGCACCGCCAACAACACCAGCAGCCCCAGCAGCTGCCGCTTTTTTACCAGAATTATCTTTCTTATCATGGTCTTTAGCATCAGAGCGTTCAGCATCTTGGCGTTCTTTTCTGTCGTTTTCTTTTTTATCAGAATGGCTTTGAGCAGCTTTACCAGCAGCTGCACCGCCCGCAACACCAGCAGCCCCAGCAGCCGCCGCTTTTTTACCGGAATTGTCTTGAGATGGTTTATCTTTTTGAGGTTCTTGGTGTTGATGTTCCTCATTTTTTACCGGTTCGTCAGCTTTTGTTTCTTTCTTATCGTGGTTTTGCTGTAATTTCTTACCGATTATACCGCCGCCGACACTGCCAGCCGCCGCACCGCCTGCTTTTTTCTTATTGTTTTTATTAGTTTTTACTGTTTCGGACACATGACCTTGCCCATTTTGTTTAGAATCAGCTTGTGCTTTTTCCTCTTCTTTATGTAGGTCTTTGTTTGTATCCTGACGTTCTTCACGTTGATGCGTTGCTGTTGAACGACGTCTTTGACGTCTTCTGTGTGCATTTCTTGGCGGGAAATGTTGTTCCTGCTTTTCTTTTAAGTTTTCTTCTTGATGATTTGCTTCTTCGTCAATTGACTTGTCTAAATGATCAGAGTTTTTATGTGATGGTTTAGGATCAATTGATTGACGGTTGCGCTCAAAATCATCTTTAAAATTGTTATTTGACAACGCCATCATCCTTTCTTTATTAAAAAAATATTAATTTTACATATGTAGTATTCATACCCCAAATAAGAAGGGCAAAAAACACACCTTACAACCTAATTATAACTTGCAATACATACTTAGCAAAGCAATTTATACTTGTATGAGACACTGATATACATAAGAAAATATAAATATAATGCTTAGAATGTAGGTTTGCGAGATAATTGTCAAACAATACCCTAAATCAAGGTAGAACCTACTATTTCTTCACACTAACATGTAAATGAAATTTAAAGTTTAAATTTATATGAAGATTTGATTGAGTTTTTCTAAATAATCCATTTTTCTCGCGACTTTCTTTTTATTCGGAACATGGATGGATTCAACTGTTTGATCATTATCGCAGCAATGTTCAATTTCAGATACGGATTCCCCGAAATAAGACATAAGGTAATTACGTCGGCATGTCTTTAAGTTTTTATACCCCATCATCTTAAGCAATCCCTCTTGTTTGCGATTTGCGGACACTTTGAAAATTGCTTGTATTTCTTCTTGGTTATAGCGAGAAGCTAAAATTTTAATGATTTGCTGCTTTTCAGGCGGTAACTCAACACCTGCAAACATTGCAGCAACATCGTCATCTGTAATTACATCCGCAAACAATATCGTTTCTAACAAGAAATAATCATCAGGCTGATACAGACTGATAGCTTGGCTGAGTTGTCCATCACGACCTGCCCTGCCGATTTCTTGAATGTAACTTGAAGGACTGACAGGCAGATGATAATGAATGATAGTGCGAATATCTGGTTTATTTATCCCCATACCGAATGCGCTTGTCGCTACAATAATCGGAATTTTATTTTGTATGAATTGCTGCTGGACAGTTTGACGTTCTTGATATGATAAATCGCCATGATAGATACCCGTTAAATAGCCTTCATCGTAAATCATCTGTGCAAGTTCTCGGCATTTTTTCTTAGAAGATACGTAAATAATAGTCGGACCGGTTGTTTGTATTGCGGCTTTCAGCCATTCATTTTTTTGTGCATCATTATCAAAATTGATATGCGACAACATAATATTGTCTCTGCTCATCTTTGTTTTTACGACATCAAACTCAGATTGCACAATGGATTCAATATCTTCTTTTAAATGCAAAGGTGCAGTTGCTGTCAGTGCTAAGACTGTTGCTTTCTTGAAACGTTTTGTAATTTCACCAATCAATGCATAATGCGGTCTGAAATCATAACCCCACTCAGTAATACAATGTGCTTCATCTAAAACAATCATACCTAGATTGATGGAAGTAATCCATTTGATATTATCTTGATGGAGTATAAATTCGGGACTCAAAAAGATGAACTTAGAATGCTTCAAACGCTTTAAGTTTTTCTGCTTTTCTTCAAAACTCATCCCTGAATGGATATAACTGACTGAACGCTCTCCATTTTTTCTCATCTGCATGACTTGATCATCCATAAGAGAGATTAAAGGTGAAATAATTAAAGTCGGTTGTTGCTTAATATACGTCGGCAATTGGTAGCATAAACTTTTACCGCTGCCTGTAGGCAAAATACCTAACGTATTTTTATGGTCCAGTACATTTTGAATAATTGCTTGTTGTCCTTCTTTAAAAGCATCAAATCCGAACCATTGTTTCAAGGCTTTATTTAACACGTCTTTTCCCTCCTGGCGATTAAGACTATCGCTAATTTGATTTCAAAATAACTCATTTTCGGAAACTCAGCTTTAAACGTACGCAAGCGTTCATCGCTATGTTGTTTAAAGAAAGATTGGAAAGCTTGAAATTGATCCTCTTCTAAGTAAGCAGCGTAATCCGATAAATAACCTTTGATATAAAGTTCTAATATGTGGTCTTCTATCGTATTGACTTTTACTCCTTCTTTTTGTGCAATCTTATCAAAGGTCAATCCGGATTGTACAAGTTTAAAGGTATCTTTTGTATTTAATGAGAGTGAAGGCAGTATAATCATTTGAGACAATAACGGAAAAGTCGATGTATCTTCTAACAAATGCATCATTTCTACGAGGTCATTCATTTTGATGATTGCTAAGTCAGACATATTAATGTCTTCGATTAAACTGACTTGCTGATTGGTGTACATTATTTCGTCATAGCCTTGCAAGAAATAATGCAGTACAGATTGTGTTTGTGTTTGATTAAGCAGATCAAACAGCAGGTATACTTCATTTTTGAATTGATCATCCAATGTTTGGTGCTGAATTTTATAAAATAATGATTTTGCTAGATCTTGAACTTTACTGACTTGAGAAACGGGTATAAATTCAAGTGTGTGATGATGTTTGAATGAAATGGTTTGAATCAGTAATTGCAGCACTTGGAAAGTATTTTGAATACTATCAAACGTATAGCGTGTAGATATTTTCAAAGGAATTTTGGTATCAGATGTATCTATTTCATCAAAGATTCGTTCGAATGATGTATATTTTAAATCTGGCTGACTATGATATAATGATAAAAGTTGTTGGCTACACGCATCAAAATATGTTTGATGTGTTTTAGCACCAATGAGTATATTGTAGATACTTTTATGTGTTTTATAATGGAATGTATGATTTTTTATGTATTGAATTATTTCTTTCAAATCAATCATCACCTATGACCTATAGTATTGAAAAAAGATAAACTGGTGTTAAAATATAAATTACCCTATCAGTGTAGCATTTTTAAAGAAGGAGGCGAAGTAAATTGGCTAAATATACGATTGTAGATATGGATACATGTATTGCGTGCGGCGCATGCGGTGCAGCGGCACCTGATATTTACGACTATGATGACGAAGGTATTGCATATGTCATCTTAGACGATAATGAAGGAACTACACCGGTTCCTGAAGAACTTTATGAGGATTTAGAAGACGCAGACGAAGGTTGCCCTACAGACTCTATTAAAATTGCAGATGAACCATTTGATGGTGATGCTTTAAAATTCGAATAAATTTTCAATCGTTTTACCAGTTTGGTAATCTTCGCTAAAAATAGATTGAAAGTTGAAGACTTGTTAAGTGTTCAACATTATGAAAATACCCCCGGGGAAAATGTTTCCCGGGGGCTTTAATATATCAATTAATATCTTAAGGCATTTTTTAATCGTTTGAACAACAGCAGGAATATCACTGATACCGCAATACCCTTGATGATGTTAAATGGAATAATACCTGAAACGATGATGATTTTTAAGTTCTTTACAACATCGCCTAAATTCATAATCATTCCGTATAACGGTAATAAAACAAAATAATTTAAAATACTTAATACAATCGTCATTGCGACAATACCAGCACAAAGTCCGATGATAATACTGTATCGGCTTTTCACTGCTTTGCTTACATAATACGCAACGAGTAATAAACTCACTGCCGCCGCAAAGTTTGCAACAGGACCTATCGGATCGCCCATATTGAATAAGAAGTTCAATAAGTTCTTGATAAGTTCTACAATAATTCCGGCTACCGGACCGAAAATAAATGTTGCTAATAATGCAGGTACATCACTAAAATCTAATGTGAGGTATGGAGGCAGAAACGGTAATGGAAATTTGATAAACATCAAAATAAAAGCAACTGCACTCAACATACTGATAACGATGAAACGTTTGTTCTTTTGTTGATTCATAAGGACTCCTTCCATTCATCTACGTGAATAGGAGGATTTTATTGCACAACAAATAAACCCTCCATCTTCTCCCATCCAGACTATACTGTCGGCTCTAGAATCTCACTAGATCAGCCATATTTATCACAGAGATAAATACAGGTCGCAGGCTTTATTTACTGCCGGTTGGGACTTTCACCCGACCCCGAAGATGAATTTCATTTATATTTTATTTTTCCTATTTATTGTATCCGATTTATCTCATGATTTCAATCTGATTGCTTAACTAAGGATAAGCAAACAAAAACCTTGGAGGAATCTCCAAGGTTTAAGCTGTCTATTGTGTTTTAGGCGGTTTCGGCAATTTGATGATAAATGTAGTACCTTTGCCCAATTCGCTTGTAAGACTGATGGTACCATCTTGTGCTTCCACAATCATGCGGCTGATGAATAAGCCTAAGCCTGTTCCCTCTTTACCGCGTTTTCTTGATACATCTACTTTATAAAAGCGATCAAAGACTAATTCAACATGCTCTGGCGCAATACCGCTGCCGGTATCTTCAATATACAAGATATCATAGTCTTCATCTTCGTCTGTAGTGATGGTAATAGAATCTCCTGGTGCTGTATAACGTGTCGCATTGTCTACAAGGTTAGTCAGTACTTGTTCCATACGATCTTCGTCATAATACCATAACTGATGATTGGTATTTGGTGCCAATTCAATTGCAATGTCTAATTCTTCAGCTTGCTGACGGTATTTTAAATGCATGCGTTCTAATAATTGGCTGATCGGTTGAACTTCCTTATGCACAGACAATCCTTCAGCATCCATTCTGGCAACATTTAACAATTCGTTGACTAATCTGTTTAAACGCTGTGTTTCATCTAACACAATCGAAAGTGATTCTTTGATTTCTTCAGGTTCAGAAACGACGCCATCGACAATCGATTCTGTATAGCCTTGCAATAACGCAATCGGTGTTCTTAATTCATGGGATACTGTCGCAATAAAGTCTTTTTTCATTTGGTCGAGCTGATGTTCATTGGTCATGTCTCGAATGATTGCGACAATACCGCTGCTTCCGTTAGGCTGGAACTGATCAATATAACTCATTATGACCACGTAATAACGGTTATTCACTTCATACTCTCTGAATTGGTTTTCTTTTTCTTCAAAGGTTTGATTGATTTGATCGATGAAGGCAGCTTTGTTTTCTCCTTCTAGATCTTTTTCCATCTGCTCAGCTAACTGGTTGGATAGAATAATTTTTCTATCTTCATTAATTGCAAGTACACCTTCGACCATAGAATTGATGAGACTTTCTCTTATATTTTTCGAAGCTGAAATTTCGTTGATATGACGTTGAATTTCACTGCTCATCAAGTTGAATGAATGGGCAAGTTCGCCGATTTCATCTTTCGTATTAATTGTATTGACTAATGAATAGTTGCCTTGTGATACGCCAGTGGCTTGTGTTCTGAGCTGACGCAGCGGCTTAGTAATACGAGATGATAAAAAGAATGCGAATACCGTTGTGATGATTAAGAAAATTACAGCTGTTACTAAAATAATAATCGTAATCACATTGTTGGTATCATCAATGCTTTTTAGATCTTGGTAGATAAACACACCGCCGCTTTGATTGTTTTCATCAATTTTCGCAGGGTACCCCACTAAAACGTAAGTATGTTTTTTGCCGTTAACTTTTAGTTCTATATGTTTTGAAGCTTTTTTATGTTCGCTGAATACATGATTCAAACCACTGTCTTTTTTAATAACATCCATCATTTTATCTTTAAGTTTAGAATGCGAATTATAATATTCATCATGTTTATTTTTCATGATAATCAACCCGCTCGGGCCTTCTATCAGTGTTTTGCTATGTTTGATTGCGAGTGATTTATTATCAGATTCTTCTAATAAATTACTGATACGATGCGCATCATTTACTAAAGATTGTTCAGTATCTTGCGTATAATATTGCTGAATAAATGTTATTAAAGCAGCACTGAGTAAAATTAAAACTGTCGTTACTATTAAGATAATAGTTAACCACAGTTTAATTACGACATTATTGAGTCGTTTCATCGTCGGTATTAACCTCGAATTTATAACCTACGCCCCATACAGTTTGTATCATATGCGCAGCATCTGATGAGACACGGTTTAATTTTTCTCTGAGGCGTTTGACGTGAGTATCTACAGTACGCAAGTCCCCATAGAACTCGTAATGCCAGACGTCTTTTAATAATTGTTCGCGATCGAATACTTTATTCGGTGTTTTAGCTAAGAAAATCAAGAGTTCGTATTCTTTTGGTGTCAAGTTGACTTGTGTTCCGTCTGCAAGGACACGGTGTGCATCATTATCAATCACCAAATGTTTAAACTCTATTAAATCTCTTGCATGCGGTTCGTTTTGATCTGATGTTGCTGTCAATGTACGTCTTAAAAGTGCTTTAACTCTCAAAACAACTTCTCTTGGAGAGAATGGTTTAACGATATAATCATCTGCACCAGACTCGAAACCTTCAACACGGTTCGTTTCTTCGCCTTTTGCAGTCAGCATAATGATTGGCGTTTCTTTGTACTCTCTTAAGCGGTTCGCAACTTCAATTCCATCGATTTCGGGAAGCATCAAGTCTAACAAGATACAAGCATAATCATTATTCAAGGCTAAGTCCAAAGCCTCTTTGCCGTCTCGAGCTTCTTCGATATTAAAAGATTCTCGTTCTAAATACAATTTTAACAGTCTTCGAATTCTTTCTTCGTCATCAACGACAAGAATTTTTGTCATAGATATTGTACCTCCCATAAAAAAATCCAATTAAAATGAGTTATACAAGCAAATCAATACTAAAGCACAAGTTATAAAACAAACGGAAATTCTGTCTGGTTAATTCCAACTGCCTTACAGTGCGCTTACTCCTATTTGATTTACTGGATATACTCCATTCATCATCGTCTTATAGTTTTGTTTTAAATAAAGAAACACTATTAATAGATGATTTTTTTCACTTCAAGGCATATTATAACATAAGCATATATCAACAAGTTAATTGTAACCTTGGGAATAAAAATAGATTAACATAATACGTGCATAATTTCACAAACTTTTTTGATTTATGCTTGTATTCTAGCCATTTGCGGCTAAATTACGTAATTTTTTCACTTCATGCGGCGTAAGTACTCTGCCTTCTCCAGCATTCAAGCCTTTCAATGTTAATCCGCCAAGTTCGATTCTCGTTAATTTCGTTACTTCATAGCCGAAATGTTCAAACATACGGCGGACTTGTCGGTTACGGCCTTCTGAAATTGTAATCTCAACCAATGTAGTATTCTTTTCTTTGTTTTGGTTCTTGATTTTTACTTCTGCCGGATGTGTTTTGCCGTCTTCTAATTGGATACCTTTTTCTAATTGTTTCACTTCATCGCGCATTAAATAGCCTTTTAATTTAGCGACATATTTCTTTTTGATTTTGTAGCGCGGATGTGTCATCAAGTTTGTAAATTCTCCGTCATTCGTCAGTATCAGCAAACCTGAAGTATCATAGTCCAATCGCCCTACCGGATAGATACGCGTTTCTAAATCTTCGAAGTAATCCGTGACTACCTTTCTTCCGCGATCATCTGAAACGCTTGTGATTACTTGTGCAGGTTTATAGAATAAAATATAAAGTTTATCTTCTTGTTCTAATTTAACCCCTTCTACTTCTACACTGTCTGAAGGTTTGACTTTGGTACCTAATTCCGTCACAGTTTCTCCGTTGACTTGCACCTTTCCTTCAACGATTAATGTCTCTGCTTTTCTTCTAGACGTATAGCCGCTATTTGCAATACGCTTTTGTAATCTCTCTAATTCGTTACTCATTATTATCTCCTTTTTGGTTAATTAAATTATTGAAGAATGATTCGATTTCTTCCTCTTCTTCTTCTGTCGTAGGTAATTCATCGATATTTTTCATGCCGAATACATTTAAAAATAACGGTGTAGTATAAAGCTGCTGGCTTCTTGAACTCTCTTCGTCTTTCGCTTCTACTAAGCCTCGTGCAATAAGTGTTTTTGCAGCGCCGTCAGAGTTGATACCTCTGATGATTTCAATGTCGTTTCGCGTTACAGGCTGGTTATAAGCGATAATAGATAAAACTTCCATAGCTGCTTGAGACAACTTCATTTTCGACTGCTGTTTTACTAACTGTTCAATATAGCTTGAAATTTCTTGTTTGGTTGTCAGAACATAAGTAGACCCATATTGATGAATCATCAGCCCTGGTGATTCATAGGAAGCCACTAGCGTTTCTAATGTTTCTTCTGAGACGTCCAGGATTTCTTGTAATTGTTTTGATTCCAGGCCTTCATCACCTGCAGTATACAATAATCCTTCCAATATTCCGTTTTGCTTAAGCGCCATAATTTACACCTCGCGTAATATTAATATCTGAGAAATCCTTTTCTTGTTTGATTTGAATGATACCTGATTTAGACAATTCTAAAATGGCGAGGAAATGCGTGACCACATGCTCTGTTGTTTCATTGAATGTAAACAAACTGAAAAAGTTGAAAGAAGCGGCATGTGATAATTTTTCAGATACTTGCATCGTTGCTTGTTCAATCGTAAAATTTTCCTTTTGGATAGTGACTTGTCTAGGTGTATTGAAAGAAGCTCTTGTTTTAATGCGTTGATAAGCCATAATCAGTTCTGTTAAATCAATAGTATTGTTTTCATCCCATAATTCTGTTGATTCTAAATGGCTTAAATCTGTAGGATGCTTACTATAATATTGCTCGCGCTGTGTTTTCATTTCATTCAGAAATGTTGTGTATTCTTTATAGTTTTGGTATTCAATCAGACGCCCTACTAATTCTTCACGCGGGTCATCTATTGCTTCGTCAGATAAATCCGGTTGTTGCGGCAGCAGCATTTTGCTTTTGATCATTAACAGCTCAGATGCGACAACAAGATACTCGCTCGCAATATTGATTTCTAACTCTTTCATTGCATGAATATAATTCATGTATTGTTCTGTTAATGATTTCATCGGAATATCATAAATATCGATTTCATATTTATGAATTAAGTGCAGCAGCAAATCAAGCGGCCCGTTAAAAGCATCTAATTTAACTTCGTACATTCAGCAGTATCTCCTTTAATTGCAAGTCGCGTATGTCATTCAGTACAATATTATACATGATTCATTTCAATAATTAAACGAGAAACAAGGAGCGCAAAAAAGATGAAACATGCACTCATCGACTTTTATTATCAATTTCATACTAAGCAGCACTATTTTCTATGCCACGATATTTTAGAAGAAGCATGGAAAGCACAAAACCATTATTCAAAAACAGATGCTGTGGTGAGCTTGATTTTATGTGCAACAGGTTGCTACCACTATAGACGTGCAAATTATAAAGGCGCACATACACTCTTTCAACGCGCATATCGTGTTGCGTATTTAAATCGTTATGTATTATCAGACCTCGGTTTAAAGGGCAGTGATTATATGCGTTTGCTAAAAGATTATGCACAAGCAGCACAACGGCAATTACCGTTTGAACCTATGGAACTGCCTGTGCTTCATGCATTCACAGAAGCAATCCAAGCAGTCTATCCAGATTATACTATGATGAAGCAAGTGAGTACGCTGCCTTATATATGCGATCATCACTTATTGCGCGACAGACATGAAGTTGAAAATGCGCGATTAGAAGCTTTGAAACTAAAACAGCTGAAAGACAAAAAATAAGCATGAACCAAAATCTGTTTTCGGTTCATGCACGCGGATGAAATTCATTATACATTTTTCTGATTTGCGATTTAGAAACATGTGTATACAATTGCGTAGTAGAAATGTCAGAATGTCCTAACATCTCTTGTACTGCTCTTAAATCCGCGCCGTTTTCTAGCAAATGCGTCGCGAATGAATGACGCAATGAGTGCGGTGTTAACTTTTTAGTGATATTAGCTTGCACACCATATTGCTTAATCAGTTTCCATATACCTTGTCTCGAAAGCGGTTTGCCGTGCATATTTAAAAAGAGTATATCCGTTACTGTTTGTTTTAATAACTGAGGCCGAACCGTTTCGATATATGTTTTTAAATAATCTATCACTGTTTCTCCTAATGGTATAATGCGTTCTTTGCTGCCTTTACCAAAGACTCTGACGAAGCCCATGATTAAATTGACATCCTCGACTCTGACATGGATTAATTCAGTGACACGCATACCTGTCGCATACAGCAATTCAAGTATGGTTCTGTCCCGATAACCGTTGTTTTTGCTTAAGTTCGGTGTTTCAAGCAATGCAAGGACATCATCCACATCTAATACATCCGGCAAGCGGCGTTCATATTTAGGAGTTTCAATCAAGACAGTAGGATCTTTTGCTGCATAACGTTCCCTTAAAGCAAATTGATGGAAACTGCGTACAGTAGAGATGAAACGGGCAATCGATTTTGCTGAATGTCCATCATCATGCAAGTAGCCTAAACACTGTTGAATGGTTTCCCTATCAATAAAGTCGATATTGCTGACTTTTTTCAACTCCAGGTAAGTTTTATATTTGTTTAAGTCGCGGCGATAGGCACCTATCGTATTTGCGCTTAAACCTTTCTCAATTTGGATGAACTTTAAATATTCTTCAATGATATTATCAAAATTCGTTTCCAATACAGTCCACCTTCTATCTTAACCTAGCTATTTTTCTTCTTTTGCTGGCATTCTCGGCAAATGCCATGGAATGTAAGACGATGATCCAAAATTTTAAATTGGAATTCAGATTCAACACGCTCTTCGACTTTCGGTAATAAATCTTCAACGATTTCCTCTACCTTACCGCATTCCATACAAACAAGATGATGGTGAAAGTGTTTTTCTCCCTCTTTTTTCAAATCAAAGCGTGAAACACCATCACCGAAATTAATCTTATCAACAATTTTCAGTTCAGCTAAAAGTTCTAAAGTTCTGTAAACCGTTGCTAATCCGATTTCAGGTGCTTTATCTTTTACTTTCAAATATACATCTTCAGCACTTAAATGATCTTCCTCATTTTCAATCAGAACTCTTAATGTTGCTTCACGTTGCGGAGTTAATTTATAAGATGATTTTTGTAACTGCTGCTTCACGCGTTTTAAACGTTCTTCCACGGAAGCCTCACTCCTCTACTAATAATTATAATCATTTTAAAGTAAAACAATGACTTAACTATAAATTACCAGTAATTGAGTGAAAATGCAACACATTCTCATTTGTTATTTAGAATGATTATAAACTGATAATAAGTGCTGCAATGCAATTAAAGTTTTGGCATCTTCTATTTGTTGATTTTGTACTAAATCCTTGATTTCATCTATTGTCAGCTCCACTTGTTCAACAAATTCATCCGGGTCTAAATGGACCTTTCCTTTTGATAAATTGTCAGTGAAGTAGATTGCGATTTTCTCATTTGCAAACCCAGGAGAAGTATAAATGTCCGCAATTTGTTTCAAGTCATGAGCGATATATCCAGTTTCTTCTTCTAATTCTCGATAAGCCGCTGATTTCGGTTCTTCTCCCTCTTCTAGTTTGCCGGCAGGGATTTCTAATAATACCTTTTCAATCGGTTTGCGGAATTGTTTTACCAAGACCACTTTATTTTCAGGTGTCAAAGCACAAACTGCTACAGCACCTGTGTGATTGACAATTTCACGTTTTGAAGTCTCCCCATTAGGTAATAGTACTTCATCTACATCAACATCAATAATTTTGCCTTTGTAGATAGATTGTTTGTGTAAAGTCTTTTCTGTAAAATCCATTTTAATCACGTTCCTTTTAACTATAGTGAAAGACTGATAAACTAGCAGTGTTAGACAATTAAAGTGTATCGAAAGGAGTCGCAACATGCAAAAGAATGTTTTGAAAAGCGGTTTAGAGATTTCTGAATTAGGTCTGGGATGTATGAGTCTTGGTACTGAGAAGAAACACGCACAAGAAATTATAGAACGTGCTATTGATTTAGGGATTACTTATTTTGATACAGCGGATATGTATGACAAAGGTATCAATGAGAAATTGGTCGGAGAAATTTTGAAACCGTATCAAAACTCCGAAGATATCGTGATCGGTACAAAAGTGGGCAACCACTTAAAAGATGATGGTACAACATTTTGGGATCCATCGAAAAAGCATATTAAAGAAAGCGTGAAAAGTTCTCTTAAAAACTTAGGTGTGGATCAAATTGATTTATATCAATTACATGGCGGAACAATCGATGATCCGTTAGATGAAACAATCAGCGCTTTTGATGAATTGAAACAAGAAGGTATTATTCGTGCCTATGGTATTTCATCCATTCGCCCTAATGTCATCAATTATTATTTAGAACACAGTCAAATCGAAACATGGATGGCACAATTCAACTTAATTGATAACCGTCCAGAAGATTTGATACAAAAAGCCCATCAAAAAGGTGTTAAATTATTAGCGCGCGGCCCTCTCTTTAAAGGCCTGTTAACTTCTAAAAGCAATACAGCTTTAGATCAGAAGTTTGAAGATGGTATTTTCGACTATAGTTATCAAGAACTCGGCAGTACTATTGCTTCATTAAAAGAAATTGAAAACAATATATCTGCACTCACATTCAACTATCTGCTTTCACAAGATGTATTGGGGTCTATTATTGCTGGTGCAAGCAGTGTTGAACAGCTTGAAGAAAATGTGAAGAACTATCAGACACAAGTTGATTTAAACAGATTGCATGCAGCAAGAGAGCGTGTTAAAGACCTGCATTATACAAATCATTTAAACTAAATGAACAGATAAACTAATATTTATAAAAACGGCTTATGGCAATGCTTGAAATCAAAGTTAGGGTTGATTTTTGAGCAGTAATACCATAAGCCGTTTTTATTTTTATTTATTTGCCTTTATTGCTGAAGAGCTTGGGTGCTGCTTTTTCGAAGAATCGCGGATTTACTTGATAACACTTTAATAAGTAATAGAGCCATTTAGGACGATACAGCTCTGCTTTTTTATGTGTCATTGCATGAATGACTTCTTGTGCTAGTTGGTTTGGGTCCAACATCCATTTATCAACTTGTGCAGCATATTTCAATGTAGGGTCTGCTTTTGCATGAAAAGGCGTGCGAATGGGACCTGCATTCACGACAAGCACGTGATAATTTGGATTTTCGAGCCGTAATGTATTTAATACTTGATTGAACCCTGCTTTGCTGGCTGCATAATGACCGCTGGAAGTTTGCGTTGAAAATGCGGCTAAACTGCTGATGCCCACGATATAAGGATGAGGATTGAAATAAGGCTTTAGCTGTTGCAACAGCAAGTTGAAATGTATCAAGTTGATACGATAAGTTTCTAACATTTCATTTTCAGTATGCTCTAGTATCGGCTTAAAGTAACCCAGCCCTGCACTATGAATCACACCATCTATCGGTTGCTTGAAAGCGAGCTGTTTTATATCCTCCGGCTGTGCCAAATCGCATATTTGATAATCAAGTAAATGTGTATTGGTCGGGAAATGCGTATTATAATATTTTTGCACATCTCTTATTAATAAGGTGACTTGTGCGCCCTTTTTTAACAATTGTTGTGTAATGGCATAGCCTAAGCCGCTGGTCCCTCCAGTGACGACAAAATGCTTTTTGATGAGATGTTCCATTTCTATCCTCCTAATATCTATAAATGATGTTTAAAATCGGGTAATTAAGTTAAAAGTTACATTGTTGTGCAAAATGATTGATATTGCTATGATTGGTATATCAATTATCAAAAATATAGGGAGTGCTAATCAAAATATGAAAATTGTATTTTATGGTTCAGGCAACATGGCGCATGCCATTTTCTCAGGAATCATTGCATCAAAAGTAATTGATCCAAATAATATCTATATCACAAATCGTTCAAACGAAGAAGTGTTAAAAGGTTATGCTGATGAATTAGGCGTTAACTATAGTTATGATGACGCATCTTTACTTGCGGATGCTGACTTTGTATTTTTAGGAACTAAGCCCTATGATTTTGATGCCTTAGCAGATAGAATCCGTCCATATATTGCAGACGAGAATAAGTTCATTTCAATTATGGCGGGTATCTCGATTCAGTATATCAGAAAACAATTAGAACATGATAATCCGATTGCACGTATTATGCCGAATACGAATGCGCAAGTCGGTCATTCTGTAACAGGTATCAGTTTCTCTGATAATTATGCTTCAGAAGATCGTCAGCAAGTGATTGATATTGTGCATGCATTCGGTTCAGAAATAGAAGTACAAGAAGATGCGCTGCATCAAGTGACAGCAGTGACTGGAAGCGGACCAGCGTTCTTGTATCATGTGTTTGAACAGTATGTTGAAGCGGGTGTCAAGCTAGGATTAGATAAAGAAGAAGTTGAAGAATCTATCCGTAATTTAATTATCGGCACAGGTAAAATGATAGAACGTTCTGATTTAAGTATGGAGCAATTA
Organism: Staphylococcus sp. EZ-P03; assembly: GCF_003344575.1. Classification (NCBI taxonomy): domain Bacteria; kingdom Bacillati; phylum Bacillota; class Bacilli; order Caryophanales; family Staphylococcaceae; genus Staphylococcus; species Staphylococcus sp. EZ-P03. The sequence goes on along the minus strand of NZ_QPMO01000009.1, from coordinate 55,674 downwards.
AGACAAAACGTGACATCTAAAGGCGGAACAACACAAGCTGGTTTAGATGCTTTATCACAACATGACATCGAAGGCATCTTTGAAGATTGCTTCAATGCTGCTGTTAAAAGAAGTAAAGAATTATCAAATGAAGACTAATGATAAAACAAATGCTGAGACATTGGGTGTATCCCCTGCCTCAGCATTTTTTATACTTCAAACGCATCAAAGTCTCGTACAAATTTAAATTTTAAATGCGGATATTGTTCTTGAAGTTCTGCATAAATCACATCTATATCTGATAAGTTATAGCGATTGCTGATATGGTTCAGCAAAGCTTGCTTAGCATTGCTGTTTTCAAGCAAGCGCAGTACTTGTGAAATATGAGTATGATGATGGCTTTCAGCTAATGAAAGGTCCCCATCGATATATGTAGCTTCATGAACGAGTACATCTACATCATTAGCAAGGATATATTCATTATCGCAAGGCATAGTATCTCCGAAGATTGCAATTTTCGGTCCGACTTTGTCCTCGCCTTTAAATTGTTTTGAATCATATACTTGGTCATTAAATGTAAATGTTTCATTATCTTTTACTTCTTGATATTGAGGACCAGGTTCCATACCGATGGCTTTCAAAGCACTGACATCTATTTTCCCTGGTGTTGTAGGTGCTTCGATTCGATAACCGAATGACGGTACGCCATGGTTAAGTGCATAAGCACTGACTGTAAATCCTTCATGATGATAGTGCAGCTGATCATCAATTTCTATGAAGGTTACCGGATAGTTTAATTTGGATAATGACGCACGCAATGTCATTTCTACGTAATTTTTGATACCTCTTGGTCCGATAATTGTTAAAGGTTTATCTTCTCCGCCTTGGAAAGAACGGCTGGTCAATAAACCTGGCAAGCCGAATATATGATCTCCATGCATATGGGAGATAAAAATATGATTGATTTTACCGAGTTTAATGGAATGGTGCAAAATTTGATGCTGTGTACCTTCACCGACATCAAAAAGCCAAATTGAATTTGAATACGGTTCTAAATTGAGCGCTATTGCTTGTGTATTGCGTTCTTTCGTTGGCAACGCCGCTCCAGTTCCCAAAAATGTAATTTCCATCATAACGCTCCTCTCTCTACACGCTAGTGTACCATATATAAAACGGCAATCACGAAGAAATTTAAGCAAATATGTGTTACAACCAGGCACCATAGTCTATAATAATAGCATATCTAATAAAGAATTGAGGTTTTGAATCTTGAGTACTAAAAGAAAGCATATACCATGTTTGATTACAATTTTTGGAGCAACAGGTGATTTAAGCCACCGTAAGCTCTTCCCTTCACTATTTCATTTATACCAACAGGATAACCTTGATGAACATGTTGCAATCATTGGTATTGGCCGTCGTGACTATTCAAATGATGAATTTCGCAATCAGGTGAAATCATCTATTCAAGCTCATGTAAAAGATACAAAACACCTTGATCAATTTATGGACCATGTATTTTACTTTAAGCATGATGTCAGTGATGAACAAAGCTATGATGATTTGCTCAAATTCAGCAACCAGCTTGATTCAGAATTCGGTTTGCAAGGCAATCGTTTATTCTATCTCGCAATGGCGCCTAACTTCTTCGGTTTAGTGACGGATTACTTAAAATCTTCAGGCCTTACTAAAACAAGAGGCTTTAAACGTTTAGTGATTGAAAAACCGTTCGGCAGTGACTTGGCATCTGCTGAGAAGTTGAATAAACAAATAAGAAAATCATTCAAAGAAAACGAAATCTATCGTATCGATCACTATCTTGGTAAAGATATGGTTCAAAATATCGAAGTGTTGCGTTTTGCGAATGCGATGTTTGAGCCATTATGGAACAATAAATACATTTCTAACATTCAAGTGACTTCATCAGAAGTATTAGGTGTTGAAGACCGCGGCGGATATTATGAATCCAGCGGTGCGTTAAAAGATATGTTCCAAAACCATATGCTTCAAATGGTCGCCTTGCTGGCGATGGAACCGCCTATCAGTTTGAATAGTGCTGATATCAGAGCGGAAAAAGTTAAAGTGTTGAAGTCGCTGCATCCGTTAGATTCTGAAGCGGTGCGTACAAACTTTGTCCGCGGCCAATATGATGCAGGAGAAATTAATGGCCAGAAAGTTAAAAGTTATCGTGAAGAAGATCGTGTCAGCGAAGACTCAATCACCCCTACTTTTGTTTCAGGAAAAGTTATGATTGATAACTTCCGCTGGGCTGGCGTACCATTCTATATCCGTACAGGTAAAAGAATGAAACGCAAATCTATTCAAGTGGTCGTTGAATTTAAAGAAGTACCAATGAACTTATACTATGAAAAAGATAAACATTTAGATTCTAACTTGCTTGTGATTAACATCCAACCTAATGAAGGGGTATCTATCCACTTAAATGCGAAGAAAAACGTACAAGGCATTGAAACTGAACCGGTACAACTTTCTTACTCTATGAGTGCACAAGATAAAATGAATACTGTTGATGCATATGAAAACTTATTATTCGACTGCCTCAAAGGCGATGCAACAAACTTTACACATTGGGAAGAGTTAAAATCAACATGGAAATATGTAGATGCCATTCAAGAAGAATGGGATCAAGTAACGCCAGATTTCCCTAACTATAAATCTGGTACGAACGGTCCGCTCAAAAGTGAATTATTACTTAGCCGTGACGGCTTCCATTGGTGGGACGATATTTACTAATAATATGTAATTTAAAGTGTTTAATGACAAGATAGTGTCGCTGTATGACGCTGTCTTGTCTTTTTTAGCCCTTTTTTATAGGAATCTGATAAAAAAATACGGTATAATATTAAACAATAGTTATTTTAGGAGTGAGCACTTTGGACGTTATCAAGCAAATACAACAGGCGATTGTTTATATCGAGGATAGGATTCTTGAGCCTTTTCATTTGCAAGATTTAAGTGATTACGTTGGTCTTTCTCCAATGCATCTAGATCAGTCCTTTAAGATGATTGTCGGCTTATCTCCTAGTGAGTATGCAGAAGCGAGAAAATTAACGAAGGCGGCAGAAGATGTCATTGTGGGTGCCTATCGTTTAGTTGATATAGCAAAGAAATATCATTATCAAGACACCAATGATTTTGCGAATGCATTCAGTGATTATCATGGAATCTCTCCTATTCAAGCTAAATTAAAACAAGATGAATTAAAAATGCAGGAACGTTTGTATTTAAGAATTTCTACAACGGATCGTCCGCCGTATACTTATCGTTTAGAAACATCAGAGGACTATGCATTAGTAGGTTATGCAAGATTTATCAATACAGAGGAATTGAGCAATCCTTTCCTTGTAGCAGACTATTTAGAAGATTTATTGCATGACGGCAGAATTAAAGAGTTGCAACGCTATAATGATGTAAGCCCTCACGAGTTGTTTATCGTGAAATGTCCTTTAGACAATGGTGCTGAAATATTTGCGGGCGTCCCAAGCGAACGTTATCCTGCGCATATGGAAAGCAGATTTTTGCCTTCAAGACAGTATGCAAAATTTAATTTGCAAGGTGAAATCGATTTTGCGGTGAATGAAGCATGGCATTATATTGAAACTAGATTACAGCTGACAATGCCTTATGAGACTGATAGCTTATATGTAGAAATTTATCCGTTTGATATCTCATTTGATGATCCATTTACTAAAATGCAGTTATGGCTGCCGATTGACCCTGATGATCAATAATTATTTATCAGATTTAAACTATTATGTGAAACGTTAATAATTCGAAATTAAACACAAGAAAAGCCGCCAATCACTGGCGGCTTTTTACATGCACGATGTGCTAATTAAAATATTGAATTATTTTTCTTCTGCCCAATGTGTATGGAAAGTACCCTCTTGGTCTTTACGTTGATAAGTGTGGGCACCGAAGTAGTCACGTTGTGCTTGAATCAAGTTAGCTGGTAAGTTCTCTGAACGATAGCTGTCGAAGTAGTTGATACTTGCAGCGAATCCTGGTGTAGGTACACCGTTTGCAACACTTTCAGCAACGACATCGCGAAGTGCTGATTGATAATTTGTAACGATATCTTTAAAGTAAGGATCTAATAATAAGTTTTGCAACTCTGGATTATTGTCGTAAGCTTCTTTGATTTTTTGTAAGAATTGTGCACGGATGATACAACCTGCTCTCCAGATCATAGCTAAATCGCCAAGCTGTAAATTCCAGTTGCGTTCTTCGCTTGCTTTACGCATTTGTGCAAAGCCTTGTGCATAAGAACAAATTTTACTCATGTATAAAGCTTTACGGATTTTTTCTAAGAATTCTTCTTTATCGCCTTCGAATTTTGGAGAAGGTCCAGTTAATTCTTTAGAAGCCGCTACACGTTCTTCTTTCATTGATGAAATGAAACGACCGAATACAGATTCAGTAATAATTGTTAAAGGTACACCTAATTCAAGTGCGTTAATAGATGTCCATTTACCTGTACCTTTTTGACCTGCTTTATCCATCACTTTTTCTACCAATGGTGAACCGTCTTCGTCTAATTTGTTGAAGATTTCACCTGTGATTTCAATTAGATAGCTTTCAAGCTCTCCAGCGTTCCAGTCTTTAAATGTTTGAGCGATTTCTGTATGAGACATGTGTAATGCATCTTTCATTAATGCATAGCTTTCTGCGATTAATTGCATGTCTGCATATTCAATACCATTGTGTACCATTTTTACATAGTGGCCAGCACCGTCTGGACCGATGTAAGTTACACATGGTGCACCATCGTCTGCTTTAGCAGCGATTGCTTCTAAAATATCAGCGACTTTATCATATGCTTCTTTTTGGCCGCCAGGCATAATTGAAGGACCTGTTAATGCGCCTACTTCACCGCCTGATACACCTGTACCGATAAAGTTGATGCCGCTTTCTGCTAATGCTTTGTTTCGGCGGATAGTATCTTCGTAGTTTGTATTACCGCCATCAATTAAAATATCGCCGTCATCTAATAATGGTAATAATCCTTCGATTGTCGCATCTGTTGCTGGACCTGCTTTTACCATTAATAAAATTTTGCGAGGACGTTCTAATGAATTTACGAACTCTTCTAAAGAATAAGTGGGGTGAATGTTCTTACCTTTAGATTCTTCGACCATTGTATCTGTTTTTTCTTTTGAACGGTTATATACAGATACTGTATAGCCACGAGATTCAATATTCCAAGCTAAGTTTTTACCCATTACGGCTAAACCGACTACACCAATTTGTTGCGTCATATTACTTACCTCTCTTTGTTAAAATTTTCTATCTTATTGTATCACAATTAGCATTTCTGCTCACATAATCAAGCTTGTAACTATGCGCTGACTAGTTCAACGATTTTTACAAGCTGTTGTGCTAATAAATTCAATGATTTGATTTCCATACGTTCTTCAGTTGTATGGATATTTTCATAACCGATACCGATAATGACCGTAGGAATACCTAAGGCATTGATGATATTCCCGTCAGAACCGCCGCCGGCAATGACTGTATTACCGCTTAAGCCTAGACTTTCAGCGCTTTCTATGGCATAGCGTGTTACTTTTGCATCTTCAGCAACTTTAAAGCCTTGGTAGCTTTTTGTAGTTTAAATATCTGCTGAACATCCGTAAGCTTTTGCGGTTTCTGTAAACACATTTTTCATATGCTCGATTTGTGCTTCGATTTTTTCATTGGAATGTGATCTTGCTTCAGCGTGTAAAGTCACTTCATCCGCAACGATATTTGTTGCTGAACCGCCAGTAAAACTGCCGATATTAGCAGTAGTTTCCTCATCTACTTGGCCTAATTTCATTTTGCTGACAGCTTTAGCAGCGATATTAATCGCACTAACCCCTTTGTTCGGCGTGCTGGCATGCGCTTTTTTACCATGGATGACCGCACTGATTTTCATTTGAGTCGGTGCACCTAATACAGTCGTACCGATTGGCGCACTTGCATCGACTGCATATCCGAATTCAGCATCCAGAAGTTTTGGATCTAAAGCTTTAGCACCTAATAATCCTGATTCTTCTCCTACTGTGATGACAAATTGAATTTGCCCATGCGGAATATTATTTTCTTGGATAACATGGATAAGCTCGAATATAGCAGCAAGACCTGCTTTGTCATCCGCGCCTAATACAGTCGTACCATCTGAATAAATGTATCCGTCATCTTTAACAATCGGTTTTACATTAATACCCGGCACTACTGTATCCATGTGGCTGGTAAAGTAGATTTTTTGGGTGTTTGATTGGTTTTCTGTCGCATCTAAGGTACAAATTAAATTATTTGCGCCTAAATCAGGTTGATCACCTGCATGGTCTTCTTCTACTTTAAGACCTAAGTCTTCAAATTTTTTCTTTAGAATCGGTTGAATTATCTCTTCGTGTCCAGTCTCTGAATCGATTTGGACTAATTCTAAAAAAGTATTAAGTAAGCGTTGTTCATTAATCATGTCATAACCCCTTTCGCATATATCTATAGTGTATATCAACAATCATATTCAGAAAACTTATATGTTTCAAAACATAGGTTAAATTCATGATATAATAATTTATAAACTGTACATTGAAAAGGCTGCCATTTTGATTTAGAATAATGTACTATATTTATTAATACTTAGAAAGCTTATGTTGGAGGAGAATAACGTGTTTAAAGGAAAAGTTTCAAAAGTAGTTATTATTGTCATGTTAATTGCTGTTATTGTAGCGTTGATTTTATCAAGTTTAGCACCATTAATGCAGTAGCATTAAAAACAGAGTATGACCTTATATTCATGAGCGAATATAAGGTCATACTCTGTTTTTATATTTCATCATATAATTTCAATGAACCAAAGTGAGATTTGATTTGCAAATAGCGTTCTAGTTCATTCACAATTTGTATTTCATTGGCTCTATTGATTAATGCCTCTTTTGATTGCGGCAACGCTTGGTCATATAAGTCTAAGTGAAGCTCATACAGCGAGTATAAACGCATTGCAGTATAATCGTTGCTGTTCACATTTTTAGCTATTTCCGCAAATAGGTTGCCTAAACGGCGCACCATCTTATCTTCAAATTTGATATTTTTAAGAAGTTGTTCGATACGTTCGATAATTTCAAGTTGTTCCTCACGCATATCAAAATAATGATAATATGAGTTTTCATTTCTGACATAATGATTTTTAACATCTCTGAACGCATACGATTTCGCCTTTTGTATCTCTTTCTCTATTTCATTTAACGGCACATTTAAGTTAAAGTCAGTGTCATAGCAAACTTTGCTGAATGAATAGAAAGTTTCAGTGAATTGCTTTTCAATTGTATGCTTATATTTCTTTAATTGTTTCTCAAGACTCGGCATTATCAAGTTCATAATAAATGCGATACCTAAGCCGACGATAAGCAGCAGTATTTCATTAATGAATAAATGCAAGTCGATGACCTTGGCATTGAAGACATGCAGCAAGATAACGCAACTTGTAATAATACCTTCTTGAACTTTCAGCATTACAGTCAGCGGTATGAAAAACAATACAATCAAACCTAAAACAATTGCACTTTGTCCTAACAAACTAAAGGCAAAAGAACCGATGATTAGTATGAGAATACAGGATACAAAACGGGAAACAATTGCTTGAAGGGAATGGACTTTCGTATGTTTTATACATAAAACAACTAAAATGGCACTTGAAGAAAAATTATCTAAACCAATTAATTTGGCAATAATAATTCCAAGTGCCATTCCCACAGCAGTTTTTATCGTTCTAAATCCTATTTTATATGGATTAAAACGCATCATCTGCCTACCCTCTTATCGCTCGTCGCAATATTTTTCGAATAGGTTTTGAAGTTGCGTAATTACATCCATGATGTCATGTCCTTCGATTTGATGACGTTCTACCATCTCAGTAATTTTACCATCTTTAATAAGTGCGAATGATGGACTTGAAGGTGCATATCCTTCAAAGTATTCTCTCGCGCGTTGTGTTGCTTCTTTATCTTGACCAGCAAATACAGAAACTAGACGATCAGGCAATTTGTCGAAATGCAATGCATGTTCTGCAGCTGGACGTGCAATACCGCCTGCACAACCGCATACTGAGTTAATCATTACAAGTGAAGTACCATCTTGTTTAAGTACTGAATCTACATCTTCTGGCGTTGTAAGCTGCTCGTAACCAGCATTTTCTATTTCTTTACGTGCTTGTTCAACTACATCGTTCATATATAAATCAAAATTTAAATCCATAATGAAATCACCTTTCAGTTCATGATAACGTTCTATTTTATTCTACTAATTAATTTAATAGAGTTCAACATGCCTGTTCGTTCATCTGAAACGTTATTAATAGATAGAAGTATGTTCAATTGTAAATTGTTCTACTCTATTTTTAATTGTATTCATAAATCGACCGGCTTGGAGACCATCTAAAATACGATGATCAATAGAAATACATAAGTTGACCATATTGCGGATTGCAATCATATCATCAATAACCACAGGTTTTTTAACAATTGATTCTACTTGCAGAATAGCTGCTTGCGGGTGATTGATAATACCCATTGAAGACACAGAGCCAAACGTACCTGTATTATTTACGGTAAATGTTCCGCCTTGCATATCAGCTTGTGTCAATTTATTATTACGTGCTTTAGTTGCTAATTCATTAATTTCACGTGCAATGCCTTTGATAGATTTTTCATCAGCATTATGAATCACAGGTGTGAATAATTTATCTTCTACTGCAACCGCAATAGAAATATTAATGGCTTTATGCACTTTGATTTCAGAACCTTGCCAGCTGCTGTTAAGCATTGGGAATTCTTTTAAAGCTTCAGCCACTGCTTTCACAAAGAATGCAAAGAATGTTAAGTTGTAACCTTCTTTTGCTTTAAATTGTGCTTTATGATGATTTCTTGTTTTCACCAAGTTTGTAGCATCAGCTTCAACCATCATCCAAGCATGCGGAATTTCAGTCACACTTTCAACCATATGTTTTGCAATGGCTTTTCGTACACCGTTGACTGGAATAGATTCTCCAGCAAGATCATCAGAAACAGTGTTTGAAGGCGCATTTTCAGGTGTTGCTGCAGTTTCTAATGCTGCAGTACTGTTTTGAACATTCGATTGCTCTAACATCAAGTCAGGGTTACTAATAACATGTTCAATATCTTTTTTAGTCACACGACCTTCAAAGCCAGTCCCTTTCACTTGTGTTAAATCTATTTGATGCTCTGATGCCAATTTGAAGACTACAGGAGAATATCTGCCGTTATTTAATGGCTGATTCTCATTTTTTGGAGCTGTCGCTTGTTGTGGTTGTTCTGCCTTTGCAGGTGCTTCTTCTTTAGCAGGTGTTTCTGATGATGTGTCATTATTTAATTCATCAGAAGCATTCGCTTCACCTTCAGCTTCAATTTCGCAAATAGGTGTCCCAACACTGATAGTTTCACCAGCTTCAACTAAGATTTTAGTAATTGTACCAGCTTCTGTAGATGGTACTTCTGCCGTTACTTTATCTGTAATGACTTCGCAAATAGGTTCATATTCTTCTATTTTGTCGCCGACTTCGACTAACCATTGTTCAATGGTACCTTCATGTACACTCTCTCCGAGTTTCGGTATTTTGATTTCCATGTCATAGGCCTCCTATAATTAAAAACGTGCTAATTCAAGCATTTTTTCTTTGATTTTATCCGGATTCATCATGAATTCATCTTCTAATGGCGGTGAAAACGGCATTGCTGGAACATCAGGACCAGCGAGACGCATAATCGGAGCATCTAAATCAAATAAGCAGTTTTCTGCGATAATCGCTGACACTTCTGACATAATGCTGCCTTCTAAATTATCTTCAGTTACTAGTAAAATCTTGCCAGTACGTTTTGCACGTTCAATAATAGTTGATTTATCTAATGGATAAACAGTACGTAAATCTACTACTTCAACATCAATGCCCTCTTCAGCTAAAACATCTGCTGCTTGCAGACTGTAATTTACACATAAGCCGTAAGTAAAGACCGTAATATCGCTGCCTTCACGTTTAACATCAGCTTTGCCGATCGGCACTGTATAATATTCTTCTGGTACTTCTTCTTTTAATAAGCGGTATGCTTTTTTGTGTTCGAAATACAAGACAGGGTCATTAGATTCTACTGATGCTAAAAGCAAACCTTTCGCATCATAAGGTGTAGAAGGAATAACAATCGTCAAACCGGGTGTCGATGCAAAAACACTTTCGATACTTTGCGAATGGTATAAGGCACCATGAATACCGCCGCCAAAAGGAGCACGGATTGTAACTGGCGCTTGCCAATCATTATTAGAACGGTAGCGCATTTTGGCTGCTTCACTCATTATTTGGTTAGTAGCTGGTAATATATATTCTGCAAATTGAATTTCAGCAATCGGACGTTTGCCTAACATAGAGGCGCCAATCGCTGTACCGACAATATTGGATTCAGCTAAAGGTGTATCAATCACACGTTCAATGCCGAATTTTTCCTGCAAGCCTAACGTAACGCCGAAAACGCCGCCTTTTTTACCTACGTCTTCGCCTAAAACAAATACATTCGGATCTTTTTCCATAGCTTGATATATAGCTTGTTGGATTGCTGATAAATAAGTAATTTTTGCCATTATTCAAGCCCTCCTTCTTCGTAAACATGCGTATATGTTTCACTTGGGTCTGGATATGGTGAAGCTTCAGCTTCTTTAGTCGCTTTGTTTACGATCGCTTTATTTTCTTTTTCTACTTCAGCAAACCATTCGTCATTTGCAATGCCTAAATCAAGCAAGTGGGCTTTGAATTTGATATTGCAATCCAATGATTTCAAACCTTCTCTGATTTCTGGACTTCTGTATTGGTCATCGTCATCAGAAGAATGTGCTGTCATACGTGTACACATCGCTTCAAGCAACGTTGAACCTTCACCGTTAAGTGCTCTTTCTCGTGCTTCGTGCATGGCTTTATACATTGCAATCGGATCATTTCCGTCAACACGTTCGCCATGAATGCCATAGCCTAATGCACGATCAGATAACTTCTCAGCCGCATACTGTAAATGAGTAGGCACTGAAATCGCATATTCATTATTTTCAATGACACAAATAAATGGTAATTTTTGAACACCGGCAAAGTTCAGTCCTTCATGAAAATCACCTTGGTTGGAAGTACCTTCGCCTAATGTTGCCATTGCAATATTAGGTTTTTTATCCATTTTAAGCGCTAATGCAGCACCGACACCTTGTAAGACTTGTGTGCCGACAGGTGAACTTTGTGATAGAATATCGACTTCTCTTTTACTGTAGTGAGAAGGCATTTGTTTACCGCCTGAATTAATATCGCCTTGTTTTCCGAAAGCAGACATCATTGTTTCAGCCGGTGTAATACCTAAATAAGTAATTAACGCTAAATCTCTGTAATAAGGGGCTGAAACATCCCCTTTTTCCATAGCGAATGCCATACCGATTTGTGCTGCTTCTTGTCCTTGACAGCTGATAACGAAAGGGATTTTTCCTGCGCGGTTTAATAGCCACATTCTTTCGTCTATTTTGCGACCCAAATCCATCCATTTATACATCTCTTTTAAATCATCTTCGGTAAGACCGGCAGATTTATAATCAATCATCTTTCTTCCTCCTTTAATTAAGCGTGGACAGAGCGTTGTGCTGCTTTTAGTCCTGCTTCCATCAATACTTCAGATAATGAAGGATGTGCATGTGTTGTGAGACCTAATTCTAAAGTAGAACCATTCATAAATTGGAGCAGTGCTGCTTCATTAATTAATTCTGTAACATGCGGTCCAATCATACTTAGGCCTAAAACAGTATCTGTTTCTTGATCTACGACAAGTTCGCAGAATCCGTCTTGTTGTTCAGCATCTTCAATCACAGCTTTGCCGATAGCTTTAAACGGTACTTTAAAACTGCGTGCTTTTTTATAATCAGCTGCTTTTGCCTGATCGATATTCATCCCGATTGAAGCAATCTCTGGATAAGTATAAATACATTTTGGAATCGCATTATAATCAACAGGGATAACTGTATCATCAAACATCGCTTCAACAGCAGTAGTACCTTCTTTAGAACCTGCGTGTGCAAGTTGTAATTTGCCAATACAATCGCCTGCCGCATAGATGTGTTGTTCTTGTGTTTGCTGCTGTTCATTCACTTCAATGAAGCCTTTTTCATCCAACTTGATTTTCGTATTATTCAAACCGATATCATCAGTGTTCGGTTTACGGCCGACAGCAAGCAATATTTTATCAACAGTTAAAGACTCATTTTCCAATTCTATGCTTGCTGAGTCTTCATTGATAGTGATATTCTCTTCTGACAGCTGAACATTTTCATATATACTTACACCTCTATTTTCAAGATGCTTTTTCAGTGTCATAGTAACAGTTTTGTTTTCATTCGGTAAAATACGCTCGCCTGCTTCAATAACTGTTACTTTCGTACCGAAGTCATTCAGTAATGAAGCAAACTCCATACCGATGACACCGCCTCCGATAATTGCAACCGACTCAGGCAGTTCTGTCATTTTCAAGATATCATTGCTTGATAACACAACATTATGGTCGAATGGTAAAAATGGTAACTCTGCAGGTCTCGATCCTGTTGCAATTAATACATAATCATTTGGAATTAATTCTGAATTGCCATCTGCATATTCTACAGAAATAGTACCAGGTTGCGGTGAGAATATTGATGAACCTAATATTCTTCCTGTTCCGTTATAAATATCTATATGATTATGCTGCATCAGATGTTTGACGCCTGTATGCATTTGCGCAACAATTTCATCTTTTCGTTCATATACTTTTTCGTAATTCAATTGGAATTGAGCTGTATCAACACCATACAAGGCCGCATTTTTAACAGTATGTAATACTTCAGCTGACTTAAGCAATGCTTTTGTCGGAATACATCCTTTATGCAGACATGTGCCTCCCAGTAATTGATTTTCAACAATTGCGACTTTCTTTCCAAGCTGTGAAGCACGAATTCCTGCTACATAACCCGCAGTTCCACCGCCAAGAATGACTAAATCATATTGTTCTTCTGCCATAATTGAACTCCTAACTATATTGTTTTACTGATTCTTGTAGATTTACAGTTTCATATACCCTATTTGCAAGCGACTCCATTTCCAATTCACCTGGATAAACTGTGACAGGTGCAATCCAATTGGTATATTCAGCAATTTTATTGGTAATCAAACTGCTGTATGCAATACCGCCTGTCAAAATGATTTGATCTGTTCGACCTTTGAAAATGACAGCTCTTTCACCGATTGCTTTAGCAATTTGGTATATCATTGTATCTAATATTAAACGCACTTCTGAATCCTGCTCATAACGTTTAACAAGGGCTTGGATGTTATTTGTTTCATATAAACTCATAATTCCAGCTTGTTTGCTGATAAAGTGATTTAATTCCTCAGGCGAAAAATGATGTGTATGACCAAATTGATAGAGCAGATCATTTGGTATACTGCCAGCCCTTTCTGGACTCAAGGGTCCTTCACCGTACAAGCCTTCATTGACATCTGCAACTTTCCCTTGCAAGTGTGCACCAATCGTTATGCCGCCTCCCATATGTGCAACAATAACATTGACTTCATCATACTTTTTATTTTGAGATTGCGCAAATTTGCGCGCAACAGCTTTTTGATTCAACGCATGAAATACACTTCTGCGATGAATGCCTTTAATCCCCGTCATTCTAGCAATATCGACGAGTTCATCAACGACAACCGGATCAACAATATAAACAGGCACATCTAAAGTATGACCTAAATTATAACCGATAATACCGCTTAAATTAGAGGCATGGACACCATATTTAAAGTGTCTTAAATCATCATACATTGCTTTGTTTACAGCATAAGTTCCTCCGGCAATCGGTTTCAGCAAACCGCCTCGGCAAGCAATGGCATCGATACTGTTTAAGCCTGGCGTTGAAGCTTCGATAAATGCTTTAATAGCTTCAATTCTATAAGGCTCTTGCTCTAACAACGGCTTTTGTGTAATTGTGATATCGTGTTGTATAGTTTCTATAGCATCACAATGTTTATTTGTAAAGAAAGCAATTTTAGATGATGTGCTCCCTAAGTTGATAACAAGAATATTGGTCATAAGTTCCACCTGCTTTGATTTGAATCTTCGATGTTGAATACTTGTTGTTTTCTAAAAACTACCCTTTATATTTTACCTTATTCAAGTAATATTTTTAAAGTAATCTTAATAGGAAAGTACTAACTTGTTACTAACTTTGAGTTAATTTTCATGAAAAAAAGTTCTCCTCCCAATTTGAAGAAGAACTAAAACGCTTTATTTATTTAAGTGTGTGCAATGCTAAAATAGCTGAATTCACTTTATTTTGTACTGAATCTGCTCTTGAAGTCAGTACAATCGGAAATTTAGACCCTAAAATTAAATTCGCTGTTTGTGCATTTGCAAAATAAGTAAACGCTTTATATAAAGCATTGCCTACATCAATGTGCGGTACAATCAGTGCATCAATATCTCCAGCAATATCAGAATCGATATTTTTCTCGATAGCACTCTCTTTATCAATGGCATTATCAAATGCGAACGGGCCATCTACTTTTAGATAATCATCTTCTTTAAAATGTGCTGCAATTTCAGCAGCATCAATAGAAGATGGGATTTTAGAAGTTGGATGTTCTACTGATGATAACAAACCGACATTAAGTGAAGCATAACCGATTTTTTTAGCGAAAATCTCTATGTTTTCAATCATTTGAATACGCTCATCGATACTTGGGTGAACATTTAAAGCTACGTCGCTCAGTATCAGCATTTTGTGATAAGAAGGAATATCAAAACATGCCACATGATTTAAGAAATGCTGCTTGTCCATGAATGACTTATTCTTCAGCACAAAAGATAAAATCTCAGATGAAGTGATGTCGCCTTTCATCAAAACATGAGTTACTTGCTGATTTAAATCATCTGCACACTTTTGAAATACATCTTCCCGCTCTTGAAACGTTCTTAAATGAATACGGTTTAAAAACGCACCATCAATATTAAAAGAGCGAATTAATTCTGTCGGATCTTTTACACCATATAGTGTGACGTGACAATTAGTTTGTTCTAAAATCTCAATAATTGATGCAATCGTCTTTTCATCATTTGCGAACAAGACACCGATATTACCTTCTAATGCATTAGCGTTTGAAATTAATGCTTCAAATTGCATAGCTTGATTCCTCCCATTTTATGTTCACTGCGCACCATGATTTTGTTCTATCATTTCTTTCGCATTTTCTCTGGTTAATTGTGTAACATTGGCACCTGAAATCATTCTGGCTACTTCATCAATGCGATTTTCACCTGTCAATTCTTCAACACTTGTTGTTGTTCTGTCTTCTTGTGATGCTTTGCTGATTAATAAGTGATGATCGCTCATAGACGCAACTTGCGGCAAGTGAGAAATACAAATAACCTGAATATACTTAGAAATGTCTCGCATTTTTTCAGCCATTTTTTGTGCCGCAATACCAGAAACGCCTGAGTCTACCTCATCAAATAAAATTGCTGTTTGTCCTCTGGATTTCACAAAGATGCTTTTTAACGCCAGCATGATACGAGATAATTCGCCGCCTGAAGCGATTTTAGCTAAACTTTTAAGCGGTTCGCCTTTATTCGGGCTGATAAGAATTTCTATTTTTTCAATACCCTCTGCACTAGGTTCTTCTAACGGTTTGAATGAAATTTCTAAATTTGCATCTTTCATTTGGAGATTTTGAATCTCATCAACTATGTGGTCTCTTAATTCTCTTGCGACCAAGCGTCTTTCTTTAGAAAGTGCTTTACCCTCTTCAAGCAGTTGCGTATGCAATTGAGAAATTTCATCTTTTAGATTTGCAGTGCTTTGTTCATAGTTCTCGATTTTATTAATCTCATCGTTCAGTTTTTCTTGATACTGCATCAATTGGCTGATATCTTTACCATATTTACGTTTTAAATTGTTAAGCAGGTTCATACGTGATTCGAGTTCATTTAAATATTGTTCATCAAATTCCGTATTGGATAGTTCATCATACAATTCGTGTTTGGCATCTTCCAAAGTATAATAAAATTGATCGACTTGTTCTTTTAATGCTGTGAACTTTTTAGGAATAATTTCATCAATACTTTGAAGCTGTTGGCTTAATTCATATAAACGGTCTGGAATGGCTTGTTCATCTGTTAAAGTTACGTGCGCTGCATTAAGCGCTAAGCTTAAATTTTCTGAATTCTGAATACGTTTTATATCTGCTTCTAACTGTTCGATTTCTCCTTCTTGAAGGTTGGCTTCAGCTAACTCTTCAGCTTGGAATTTCATCAAGTCTAATCTTTGAAGCAATGCTTGGTCAGCAGATTCTAATTCATCTAATTCATGTGTCTTAGCTTTATAATTTTGATACGTCGTCTGGTATTGATTAAGCACCGACTCGTATTTGCCATCTGCATATGAATCCACTAATTGCAGATGATATTTTTGTTTTAACAAAGATTGTGTTTCATGTTGTCCGTGAATATCTAGCAATTCTTGCATAATCAGACGCAAATCATGCAAAGTAACAGTTTGGTTATTCACTTTGCATAGACTCTTGCCTGAACTGAATATTTCTCTCTTAACGATCAGGAAATCTTCATCCGCATCAATTTCTAATGTCTTAAGCGTCTCAATGACTGCTGGATTGTTATCAATATCGAAAATTCCTTCAATCGTTGCTTTCTTTTCGCCATGACGAACAAAGTCTGAAGATGCACGCATACCTATTAATTGTCCGATTGCATCTATGATGATAGATTTACCTGCACCAGTCTCCCCGCTTAAAACGGTTAGCCCATCGCCAAAATTAATTTCTAATTCATCAATGATAGCAAACTGTTTAATTGTTAATGTTTGTAACATGGCTCATCGCTTCCTTATAACAGATTAAAAATACGTGTCTTAATTTCATTTGCTGATGCTTCATCATGACAAATGAGTAAGCATGTATCATCACCGCAAATTGTACCGAGTACTTCGTCCCAGTCGATTTGGTCTAAAATAGCACCGATAGATTGTGCGTTGCCGGGTAAAGTTTTAAGTACTAATAAGTTGCCTGTTCCTTCTATATTGACGAAAGAATCCATCAAATAACGTCCTAATTTTTCAAGCGGATGATATTTTCTGTCGTTTGGCAAACTGTAAATATATTGTCCTGTCGGAGCAGGTACTTTGATTAATTGCAACTCTTTAATATCTCTTGATACTGTTGCTTGTGTTACATTTAAATCGAATTGGTTCAAACGTTTTACTAATTCATCTTGAGTTTCAACCTGTTCAGTAGATATGATTTCTCTGATTTTTATATGTCTTACTGATTTTTTAGCCACTACTTTCACACCTCAAATTACGAATATTTATACAATCATAGTATCACATGTTTAAAGAAATTGCTTTGATTTTCTTTAAATTACTATGCAATAAAAATGAATAGCATGCATAATTATAAAATATTGTAAATAGAAATAAGCTAAGCTTAAATGGGAAAATTTAAGGCTCAGCTTATTTTGTTTAGTGATCTCTTTTATAAAATAACTGTGTTAATTTTTCTAATTCAGTTGTATCATATTGCTTTGCAGCAAGCTGTTTTAGGCATTTTTCAGCTTCATCTACATGATACTGCAAGCGTTGTTCAGTGTTTTTTAGACCTAATAATGTAACATAAGTACTTTTATGATTTTTTTCATCACTGCCTACTGGTTTGCCGAGCTTTTCAGCATCACCGTAAACATCTAATAAATCATCTTTGATTTGGAAAATCAAACCAAGATGACCGCTGTAAGTATCTAATATTTGAGAGACATCAGCGTCTGTTTTAGCAATCGTCGCTGCAGCATTAATCGCAAAAGATAATAAAGCACCTGTTTTTTCACGATGGATATGCTGTAAAGTCTCTAAATCAATCTTTTTATTTTCGCTTTCCATATCTAATGTTTGTCCGCCGACCATGCCTAGGTGGCCGCTTGCATCAGATAGTTGTGCGACTAATGTTATTCGAGTTTCAGCATCAATAGATGTGTCTTTACTAATTAAATTGAATGCTTTCGTAAGTAAAGCATCACCTGCTAATAATGCTTTCCAATCACCATATACTTTATGATTCGTTAATTTTCCACGGCGATAGTCGTCATTGTCCATTGAAGGCAGATCATCATGAATGAGTGAATAAGTATGAACCATTTCTAATGCTAATGCTGTTTGTACACCTTTATCATAAGAATGGTCAGCATTCAACATTTTCAAAGTTTCTAATAAAAGGACAGGACGAATACGTTTACCGCCTGCTTCTAAAGAATAACGCATACTTTCTTCTAAGTTTGTTCCGAGCGGAGAATCAGGTATCATTTTTAATAATTGATTATTAATCATTTCTATCATATTATTCATCATCACTTTCAGCTGAAACTTCAGTTTCTTCTCCCTCATCATTCTTCATGAGTTCATTCACTTTTTTCTCAGCATTTTTTAACGTTTCGTCGCAAGCTGCTGAAAGTTTCATGCCTCTTTGATAAAGATTTAAAGCATCTTCTAAAGAGACAGCTTCATTATCCAATTTTCTAACAATGCCTTCTAACTCTTCCATCATATTTTCGAAACTCTGATTATTGCTCATCTTTATTACACCTAACTTTCTTAACTATCGCATCAACTTCGCCGTCTTTCATCGTTAAGCTGATATTATCATTAGTTTTTAATGCTTGTGTACTTGTAATCACTTGATCATCTTTATTAACAATCGTATATCCGCGCAGCATAGTATTTGTCGGGCTCAGATTGTTTAAACTTTCTAAGCGCTGCGCTAAATTAGATTTAGCATTATGAAGAATATTTTGAATTGCTTTATTCATCGCATCGTCTAATTGTGTTTTATATGTTTTTGATTGTTGCGCCAATTGCTGTAAATCTCTGATGTTAATACGGTTATTCAGCAAATCTAAGCGTTGACGCAGACTTGTCAGCTGATTGTTCATACTGATATTAAGTTGACGTTCTAAATCATCACGTCTTTGTATCTGTTGATCATACAATAAAGAAGGTTGTTTAAACTTATAGTATGAAGCTACATGTTCTAAGTGCTTTTTCTTATTGTTGATTAATTGCACAATATGGCGTGACAGATTCAACTCCATCTGTTTGATATATTGGCTTAACTCCACTTGGTCTGGTGTAGCTATAACTGCAGCTTGTGTCGGTGTAGCAGCTCTCACATCTGCCACAAAATCGCTGAGTGTAAAGTCTGTTTCATGGCCTACAGCTGATATAACAGGTGTTTTAGTATTGAAGATGGCTCTGACAACTTCTTCTTCGTTAAAGTTCCATAAATCTTCAATTGAACCGCCGCCGCGGCCTAAAATAATTACATCAGCCCCTAATGTATCCGCATATTCTAATTTTTCAACGATATCCTTTTTAGCCTGTTCCCCTTGTACTAATGTGCTGATTTGAATTTGTTCAACAAGCGGGAAACGACTGTTAATTGTAGAATGGATATCTCTGATAGCTGCACCGGTACTGGCAGTTAAGACAGCTATTTTCTTAGGAAACTTAGGAATCGGTTTTTTATGTTCCATATTGAATAAGCCTTGTTTTGTCAGATCCTTTTTCAATGCTTCTAAACGCTGATACAAATTACCTACACCATCTAAATGCATTTTATTTACATAGATTTGATAATTGCCTCGACGTTCATAAACAGAAACACGTGCCTCAATCAAGACTTCATCTCCCTCTTTTGGAGAAAAGTCTAATTTGCTTGCTTGTGCTTTGAACATCATCGCATTGACGACACTGTTATTATCTTTAAGATTAAAATATAAGTGTCCGCTGCTGTGCTTTTTAAAGTTCGACAATTCGCCTTTTAACAACACAGATTGCAAATGCGGATCTTGATCAAATTTATATTTAATATATTTGGTTAAGGCTGTAACACTTAAATAATCGGACATTCTTATCACTCTATCCTATTGATTTAAATTACTCAACACGCCGTTAATAAAGCGATAGTGATCATCGTCGCTGAATTGTTTCGCAAGCTCGACTGCTTCATTGATGACCACTTTTGGCGGTGTATCGCTATGCTTAAGTTCAAAAGCTGCTATTCTTAGAATAATGCGATCGGTTTTTAATAATCGAGATACTTTCCAGTCTTTAAGGTTTTCTTGAATTTGTTCATCTAGTACGCTTTCATGGTCTTTAACGCCTGAAACCAGCCAATGAATAAAATCAAATTCCAAGTCTGGATAATCATCTTTAATAAAGTTAATGGCTTCGTCTATAGATAAATCTGTATTTTTCATTTCAAGTTGGAAAAGTGCTTGAAATGCTTGGCTTCTTGATTCTTTACGACTCATTTAGAGTTGCTCCTTTTTTATCTTATTTCTTATTACTTTTCAACCTCGATATGTGTAATATGAACGTTGACTTGTTTAGGAACTATAGTTGTCATGTTGCTGAGTGAATTGAAAATTGTCTCTTGAATTTTCAATGCAGTTTTAGAAATGTTTATACCATATTTAAACTCACAGAATACATCTATATAAATTCCATCTTCTTTTGTATCTAATTTGATACCCTTAGTCAGATTTTTTCGGTTCAGTTTTTCTGGAGATGCATTTTTTAATTCGGCAAAGTGTCCAGCAAGCCCTTCAATTTCAGATGTTGCAATGCTTGCAATTGAAATTAAGACTTCAGGTGAAATTTCAATTCTTCCTAGCTGTGAATGTGTATTTTCTGATACCTTAACCATATAATAGCCTCCTAATCAAAGTTAGTCTTCATTCATAATGTTATTTTGTTCTAAGAACTTGGTGCTGTATTGTCCGCTGTTGAAAATATCATTTTCCAATAGACGGATATGGAAAGGAATAGTTGTATCAATACCAAGTACTAAAAACTCGCTTAATGCTCGTAAGCCGGCCATGATTGTTTGTTCACGTGTAGGTTCATGCACAATCAGTTTAGCAACCATAGAATCATAGTAAGGCGGAATTGTATAGTTTGTATAGCAAGCAGATTCGATACGAACGCCAAAGCCGCCAGGTGCTAAATATTGTGTGATTTTACCAGGTGATGGCATGAAGTTTTTATAAGGGTTTTCCGCATTAATACGAAATTCCATAGCATGACCATTGATATTTATATCTTCTTGCTTAAACGGCAAGGGTTCTCCCATTGCTACTTGAAGTTGAAGTTTAACTAAATCAACACCTGTGACCATTTCAGTAACTGGGTGCTCAACTTGGATTCTTGTGTTCATTTCCATGAAGTAATACTCATCTGTATCTAAATCATAGATATATTCAATCGTTCCGGCATTTTCATAATTTACAGCTTTAGCCGCTCTGATTGATGCTTGCCCCATTTCATGACGTTTTTCTTCTGTTAGAATCGGAGAAGGTGCTTCTTCGACAAGTTTCTGCATTCTTCTTTGAATCGTACAGTCGCGTTCCCCTAGTTGTATAACGTTGCCATACTGATCCCCGATAATTTGAAATTCGATGTGACGGAAATTTTCTATGAATTTCTCTAAATATAGTCCGCCATTGCCGAATGCTGTTTCAGCCTCTTGTTGTGTCATTTTATATCCGTTTTCTAATTCTTTCTCATCACGTGCGACACGAATCCCTTTACCGCCGCCGCCGGCAGTAGCTTTGATAATAACTGGATATCCGATTTCCTCAGCTGTTTTCTTAGCATCTTCAATTGATTCTACAAGTCCGTCGCTGCCTGGTACGACCGGTACATTCGCATTAATCATTTCATCTTTTGCGACGTCTTTAATTCCCATTTTTTGAATAGACTCATAGCTTGGTCCGACAAACTTAAGTTGGCAAGCTTCGCATAATTCCGCAAAATCACCGTTTTCGGCTAAAAAGCCGTATCCAGGATGCACTGCATCACAACCTGTTGAAGTTGCGATAGATAAAATGTTTGGAATGTTTAAATAAGAATCCTTAGATTGTGTAGGACCTACACAGTATGCTTCATCAGCAATTTGAGTATGTAATGCGTCTTTATCCCCTTCAGAATAAATTGCTACTGTGTGCAATCCTAAATCCTTACATGCTCTAATGATTCGAACCGCGATTTCTCCGCGGTTGGCGATTAATACCTTTTTCATAATTATTTCACCTTGAACAACGGTTGGCCATACTCTACCATTTGTCCGTCTTCAACTAAGATTTCAGTAATTTCCCCAGATACTTCAGCTTGAATTTCATTAAATAATTTCATCGCTTCTAATATACATACTGTAGAATCATTTGAAACTGTGTCCCCAACTTTGACATATGCTTCTTCTTCTGGTGATGGCGATTTATAGAAAGTTCCCACCATAGGTGCATTAATTGTTTTGCCTTGATCCGCATCTGAATTAGCAGCAGCTGATGTTTCGCTGGCAGCTGATTCATTTTGAACAGGTGCAGGTGCAGCTGTTTGTTGTGGGAAAGCTTGCTGCGAAATCTGAGGTGTAATAATTTCTCTTTCTTTTTCTTTCTTCAAATTAATGATACTTCCCTTATTGTCCTCTATATTAATTTCAGTAAGATTTGAATTATCTAGTATTTCGATTAATTCCTTGATTTCTTTAAAATTCATAGTACTGCTCCTTCAGATTGTTTTTACTCTTCTTGTATATTTTACTTGAGTGAAATTATCAATTCAAGCATATCACTGCAACTTTAACTAAGTATATCGGTATGAAAATGACGATTAAATAAAAGAAGCCCTTTTCTTAAACCTCCCCAACGTGATAAAACCAATGTTTCATTTAGAAACCATTTAATTTCTGTTGTTGAGTTAGGATATAAGAAAAGGGTGATAAATTATTAAGCTCTTGAAACGTAGCTGCCGTCGCTAGTGTTGATAACTAGGACATCTCCTTCGTTTACGAATAGAGGTACGTTAAGTGTGTAGCCTGTTTCGACAGTAGCAGATTTAGTGGCACCAGTTGCTGTATCACCTTTAATACCTGGCTCAGTTTCTGTAACTGCAAGCTCAACTGTTTTCGGAAGTTCAACACCGATTGTTTCGCCTTCATAAGTTTGGATTTGTACTTCCATGTTTGCTTTTAAGTATTTTAATTCATCTTCTAAATAATCTCCAGATAGTTCTGTTTGTTCGAAAGTTTGGTTGTCCATGAATACGTGTGAATCGCCATCCGCATATAAATATTGCATACGGTGGTTTTCAATCATAGCTTGTTCAACTTTTTCACCAGCACGGAATGTTTTCTCTTGAATCGCACCAGTTCTTAAATTTCTTAATTTAGAACGAACGAACGCAGAACCTTTTCCGGGTTTTACGTGTTGGAAATCAATAACTTTCCAAATACCATTATCTACAGATATTGTTAAACCTGTTTTAAAATCATTAACCGAAATCATCCAGTTTCCTCCTCATATAGGCTTTCATTATAAAATAATAAGGTCTTTTGTGCATTTAGTAAAGACTTCATTGCCATTTTCTGTAATTAGAATGTCATCTTCAATTCTGATGCCGCCTAGTCCTTCTATATAGATACCCGGTTCTACCGTCACGCAATTATTTGGTGTTAATACATAGTCGGATTGTTTGGCTAACATAGGTTGTTCATGGATTTCTAAGCCGATACCATGGCCTGTAGAATGACCGAAGTTGTCGCCGTATCCATAGCTTGCGATGATATCTCGTGCAATAGCGTCAGCTTCTTTTCCAGTCATGCCTGCTTTGATTTGATCTACTGCAGCTTGTTGTGCTTCCAAAACGATATTGTAAGCTTCTACAAGTTTCGGATCAGGTTGGCCGATTGCAAAAGTACGTGTGATATCTGAGACATATCCATTATAATATGCTCCGAAGTCCAATGTGATAAGGTCGCCCTCTTCAATGACTTTATCACTTGCTACACCATGAGGGAGCGCACCTCTATAACCAGAAGCTACAATCGTATCGAAAGATGGACCGCTGGCACCTAAACGAAGCATTTTGCTTTCTAGTTCAGCTTTTAATTCTTGTTCTGTCATGCCTGCTTTTGCGATAGTTAGAATATATTCATAAGTTTCATCTACGATTTGTGCAGCTTTTTGGATTGTGTCGATTTCATATTGTTCTTTGACTGCTCTGATATCCTCAATAGCGTTGCCGATACTTTGATATTCGACGTTAGAATCATTAAGTTGTTGGAAAGTATCGTAACTTACAATATGGCCTTCAAACCCTGCTTTTTTAACATTAAGTTTATCCAATACAGTTTTAACTTCTTCTACAAGCCCAGCAGAACGATTTACAATTTCAAAATCAGATGCTTGTTGTGTGGCTTGATCAATATAACGGAAGTCCGTAATCAGAATGTTTTCTTTCGGTGTGATAACTAATGCACCGCTTGTACCAGTAAAGCCTGACAAATAGCGGCGGTTGTAATCTGATAATACAACCAATGCATCTAGATTGTTTTGAGATAAAAGTTCAATTACTTTTTCATTTTTTGACATTTGTATTCCTCCTATGTAAATTCATTTAGGTAGTTAATTTGGAGATTAACAAAATCATTCATTTACGTATAAACAAAGTTTATCACAAAGATACCGGAACTATAAGGTTTTATACTTGATTACACGCTTTATTGAGATGAAAATTAAAAAGTAATAGGCATGAAACGGTATTATAAGAATACCAGTTCTAAATATGGTAAAATAATGCTATATTATTTGCTTATGAATTAGGAGAAGGTTATGAAAAAAGTATTTTTGACTATTTTTAGTGCTGCACTGCTTTTATCAGGTTGCGGCAGTCAGAATTTGGGACCATTAGAAAAGAAAACAACTAAATTACGTGATGAAAATCATCAACTAAAATTAGACAATCAAGAGTTGGAACAGAAAATCAGTGATTTAAAAAACAAAGAAAAACAATTAGGTGCAGATAAAAAGAATACAAAAGCAGCAGCAGAGAATAATTCAAAAACTAAGAACGCACATGCGACATCTGCATATTATCAGCAAGTTACGGACACTCTGAAGGATTATCATAAAATCGAAGGCGATGTTCATAAAAATAAGCGTAAAGAAGCAGTAGTCAGCAAATTGGATAAAATCGTAACTGACATACAAAGTGCGCATGATAAGTATAAACTTGAACGTGAAAGCAGCAACTTGTCTGATAAAGATAAATCTGATGACAAGAACATCGAAACACTGAACAAAGATCTCGTTAAAGCATTTAAAAATATCAGAGATGGTTATTCTGCAAAAGACAGTAAGAAATTAAAACAAGGACAACAAGAACTGTCACAAGTTAAGATTAGTAATTCTAATTCGTAAAGCATAGTACATTGAAAGGTGAAAATATGCGTAAAGGACTATTTTATATTATTTTATTTATAGCGTTAATCGGTTTGATTTTGAATTTAGACGCTATGTTATTTTCTTTAGTAAGAACTATCATTAGTTTAGCAATCATCGCAGCAATTGCTTATTTGATTTACTTCTTTTTCTTCTTAACAAAGGATCAAAGAAAGTATAAAATTGCTAAATGGAAATATAGAAGACGTAATAAGTAAATTTAAAGCCCCTGAACAATAGATTTTTTGTTCAGGGGTTCATTTTATTTGCGGTAAGTCCATTCTTCAGATTTATATTTTTCCGCAAGTTCATCAATTTCTTGTTTTTGTTTTTCGTTAAGATCTAAAGGTTTGAAGTTGATATTCAATCCTTTTTGGAAGCCTTTTTCAAAAGCAGTTTCCATTTCTTCTAATGTGACTGTTTTATCTGAAATGTCATTGATTGCTACTGCTTTATCGATAAATGCTTGTTTCATTTTGTCTTTTAAGCGGTCGTTTTTAAAGATAAACATATCAAACAAATCATCAATATCTATATCTTTCAAAATGGAACCATGCTGCAAGATAACACCTTTTTGTCTTGTTTGTGCACTGCCGGCAATTTTTCTGCCTTCTACTACTAATTCATACCAACTCGGAGCATCGAAACAAACTGAACTTCTAGGCTGTTTTAATTTTTCTCTTTCTTCTTTGCTTCTCGGTACCGCAAAGTAAGCATCAAAGCCTAAAAGTTTAAACCCTTCTAATAATCCTTGAGAGATGACTCTGTATGCCTCTGTAACGGTGTTAGGCATGTTCGGATGAGATTCTGGTACAATCACACTATAAGTAAGTTCTTTGTCATGCAACACGCCTCTGCCGCCTGTTTGGCGACGTACAAGGCCATAACCTTTTTCTTTCACTTTCTCTATATCAATTTCCTTTTTAAGTCTTTGGAAATAACCGATAGAAAGTGTAGCAGGATCCCAAGTATAAAATCTGATTACAGGATCAATTTCCCCTCTTGAAACAAAATTTAATAACGCTTCGTCCATTGCCATATTATAGAATGGATCATGACTGCCTGAATTAATAAAATTCCATGTTTCTGTCAATTTTAAAATCTCCAATCACCTTAGAATTACTCGTATGTATGTATAGTACCATACTACAGAGTATATTTGATTCAAATTAATTTGCTAAATGAAAACTTTCGATACCTTCAATCTCTTTTATTTATGAATATCTTAATAAAAGACAAACTCCTTTCAAATTTGAGAAAAACTTTTTGATAATTGAATGAAACAGTCTTATAATTGTAGTATCGGTAAAAATAGGAGGAAGCATGATGAATAGCTTTTGGATAATCATTTTAGCTGTTTTAGTTATTATTGCTTTATATATGTTAGTCCAATTTTTCATCAATCGAAGAGCTGTGACAGAATTGAACCAAGATGAGTTCCACAAAGGTCTGCGCAAAGCTCAAGTTATTGATGTACGTGAAAAAGTTGACTATGACTACGGTCACATCATCGGTGCCAGAAACATTCCAATGACACTATTTAGTCAACGATTTAAAGGTCTTAGAAAGGACCAGCCTATTTATTTATGTGATGCGAACGGAGTAGCAAGCTACAGAGCAGCACGTATTTTAAGAAAAAATGGATATAGAGATATTTATATGCTTAAAGGCGGTTACAAAAAATGGACCGGAAAAGTTAAAGCAAAAAAATAGCATCAATCAAAAATAGCGGCGATGACGTAAAGTCATTGCCGTATTTTTATATGAAAAATCCTCCGCTATCAAATAACGGAGGATTCTCTATTTATAGATTAAAGTTTTTCTTCATGCAAGTTTTCGAATTTTAATACCGGATGTCTTGCTGCTTTTGTTTCGTCAAGTCTGTCGATAACAGTACTGTGAGGTGCTTCAAGTACTTTATCCGGATCTTCTTTCGCTTCATTAGCAATTTGAATTAAAGCGTCGCAGAAGTGATCTAATGTTTCTTTAGATTCTGTTTCTGTCGGCTCAATCATCATGCCTTCTTCAACGTTAAGCGGGAAGTAAATTGTAGGCGGATGTACGCCGAAGTCTAATAGACGTTTCGCCATATCTAACGTACGGACACCGTCTTTCTTCTGTTTAGATCCGCTTAATACGAATTCGTGTTTACAGTATTGAGAATATGGAATTTCGAATGCATCTTTAAGACGTGCTTTAATGTAGTTGGCATTAAGCACAGCTGCTTCAGATACTTCTTTAAGACCAACATTACCCATAGTTCTGATATACGTGTAAGCACGTAGGTAGATACCGAAGTTACCATAGAATGGTTTAACACGGCCGATAGAGTTTTCAATATCATTATCATATTTATAAGTGTCTCCATCTTTAACTACCATTGGTTTTGGCAAGAAGCTTGCTAGTTCTTTCTTAACTCCAACAGGACCTGAACCAGGACCACCGCCGCCGTGCGGACCAGTGAATGTTTTGTGTAAGTTTAAGTGAACTGCGTCAAAGCCCATGTCGCCAGGTCTTACTTTATCCATAATAGCGTTTAAGTTAGCGCCATCATAGTATAGTAAACCACCGGCATCATGAACAATTTTACCGATTTCCATGATATTGTGTTCGAAAATACCAAGTGTGTTCGGGTTTGTTAACATGATTGCTGCTGTGTTTTCGTTAACAAGACCTTTCAAGTCTTCTACGTCGACTTCTCCGTTTTCGTTTGATTTTACAGTTACTGATTTGAAACCAGCAAAAGCAGCTGACGCTGGGTTAGTACCATGCGCTGAGTCAGGTACGATTACTTCGTTACGGTGACCTTCGCCGTTTTTCTCATGATAAGCTTTGAAAATCATAAGTGCTGTCCATTCACCATGTGCACCTGCAGCTGGTTGCAACGTAACTTCGTCCATACCAGTAATTTCTTTAAGTTCTTCTTGTAAACTATGGATGATTTCAAGAGAACCTTGGATTTCTGATTCTGGTTGTAATGGATGTGCTTCCGCAAATCCAGGAATACGAGCAACTTTCTCGTTGATTTTAGGGTTGTACTTCATAGTACAAGAACCTAAAGGATAGAATCCTGTATCTACACCGAAGTTTTTATTAGATAACTCAGTATAGTGTCTTACTAAGTCTAACTCTGCAACTTCAGGGAATTCTGCTTTATTTTTACGGATGAATTTATCATCTAAAATATCTTTAATCTCAATATTGTCAATCTCTTTTTCTGGAAGAGAATATGCGTATCTTCCTGCTCTTGAACGTTCGAAAATTAATGGACTTGATTTACTAACCATTAATCTCACCCACTTTCTCAACAAAAGTATCTATTTCGGCTTTTGTTCTTAATTCAGTTACTGCAACTAACATTGCTTGTCCTAAATCGTCGTTTACTTCAGATAAGTCGAAACCGCCGATAATGCCTTCATCTAATAATTTTTCGTTAACTTCTTTAACAGGTTTATTCAACTTGATAACGAATTCGTTATAAGATGTACCTGGTAATACTTCTACGCCTGCTTTTTCAAATGATTGCTTAGCATAGTTAGCTTTTTCAAAGTTTTGTTCAGCAATATCTTGAATACCTTGTTTACCAAGCGCTGACATTGCGATAGATGAAGCTAGTGCATTTAATGCTTGGTTTGAACAGATGTTTGATGTTGCTTTATCACGACGGATATGCTGCTCACGTGCTTGTAAAGTTAATACGAAACCGCGGTTGCCGTGATCATCGTTTGTTTGACCGACTAAGCGACCTGGGATTTTACGCATTAATTTTTTAGTAGTAGCAAAGTATCCGCAATGCGGTCCGCCGAATTGGCTAGGGATACCGAATGGTTGTGTATCACCTACAACGATATCTGCACCGAATTCACCTGGAGGTGTTAACAAGCCAAGTGAAAGTGGGTTTGCATAGACGATGAATAACGTCTTTTTGCTCTTAATAAATGATTGGATTTTTTCTAAGTCTTCAATAGAACCATAGAAGTTTGGATATTGAACAGCAACTGCAGCTGTATCTTCATCAACAGCAGCTTCTAATTTTTCTAAATCAGTGATTGTGCCGTCTAAGTCTACTTCTACGATTTCATAGTCGTTTCTTACTTTAGAATAAGTGTGAAGTACTTGAAGTGCTTGATAATGCAAGCCTTTAGATACTACGATTTTATTCTTTTTAGATTGACTGAATGCTAAAATACATGCTTCAGCAAATGCTGTAATTCCATCGTACATAGAAGAGTTTGCTACATCCATACCAGTTAATTCACAAATTAATGTTTGGAATTCAAAGATAGCTTGAAGTTCACCTTGTGAAATTTCTGGTTGGTACGGCGTATAAGCTGTATAGAACTCTGAACGTGAAATCATAGCATCTACAACAGCTGGAGTATAATGGTCATAAACCCCTGCACCTAAGAAAGAAGTATGATCTTCTTTAGTTGTATTTTTGTTAGCAATTCTGCTTAAACGTTTGAATAGAGAAGTTTCATCTTCTCCGCTTGGAATATCAAGTTCTCTATCTAATAAAATTTCTTTTGGCACATCTCCGAATAATTCTTCAATTGAGCTTGCACCAATTGTCTCTAACATTTCTTTTTTATCTTTTTCAGTTAATGGTATATAACGATGACTCACCACTGCCACCCCTTCATTAAATTATTTACTGATTTGATTTTTCTTAACGATTTTAGCTTTAACTTGACGTTTTCTTACTTGTACGATGACTTCTTTACCCATTTCGAATTCATCGCGGTCAATCATAGCTAATGCAATTCCTTTTCCAGTAGCTGGAGATTGTGTACCTGAAGTAACTTGCCCTATTTTGTTACCATCTAAATCTAGTACATCATAACCAGTTCTTGGAATACCTTTTTCAATCATTTCTAAACCAACTGATCTTACTTTAGAACCATTTTCTTTTTGGTCTTTCAATACTTCTTTACCAATGAAATCAGCTTCGATTAATGGTTTAGCTGCAAAAGCAATGCCGCCTTCATATGGTGTAATATCTTCAGATAAATCTTGACCATGTAAAGGAAGACCAGCTTCTAAACGTAATGTGTCACGTGCACCAAGGCCTGCAGGTTTCAATTCTTCATTTTCTAAAAGGCCGTCCCAAATTGCTACAACGTCTTTTGAGTCGCAGTAAATTTCGAAACCGTCTTCACCTGTGTAACCTGATTGTGACAAGATTACATTTTTACCAAAGATTTTGACATCTTTTTTAAATTCGAATGGTTTCATTTCAGAAACATCAACGTCTACTAAGCTAGCAACATAGTCGCGTGCTTTTGGACCTTGGACAGCAAGTTGTCCGTATTGATCAGAAACATTTTCTACTGATACATCAAATTTATCTGAATGAGACTTAATCCATTCATAGTCTTTATCAGTGTTAGCTGCGTTAACCACTAATAAGAACTTATTATCATCTAATTTATAAGTGATTAAGTCGTCAATGATACCGCCTTTTTCATTACAAAGTGCAGTATATTGGGCTTTGCTATCAGTTAACTGATCTGTATCATTAGAAAGCACATATTGAATGAATTCTGAAGCGTCTTTTCCTTCAATTAAAATTTCGCCCATGTGGCTGACATCAAAGATTCCCATAACTTCCCTAACTGCGTTATGTTCTTCTTTGATACTTGAAAATTGAACAGGCATAGCCCATCCGCCGAATTCAACAATTTTAGCATCGCTTTCTAGGAAACGATCGTATAATGGTGTCTTTTTTAAATCATTTGACATCTTGCAACCCCCTATATGTGATTAAATATTAAAAACAGGATAGCAAACTAAATTGCCACCCTGTAGTTACCTTCAGGAACGCGTCCCAGTATTATCCTTTTGCCTGAGAGATTCGATATGAAATCTTGCACCTTCGGCGATGAATTAATCTTACTTTCTTCTCAGAAAGTGAAATCATTCATTCTCTCCAATACTGGTCATTCGCAATTTAAAATGTTCATCAATTCTTGATGTAGTAAATCTAAGTCCTTGTTTGTATCCATTCTGCTGAATGCGATTTCATTATATCGTGAAACCCTTGATAAATACAACCTTTTTAATTCGGCGAATGCTTTATTTGCCGCATTAGGTCGATTAGCATCATTTTTAATTCTATCAAAAATTAGATTAATGTCTGTATCTAACCAAATAACATTTTTGCATTTTGATAATAATTCCAGAGATTCCGGTCGTTCAATGATGCCGCCTCCAGTAGAAATTATATCATATTGCTCAATTGATTCCTGTAAATATTGAGTTTCAAGCTCTCTGAATCCAGACTCGCCTTGTGAGGCAAATATTTCTGGTATCGTTTGATTGGTACGCTGTTCAATCAAATGATCTAAGTCGACAAAGCTGCTGTTGGTCTGGTTTGCAGTATATTGGCCTAGGGTTGTCTTTCCAGTGCCCATAAATCCTATGAATATTAACGGCACTTTATCTTCTAGATTGAATTTCATATTTATCATCCTTCTCAACTAATTGCTCTAGCTGTTGTTCATAGTTAACGTTAAGGTTGTTCAGTGTCTTTAATTTTAAGCTATATTGATAACTATAGGAAGTAATTATGATGATAAATACCATAAATATCATTGAAATAAACGGCAGCATGTACCCTTTAGATTTAGAGGATAAGAACTTTATAATACTTTTCTCGGTTTTCGACAAGTGTTAATTCCACCTTAATATATTGATTGTTAATCTTTGTGAACTTGCAGCTGCTGATATTTCCGATTAATGTTACATTTCCACGCTGATTGATATTTTTATACAGCTTATGATTATTGAATATATAGTAAATTTGTTTATCTCTTTTATCAATTTTCATCCGCTTTTTTTCAACGTTTATTTCATTGATTGGAACGCCATTCAGTTCACGAGTGATATCTTGTGCAAAAAATTCGTAATTGATAAGGGACGTATCATTGATTTGTACATTCAATTTTTGAATGGCTTGAAATAACGGTGGAATCAGACTCATCGTTAATGAAAAGATAAATAATGAAAACATCATTTCAATAAAAGTAAAAGCCTTAATTTTTCTTTTGCTTAATATCAAAACAATAGCGATTGTGTGTTGTATTGCTTTGAATACATAATTTTTGATTAATGTTAGTAATTTCATAGTGTTCAATTTGGATGCCTTGGTTGATTTCCTCTCTGTTAAAATGATTGATTACCGTAATTAAAGTACGATACATATCTGCTTTATCGATTTCTTTTTGGTAATACGCATGCTGGTTGATTAGGATCGGCAAGAAAATAAGTAAAATAGTGGTTATTAAAGAAAAGGAAGTCAATGCATCCAATAAAAATGAAGCACGCAGTGTTGAACATTTAATTTTGTTTTTCAATACGCAGACTTCCTTTCTCAATATGGAAAATGAAACGAAATAATGTATTGTTAATACGAATATAAACGGAGCCAAAACGATTAAACTCACCATCAGAATCAATAATGACATTATCCATATTTCTGTTATTTTCAATAATGCCATTCGCTATTTTGATATACTTGGCTTGATGGTCAGTATTGACGACTTTAATTTGATTGCTGCCTCTATTAAAAATCAACATAAAGCTGCTATGATCTTTGATAGCTTGTGATTTTAAATATGTGATTTGAGCAGCTAAATTTTTAGCAGATAATTCATTTTCGACACTGCTTAGATGATTCGCACTTTGCACCTTAAGAGTTAAGAAAGTCAAAATACTTATCATTGCAAGCACTAGCAATGTTTCTAGCATAGTAAATGCTTTCATGGCTATTCATTAACTTTAGCTTCGCCATCACTGATAGATATTGTCTTGCCGGATTTGCATGTTTTTTGTCCTTCTTTTAAGAAACCTTCACTTACAAGCTCATCGATGGATGATGGCGCTCTGTTTTTATTCAAACTGAATGCTTCAATTTGGCTATTCACCATTTTTTGTTGTGCTTCGCATCCTGTATCTTGCACATGTTTAGATTGTTTTGCGATATTTGGAATGATTAAAATTAATAGGACGCTTATAACTAAAAGGACTAACAACATTTCCAGTAATGTAAAAGCTTTAAAATGACGCTGTTTTAATTTTGATAATAATTTTTTCATAGAAACCGCCTTTTCTTTTATTTAATAGATTGAAGCATGTCAAACATTGGAAGCATGATAACTAAATAAAGTGAGATAATCAGAAATCCAAGCAGTAAAAATATCACTGGCTGAATGACTTTAATTTGCTTATTCATTTGATTTTCGATTTGACTGAGTAGGATTTCTGTATAAATAGAGAGCTCTATATCTGTTTTGCCGCTCTTTTCTCCTTGTTCGATAAATTGGATCAACTCAGTTTGAAAACAGCCGACAGAAGCAAGTATTTCTGGCAGTTTCATGCCCTCTGCTATCTTTTTAATCATCGTTTCTCCAAGGTATTTTAAAAATAAATCGATATTTTGTTCTGTATAAATTAAAGAGATCTGCCGAAGCACAATACCATTTCTATAAAACAAAGCTAATTCATTGGTAATTTGGTAGGTTTTGAATAATTTATAGTAGGTGTTGATAAGCGGAAGTCTAGAAATAAATTTAATTTTTTGAGGGATGCTCAATTTCTTGATGTATTGGTGGATTATAATAGTTAAACAGCCAACACTTCCTGAAAATGTTAGAAATATATGAGGAAAGTGCTGAATGATGAAATTGAGAGATTTTAAAAGCGGGGATAGTTGAATATCCATTGTCGTATAGATTTGTTGGAACTCCGGCAAGATAAAATAATTGATACCGAACAACATACACATAAATATACCGATTAAGATAAGAGGATATTGAATTGTTTTAATAAAACGCTGCTTAGCTTCTGCTTTTCGTTTTAAGAAAGCGTGGGACTCAGTCAGGTTCTCTGATAACCTGCCGAATCTTTCCGCAAAATAAATCTGAGTTACAATCGTTTGGGGATAGTTCAAAAAGGATAGAATTCGGTGACAGTTTTCACCGTTTCTTAAGAGGTTCAGAATAGTCTCAGCTGTGTTCTTTTGTTTATATTTTATATGCATATTTAAAAAAGAGAATGCTTCTAAAAGTGTAAACCCATGATTAAGTAAAATATTAAGCCTGAACAATAAAATCAACTGATCTTTTTCTGTAAGCAGCTTTTTCTTTTTCAAATTGTAATTAAGTATAGCGTTTAAATACTTCCTCACAGATAACCCCCTCTTTATTCATACGACAAAGTACTTTACTTAACTTGATAAAACTTTTAGGCATTGTATGATTGTTTTTGAAAAAGTACTGGATATCAGATTGATACATGGTTTCATATGCTAATTCTCGAAAACCCGATTGATTAGTTACTAAGCGTTGATTAGAAATGAGCGCTATTGCTTGCTGTGCTTCTTGGGGTGTAATTCCCATTTCCAGTAATCTGAGCAATGCGCCTTCACAATCATTTGCGTGTAATGTTGAAAGTACTAAATGACCGCTTAATGAAGCTTGTATGACACATTTTGCAATATGTGCATCTCTGATTTCACCGATTAAGATGATGTCTGGATCACATCTTAAAATGGCTTTAAACGAGTTTTCATAATTGATGCCCGCTTTTTCATTAACAGAAATCTGTGTAATGCCAGAAATACGTTTTTCAACTGGATCTTCAACAGTAATAATATTAAGGTTCAAGGTCTCTTTCGCAAAAGTCACCATTTCATACATCATTGTGCTTTTACCTGATCCGGTTGGTCCTGTAAAAAGAATCAGTCCTTGCTTCTTATTCATCAAGTGATGAAAGTGTTTAGGTCCTTCGCTCTCATATTCATTAGTGAAATATTGCGGTGAGACCCTGATAACGCAGCTTTCCACCCCTAATGAAAGTGGCAATGTCGAAACTCTTAAATTGTATAGTGTTTTGAGTCTGAATGTTGTTTGGCCGCTTTGTGCTTGATGGTAAGTCGATACATCTAACCCTGATAGAAATTTCATAAAATTAAGCAGTCGTTTATAAGTAGCAGTTTCAATCATTTCATAATCAGATAAGATATCATTCACTCTGAATTTGATTGTTACTGCACTTTCTATCGGAATAAAATGAATGTCTGAAACACGATGTGAGATTGCATCCGTTAAAATTTTCTCAAACAATTTTTTCATAAAAAATCACCTCCTACATAGATAAACGCAGGAGGTGATTCATTTACTCTATTAAATTTTAGCCATGTAAAAATGGATTTAATTGTTCGTCTTCAACTGTTGTAGATGGACCATGTCCAGGGTATAGCGGAAGATCATCTTGAATCGTAAAGATTTTATCTTGAATTGAATCCACAAGCGTTTCGTAATCTCCACGATATAAATCTGTACGCCCGATACCATTGTTGAATAAAGTATCTCCTACAACCGCAAATTCATCAAACACGTATGTCAAGCTGCCTGGTGAATGTCCTGGCGTATGCATTACTTTTACGTTAAAGCCTTCAATTGTATGTTCACCCTCATCTAAAGCAGTTGGTTGTGCTTTGCTTACAACTGGTTTTAATCCATATTGGCTGAACTTTTGCGAACCGTTTTTCTCAGGTTCTGTAAGAAAGTCGAATTCTTCTTTGTGTAAATACACGGGAACATTATATTTCTCAAGAACTTCATCTAATGCACCGATATGGTCGAAATGTGCATGTGTTAGAATAATTGCTTTCAAAGGCTTATCAATGGATTCAAGCTTTGAAATGATTTGATGACCATCACTTGATGGATCGACTAGCAATACGCCGTCTTGACCTTCAATAAAGTACGTATTTGTATCCGCAATTCCTAAAGCTAAAGATGAAATATTCATTATTGCTCACCACGTTTTTTGTCTAATTGTTTTTGAACAGAGACCAATTTATCGTTCATCTTTCTAGACTTGTCACGACGGTCATCTATTCTTATATTTGTACATACCCTTTCAATGCCTTCATCAAAAGGTAATTCATGAATCGCTTGTACCACTGTGAATAAATCTTTTAATTCGCCTTCTATCAGTGTGTTCATTGGTGTAAGTTGATAATCAATCAATCCCTGTTCTTTATATTCTTCTAATTTTGTTTGGATATCAGCGATATATTTACTCACGCTAGGTCCTTCTGTACCTACCGGAATCACAACTACATCTACAATTGCCACTATTCAACACGCTCCTCATCAATAACATATGTTTTAATTAATCCTGCAGCACCTGTGATACCTGCATCATTGCCTAATTGTGCTTTAACAATTTCAGTACCGTTTTGTGCTGGTGTAAATGTTAGGTTTCTGTATTCTGTTTTGATATTTTCAATTAAAATATCGCCAGCATCAGACATACCTCCACCTAAAATAATATATTTTGGATTGCTCATGACACTGATAATACTGCAGGCATAAGCAATGTAATTAGCGACACGTTCTGTAATGAATAAGCAGAATAAATCACCTTGTTTGGATGCATCGAAAACGTCTTTCGCTGTTACTCTATCTTCTTTTATCAATTCTAAGATTGAGGATTTAATTGTAAGTTTCGGATGGTAGAATTTTACTAGATTCACAACACCTGTCGCAGACGCTACAGTTTCTAAACATCCATACTTGCCGCAGTTACATGCGAAACGTTGATCAAAGTCTACTCTGAAATGACCGATTTCAGCACCAGAACCATTATGACCATGCACAAGTTTGCCGTTTGAGATAATACCTCCGCCGACACCAGTTCCTAATGTAATCGCAACAACATCGTCAGCATCATGACCAGCACCTTTGTGTTTTTCGCCTAATGCAGCTGCGTTGGCATCATTATCGACGAAGATAGGGAAATTCACGAATTGCGATAGAATTTCTCTAACATTTACATCACCTGGCCAGTTAAGGTTGACTGCACCGTGAACAACACCTGTTTCGAAGTCTACTGGGCCTGGCACACCAACACCGAATCCTATAACATCTTCCATTTTTAATTCCAACTCGTTCATTTTTTGTACAAACGAACTATAAATTGATTTTAATAGTACTACACCTGTAGTATCACTAATATCAGTTTGAATCGACCACTTTGTAATTCTTTCAAGATCTTTGTCGAAAATTCCTAGTTTACATGTTGTTCCACCGACATCGGCTGCCAATATTAAATTTCTCATTACTTATTCATCCTTCTTTGATTGATAATTAAAATACATTTGATAAATGCATCCTTTGAGATAAGTTGATACTCATAAAGTTCTCTTATTTCTTGTTCCATCATTTCATACATGTCGCTTTTATTCTTAAAGTAAACTATAAACCCAAATTGTTTAAGTAATTGTTGAACATCATAAAAACTATCTATTTTTCGATTCATTTTGTTTTTCCAACTCTTTTTTTAAATACTTATATTTTTCATTATCAGGTTCGGATTTCACTGCTTTTTTAATGTGTCGTAATGCAGATTTATCGTCACCTAATGAACGATTTGCAATTGCAAGTTCATAATTCAGTATACCGGATTCAGGGTAATGTTTTAATCCGCGCTCCCATGTTGAAATACCTTCAGCTTTTGAGTCCTTAGTAGCTTTGAGCAAGCCGCTGAGGTAATAAGTTTCATCATCAGCATACCCTTTATCCATTGTATGCTTGATAAGTGCTTCAGCTTTATTATAATTACCATTGCTCATCTCATCACTTATTAATTTATCATAAATGTTATCTTCCTTAATAGTGAATGTTCTTATTAACAGAATCAAAAGCAGTAATATTGCTGTACCTAATAAAATCCAAAACAGTTTACGATCACGATTGAAATAGTAACCGATAAATGTTGCTAATGCGCCGCCGACAAATCCGCCAATATGTGCATAAATGTTCACGTTAGCCATAAACAATGAAACCACGGTTAAGATGGCTAAAACAAAAATCAGCTGCATCAGCATTTTAGAAGTATATGTTTTGCTGATATACATTATCGCAAATAAACTGCCGATTAAACCGAATATTGCTCCGCTTGCACCTACTGAGATAGAGTTGGTATCTATTGCTAAAGAAACAATATTGCCGAAAATCCCTGAAATAAAGTAAATACCCAGCATTTTCCAGTGACCGACGATGGCTTCTACTAATTTACCAAAGATAAAGAGCGAAAGCATATTCATTAATATGTGTTCAAAATTAAAATGTATAAACATGGAAGTGATGAGTCGATAAACCTCTCCATGTACCACATTGAAATGAACTAATCCGCCCCAATCTAGTAAACTTCTGCTCGAAAATGCATTTACAATCAAGAACATAAACAACCATACAATTATATTAATTGCAATCAGTGAATATGTAACAGGCGCAAATTTCATCATGTATTTTTCTAAAGGATTATTGCTGTGCAAACGCCGCTTGTAATAAAGCGATGTTTTCTCGTTATCTCTGGTATAGAGTTTTGTTAATAATGGATTCGGCAACACTTTCAGTAATTCTTTTTGGTTCCGAATAACATTAAAGCGCATACGTATCGGATGTATTTCACTGAGGTTTTCATAGGTGAACATTTTCTCTGTTAGATAATTGAAAGTTACATCTTGAGGTTTAAAACCTGTATATGCAGCAATCTCTTCTTGATGTTCTAATACTCTGCTTTTATCAAAACGAAGTTCTTGTGTACTGCTTACACCTGTTTTGATAATTACTAACTTTTTCTTGTTTTTATTGGACAACCAAACTTCTGTTTCATTTTCATTTGTATGTGCAATTTGGTAGTTCAAATACTTTACATAAAAATATATTAATTTCCAAAATTGTTTTTCTATATTCATGGTGCCTCCAATTTATCTAGTTTCAGCAATGATAAGTCGATCTACGACTTCATCATGTGCTTCTTCTGTAAATGAATCGTTCATTTGTACATCATAAACCAAACTTAATGTTTGAGTTCGATGACGGCTTAAGAATTTATCGAAATAACCGCCGCCGTATCCGATTCTATATCCATCATGATTAAAAACGACGCCAGGTACAACGAGTAGATCCAAGTCGTTTGTTTTTTCTGTGTCTGCATCTACATATTGGATGCCTTTTTCATCTGTTTTCAGTTGTGAAAAATCAGTTAGATTTTGAAAAGTCATTGACTTGTTCTGATAATCGGTAGCGGGCACAAATGCTTTTTTATCTTGGCGTATAATTTCTTCTATGATCGGCTTTGTATTCACTTCATGATCCATAGAAAGTACGATACCGATGGTTTGTGCTGCTTTAAATTCATCTGTATTAAAAAGCTGATCAGCTAACCATTGGTCTGCTTTCTCTTTATTTTGATTATCAATTGACTGCATTTTTTGCAATGTTGATTTCCTTAATTCAGATTTCTTCATAGTTACACCCCGATTTGTCTATATAGTGATATGTTTATTATAACGTTTCTATATTGAAGTGTCATTAGACCCGTATGTTGTTTGCTAATGAAAATGCCGACGACCTAAATTGCAGGCCATCGGCATTATTTTATGATTTAGATGATTTCTTTTCTTTTTCGAAATAATAATTAATAATATCTCTGCCTAAGTCTCCGCCTTGCAACCAAGGTTCAGGGACAGGCTGGTTCGTATACACAATTGAAAATGCTAGCTTAGGATTATCTTTTGGTGCGTAACCCACATAAGTAGAGTTAACTCTTGGCTTACCGTCTTGGAACACTTCGGCAGTACCTGTTTTCCCAGCAGATGGAACAACGGTATTATGGAAACTTTGGTAACCTGTACCTGGTTCCTTATTAAATGCCATATCAAACCCTTTTTGGACTTGTTTGATTTCATCAGGTGAGTTATTCAGACGATTTAAGACATTGCCGCGAATTTTGTGTTTAACTGGTCCTAATGTATCTTTGTCAGTCGCTTTTCTGATTTCTAAGCCGACATGCGGTGTGATTCTATAACCATTATTAGCAATGGTAGACACATATTGTGATAATTGCATCGGTGAATACGTATCATATTGTCCGATTGCAAGATCTAAATAGTTACCGCTGTTAGTGTTCAGTTTTTCAATTTGCCCTGCTACTTCATTAGGAAGATCGATACCGGTTTTAACACCTAAACCAACTTGATTTAGACCTTTTCTCAATTTTTGACCCGCATCAGTAATATCTGTTGGAAGTCCCATATTGAAATGGTATGGATCTTTAGCAAGTTTCAATGCAGTTTTGAACATATAAACGTTTGATGAATGCATTAACGCTTCTTTATCGTTGATATCAACTTTACCGTTTTGGTTAAAGTAAGAACGTTTAGTGAGTCCGCCTTGGAAATGCAACGGTTCATCTATCATATGTTCTCCAACATGTATTGCTTTATTTTGATAACCAGTAAGCAAAGTACCGCCTTTAACTGATGAACCTACAGTATATTGCGATGTGAAGTTGCCGATAGTGTAATCAGTTAATTCGCCGTTTGGTTTAATCTGCTTGCCGGCCATAGCTAAAATATCTCCGTTATTAGGGTCTTGAACAACAACTAATGCATTGTCCATGTTTTTAGCGCCTTCGCCTCTTAATTTAGTGATTTGCTTTTCTAAAGCTTCTTCTACTTTTTTCTGCAAATCAATATCGATTGAAAGCACTAAATCATCCCCGCGGGAACCAGGATTAATGACTTCAGTATCTGTAATTTCTCCAGATTTATCAGTTGTGTATTTCATTTCTTTCTTTTTGCCTCGAAGAATACTTTCATACTGATATTCTAAGTAAGATTTTCCTACACGATCATTTCTAGAATAGCCTCTAGAAAGATAATCATCTGTTAATTCTTTAGGAATACCTTCTTCTGAGGTAGACACACTACCGAATAAATCTCTCAGCAAATCACCATAAGGATATTTGCGATCCCAATCCATAGAAGTATTGACACCAGGAAGCTTGGACAGCTGTTGAGAAACTGAAGCATATTCTTTATCGCTGACATCATCTTTCTTAATCGTTTGAGGGTTCAATGTTGAACCTGACATCATTTCACGATAAATCGCTAGAACTTGTAAATCTTTATCAGATAATTCATCAAGTTGTTTACCTTTGATTTTATTGTGTAATTCTTCGTCGTATTGTTCTTGTGTGATTTCCCCGTTACTCAGCATCTTATCTTCTTTTTTCATTAAATCTTCAGCTTTTTTAGGGTGTAATTGAATCCAAAAGTCTTGTTTATCTCTTTTGGTAATTCGATCAGTCTTCATATCTATTAATTTAGATAAACGTTCAGCTACTTTTAATATATCTTTTTGCGAAGTCTTTCTACCTCTTGTATATGTAATAGACTTTTTAGAAGCATTATCAACAAGAATTTTTCCG
Source organism: Staphylococcus sp. EZ-P03 (assembly GCF_003344575.1). NCBI lineage: Bacteria > Bacillati > Bacillota > Bacilli > Caryophanales > Staphylococcaceae > Staphylococcus > Staphylococcus sp. EZ-P03. Next base: position 13,999 of record NZ_QPMO01000009.1, on the reverse strand, counting down.
TTACGGTCTAAAATTCTTCCTCTAGGCACAGATTCATTGACCGTAATATTTTCATCATTTTTAATGAGCTGCTTATAGTGAGAACCTTGTGCGATTTGTAAGTAACCCAACCTTAAAACAATGATTAAAAATACTACAACTACGAGACCGAAGAAAAATCCAATCCTTTTATCCATAAGATTTCTAGTTTTTTCATCATTCGTTTTTTCCTTTATTCTTTTTAACAATACAACCTACCTCAATTCAACAGTTCTCTAAACAAATGATATATGAAAACGGAACTTTTTTCTATAATTTGCATAGAAATCACAGTATAAATTTAAGAATTTAATAAAAGCCGTTGCAAGGATTCTATGTAAAATCAAAAAGCAGCAATTGGCATTGACCAATTGCTGCTAAAGTTGATATTCAACGTATCATGTTATAACTCGAACTTATTTAGTTGCTGCGTTATATAATTCGTCAACTTTTTCCCAGTTTACAACGTTCCAGAATGCATTGATATAGTCTGGACGTTTGTTTTGATATTTAAGGTAATAAGCATGTTCCCAAACATCTAAACCAAGGATAGGAGTTTTGCCTTCAGTTACTGGGTTGTCTTGGTTTGCTGTAGTAACGATTTCTAATTTACCGTCTTTATCTACTACTAACCAAGCCCATCCTGAACCAAATTGTCCAGCAGCTTTTTTAGCAAATTCATCTTTGAATTCGTCTAAAGAACCCCATTGTTCTTTAATTTTATCAACTACTGTACCTTTCTCTTCAGAGTTAGGTGTAAGAATTTGCCAGAATAATGAGTGGTTTAAGTGACCGCCGCCATTATTACGTACTGCAGTTTGAATGTCAGATGGTACACTATCTAAATTAGCAACAATTTCTTCGATTGATTTGTTTTCTAAATCAGTACCTTCGATTGCTGCGTTTAATTTTGTAACATAAGTGTTATGGTGTTTGTCATGGTGAATTTCCATAGTTTCTTTATCGATGTGTGGTTCCAATGCATCAAACTCATATGGTAAATTTGGTAATTCAAAAGCCATAAATAATCATCCTCCTAAATTGTTTTCAACACTACTATATCAATTCGTTAGATACCTTACAATTTTTCTGCTTATAAGAAAATGTAAAATCTAGAATATGACTGTTTCCTCTATATCTATATCCTGAAGAAGATTATTTAAACATATTGAGTTGGTATATTTATTAATTTTAAATTCATTATTGACATTTTTCGCATACACCATAAACTTCGAGTTTGTGTGTATGGATCAGCACGTTAGGAAGTTGTGCTTTAATAGCATCCATCGGACAATAATCAATCACTTTAGTATCTCCGCAAACTTCGCAAATAAAGTGATGGTGATGATGGTGTGTACATGCGATTCTGAATTTCATTTCCCCATCCAACTCAGTGTTTTCGATAATGCCTAAATCTTTAAACAAATATAAATTTCTATAGATTGTATCAAAAGAAATACCAGGGAATGCCGCATCCATTCTTTGTTGAATCGTTTTTGCACTTACATACTTATCTTCTTTAACAAAAATATCGATAATCATTTTTCGTTTATCTGTATATTTGTGACCTTCGTCTTTTAATAATTTTATAGCATCTGTTGTATTCATTTAACTTACTCCTTTTTTAAATCTAGAGCGCATATATTGAATAGCCATAACGATTACTAATAGTAATACTAATAATACTACGATGACACCGCCTGGAGATAAATTTAGGTAAAATGCGATTACTAATCCGCCGATGACTGCAATTTCTCCAATGATAATGCTATAGAGAATAAGCTGCTTGAATCCTTTTGTTATTCTCATTGCAATGGCTACTGGAAGAGTCATAAGTGCACTTACAAGTAAAATTCCGACTACTCTCATTGATGCAGAAATTACCATTGCTACAATAATGATAAATAAGAATTGTATCCATCTAGGAACGCCGATCACCTTACTATATTCTTCATCGAACGATAAAATAAAGAGTTCTTTATAAAATAGTAGAATGAACAATGTAACAATGACTGCAATAGTCAGCACTGTTACCATATCGCTTAATGAAACGGCACTGATTGAACCGAATAATAATCCAACTAATTCTTGGTTGAATCCATCTGCTAAAGAAATAAATATTGCACTTAAACCTATACCTGCGCTCATAATAATAGGTATAGCAATTTCTTGATAATTTTGATAAGACGTTCTTAACTTTTCAATTAATAAAGCACCAATGACTGCGAAAGCGATACCGCCCCACATCGGATTAGCATACATAAATATCGGAGACAGAGTTGCTAAGAACATTTCAAATGAGATACCGCCTAATGTTACGTGGCTTAAAGCATCGGCAATCAGCGATAAACGTCTGACAACTATGAATGCACCGATAAATGGTGCGATAAATCCGATTAAAATCCCGCTTATTAAAGAGTATCTCATAAAATCAAAATTCATTAATGCTTCAATCATTAGTTACAGCACTCCCTTTCATGTTGATGATCCACGAATTTTACAGGATAGCCGTATATTTTTGAAATTTCTACTTGATCTAATGATTTGAATTCTTGTGCCGGTCCGTGGAAGTGCAAATGTTTATTGAGACAAGCTACTTTAGTAGCAGTATCAACAACTACACCGATATCATGTGTTACTAAAATAATTGTAACACCTTCTTGTTTCAACTGTTCTAACGTGTTGTAGAATTCATTTACATGCTTAGCATCAATACCGTTTGTCGGTTCATCTAATATTAAAACAGATGGATCGGATATGAGTGCTCTTGCAATTAAAACACGTTGCTGCTGTCCCCCTGATAATTCTGCGATGTTCTTATTGAGCAAGTATTCAATGTTTAATCTTTTAAGGATGCTTTTCACTTTATCAACATCTTTTCTGTTAAACCATTGAAAGAGTCGTTTTTGTTTCGTTAATCCACTAAGTACTACTTCTTTTACACTTGCTGGAAATCCTGAATTAAATGCTTTTGCTTTTTGAGAAACATAGCTGATTTTTAATTCGGATACCTTGCGCTGATACTTAATGCCATCAATAAACATTTCTCCACTTTGCATCGGCAGCAAGCCTAGCATTAATTTTAAAATTGTGGACTTCCCTGCTCCATTGGGTCCCACGATAGCTAAGAAATCGCCTTTGTAAATCTTTATATTAATATTTTCGAGTACTTGTTTTGTACCAAAAGAGTAATTGATATTTTTCAATTCAAAAACTGGGGTAGACATATCTTCACCTCGTAATAAATATAACCTTATCTTCATATTATGTAAATTGTAATGCTTACGATTAAGAATATAACAAAAAATTAAAAGACAAAGCTGACTTTGTCTTTTAATCGCACCGCATTACACTCGGTGTTAGGATTCATTCATGATAATTTGTTTTAAATCTGGGTTGAATGTTTGATTTTCAAGCATTTCAATTTCATACTTATACGGCGGCTTTTTATTTTTCTTATCTTCGCCGACAAATGGTGTTTCTAATATTTTAGGAATGTTTTCAAAGACCTCGTGATGCACGATATAATTTAATGCATCAAAGCCGATATGACCAAAACCAATGTTTTCGTGACGGTCTTTATGTGCGCCTACTTCATTTTTACTATCATTTACATGCAAGACTTTGATACGATCTAATCCGATGATTTTATCGAATTCTTCTAATACCCCATCAAAGTCGTGTTTGACATCATAACCTGCGTCATGCGTATGACAAGTATCAAAACAAATAGAAAGGCGTTCATTGTGATTAACACCATCAATAATCTGAGCAAGCTCTTCAAACGTTCTGCCTACTTCAGAACCTTTGCCTGCCATAGTTTCTAGAGCGATACGTACATCATTTTCATTTGTGAGTACTTCGTTCAAGCCTTCGATAATTCTTTTAATACCAGCTTCAGAACCAGCTCCTACATGAGAGCCTGGATGCAACACGATATCTTTTGCACCGATTGCTTCTGTACGCTCAATCTCTTTTTGTAAAAACTCAACACCTAACTCAAAGACATGCGGTTTTTGAGTATTAGCGATGTTAATAATGTAAGGTGCATGTACAACAATATTAGACAGTCCGTATTGTTTCATTGCCTCTTTTCCAGCTTCGATATTCAATTCTGAAATAGGTTTTCTTCTCGTGTTTTGAGGTGCACCTGTATAAATCATAAACGTTTTTTCATTTAATCTATGTGCTTCTTCAGCAGAACCTAATAACATTTTCTTACCATTCATCGGTACGTGAGACCCTATTAACAATCTTTCCACCTATCCTTTACTTGTTTTTACGCTGCTCTCTATTTTTGCGTTTGCTGTATTGTTTACGTTCTTGACGTTTTGCTTGCTCAAGTTCTCTTTTGAACTTTTTCTTATAACCTGGTTTAACTTTTTTCTTGTTGCCGCGTCTGATTTTCTGTTTGACTTGTGTAGTCAAGTGATCATCTTTATTTTGTCTTGTTTTACGCGTATTGTGTGCTTTGATTTCAACTAACTCGCCGTTTTTGATATCGACATCTTTAAAGTGATAGCCTTTTTTCTCGATTTCTGCGATTAAATCCTCTTCATCAGGTGTATAAAGTGTAAATGCTTCGCCTTTATACTGTCCTCTGCCTGTACGGCCCACACGGTGTGTGAAGAAATCAATATCTTTAGGCACATCATAGTTAATAACATGACTGACACCTTCAATATCAATACCGCGAGAAGCTAAATCGCTGGCGATCACAAATTGGAAGTCTAAATTACGAATACGTTTCATTTGCTGTTTTCTTTCACGCGGACTTAATCCGCCATGAATCATACCGATTTTCAGACCATCAGCGGTTAACGCTTCTGCAAGTTCATCCGCATTTTCTCGGCTATTACAGAAAATCAGGCAAAGATATGGATTAACAATATCAATCAAAGCTTTTGTTTTATCTAGTTTTGACGCACCTTTTGTCGGGATTAAATAGAAGTCGATGTTTTTCTTGTTTTGTGTTTTGCTATCAACTTCGATTAATTCAGGCTGGTTCAAGTATTTATTTAAGAAAGGATGTAATGACTTCGGAATCGTCGCACTGAACACTGCAATATGCGCACTTTCATCCAAGCGTGCTGCAATATGGTCTACGTCCTCAATTAAACCTAAATCAATCATTAAATCTGCTTCATCAACAACGAGGTAATGTGCAAGATGTGCATGCAAAGTGCCATCTTTAGATAAGTCATTAATTCTAGTAGGTGTACCGATAACGAGTTGCGGTTGAATATTACAGCGCTGTTTATCTCTTTCGAAATCTGTACCGCCGATAAATAATGATACTTTCACATCATCTTTAAATTGAGCAAGATGCTGTGCAGCATTAAATAGCTGTTGCGCCAATTCTCTTGTCGGTGCTACTACAATTGCTTGCGGCTCTTGCACCGTTATGTCGATGCCTTCCATAAGCGGTAATAGGAATGCATGTGATTTACCAGTACCAGTTTGAGACTGACCGATAATGTTGTTCCCTTTCAAAATTTTAGGTATTACTCTTTGTTGGATTTCAGTTGGCTGATTAAAATTCAAGTCTTTTACAGCGTCAATTAATTGTGAACTAAGCTCAAATTGGTTAAACGGATGTTCTACGGCCATTAAAATCCCTCCTTTTCTTTGATTTATACATAATTAAACGGATCAGTATTTAAATGTGATGCTTCGATATTGTCAACTTTGCCTTCTAGCCATTGTTCCAGCAATGCTTTTAATCCATCTCTCATCACATATTCACTATAATGATTAATATCAATTAAATGATAACCATCGATTTCTGCATCTAAGGCATCGTGGTGTTTAATATCTCCTGTAATAAAGACATCTGCACCTTTTTGGTGTGCGTATTGTTCATAACCGATACCAGAACCGCCAATCACAGCAGCTTTTGAAATTAATGCATTAGGATTGCCTGTGAATCTGACACTTGGGATATCCAATTGTGTTTTAATAGCTGAAGCTAATGCTTTTAATGTAGTTTGTTCAGGTAAGTCGCCAATCATACCCAAACCTCGGTTCAATGATTTTGTTAAAGGTATAAAATCATATACAGGTGTCTCATATGGATGCAGTGCATTGATGAAATATTCTGCTTTAGCGCGTTCGTTATTCTGAATCATAAATTCAACTTTGACTTCTTCTACCGTCTCAATTTCATTAAGTTGTCCAATATGAGGGTTAGCACCATCTACAGGTTTAAATTGTCCATCTCCTTTAGTTGAGAAGAAGCAATATTCATAATCTCCCTCAGAAGCAAACCCTTGGTCATTCATTTTATCTTTAAACTCAACTACATTTTCCTCAGGGATAAACACTTGAACTTTATAATAGCTTTCTGTTTGGGGTTCTAAGATTTCTGCATTTTTAATACCGATTCGTTTTGAAAGCATTGCGTTGACACCATATTGGTATACATCTAAATTTGTGTGCAGTGCTATCAGTTGAATATTGTTCTGAATTAAACGTCGGATGATTGTACCATAACCGCCTTCGTTAATATTTTTAACACCTTTAAAGATAAGCGGATGGTGTGCAATAATTGTATTAATATTTTTTTCAATCGCTTCATCTACTACATCAAATGTGCAGTCCAATGCTGTTAAAATGCCATTGACTTCTTGATTGGTATCTCCGATTAATAAACCTACATTATCCCATGATTCCGCAGAAGCAAAAGGTACATGCTGGTTAATAATAGAAAGTAATTCTGAAGTTTTCATTATAACACCTCTTGAATGAGTTTAATTTCACGATCAATTTGTTCTAAGCGGTCTTTATGTTTATATTTATCTAAATGCTTTTTGATATTCTCTAAAGCATCTAATTCTCGTTGCCAATGTTTTGTAAATACTGCAGTTTTATTCTCCAATAGTTTCGGGCCGAACTTCAATGCATATTCATCCATCGATTGTGGTCCATATTCAGCAATCACAATTTCATAAATATGCCCTTTTTCTTCCATAATTTCTTCTTCAACAATATGATAATCTAATTGCATTAATGTTTTTCTTAAAGCTGATGTTTGAATATTGCTTTGCAAAGCTAAGCGCGGATGGTTACCAAGCTTTTCACTGCCTTTATCTAAAATATCAGCGATTAACGGACCGCCCATTCCGCAAATTGTTATCGTGTCGATATCATTATTTATTTCTAATACATTTAATCCATTACCAAGTTTAACATCAATTACTTTTTCCATGCCATATTTTTTAACATTCTCTTGCGCGGCTTGAAATGGACCTTTAACAACTTCTCCGGCTATTGCAGAAGCGCATAATGCGTTTTGTATAGCGTATATCGGCAAATAGGCATGGTCTGAACCGATATCAGCTAATGTACTGCCTGTGATATATTTACTTACTGCTGTTAATCTTTGGTTTAATACAATCATGTTTGTACCTCTCTAACATAAAAAGCGAGACAACAAGCAATAAATTCGATTGACTGTAGGTGAATTCCATACTTCCTAGCCTTCGTCAGCCAAACATTTTCAGCTTATTGTCTCGCTATTTTCACTTAATTAGTCCATAAAGTCTTTAAGGAGTTTGCTACGGCTTGGATGTCTTAACTTTCTAAGCGCTTTAGCTTCGATTTGACGAATACGTTCTCTTGTAACACCAAAGACTTTACCTACTTCTTCGAGTGTTCTTGTACGTCCGTCATCAAGACCGAAACGTAATCTTAATACATTTTCTTCACGGTCAGTTAATGTATCTAATACATCTTCTAATTGTTCTTTTAATAACTCATAAGCTGCATGGTCAGAAGGACTTTGTACTTCTTGGTCTTCAATGAAGTCGCCTAAGTGGCTGTCGTCTTCTTCGCCAATCGGTGTTTCTAATGACACAGGCTCTTGAGCTATTTTTAAGATTTCACGTACTTTTTCAGGCGGTAAGTCCATCTCTTCCCCGATTTCTTCAGGTGCTGGGTCACGACCTAAGTCTTGAAGCAATTGACGTTGAACACGGATTAATTTATTAATTGTTTCAACCATATGCACCGGAATTCTGATTGTACGAGCTTGGTCGGCAATAGCACGTGTGATGGCTTGACGAATCCACCATGTCGCATAAGTAGAGAATTTGAACCCTTTGCTGAAGTCGAATTTCTCTACTGCTTTGATTAAGCCCATATTACCTTCTTGAATAAGGTCTAAGAATAACATTCCGCGACCTACATATCTTTTGGCAATACTTACAACTAAACGTAAGTTGGCTTCTGCTAAGCGTGCTTTTGCAACTTCATCGCCTTGCTCGATTCTTTTCGCAAGTTCGATTTCCTCTTGTGCATTTAAAAGGTCTACTCTTCCGATTTCTTTTAAATACATGCGGACCGGATCATTAATTTTAACACCTGGAGGGGCACTTAAATCGTTAGGATTCAATTTTTCGTCTGTATCAGAACTATCCTTTTCGTTAACTAGGTTGATATCATTATCATTTAATTGATCAAAGAATTCGTCCATTTGATCTGAATCCATATCGAAATTCTGAAGTTTTTCAGCAATTTCTTCATGGCTTAAATGACCTTCTTTTTTCCCTTTTTCTAATAATTGTTTTTTTACATCTTCCAAAGTTAATGTCGGATCGATGGTTTGTTTTTTAACTACTTTTACTTGGTTTTCAGACATAAAAAGGCCTCCCAAAATTAATATACGCACACAACACGTTAACCTAGGTCAACGCTATTAATGATTCTTATAGTTTTATTTTAATTCATTCGTTTTTGATTTAATGCTACAATCTTTTGCAAATAATATTTTTGCAATTCTTTGTCGCCGATTCTTGTAGCTTCACGCAATTTTTCATTGAGTGATTCAGCTGATTCATTATTGCGGCTGTTAATAATGATTTGAATATATTCATCAAGCTCATGTTCATAGGGATTGTTGTTAAGTAAGAGATTGTCTAACGCTATTAATGTTTCACGATCTGTTTCCCCATCGCTATACAATAATGCAGTGCTTAAGTCATAATATTCGTTCTCAGTATAATAGTCATGCAAAATATTAAATATACGCTTAAATTGTTGGTTTGTAAAGTCATCTGCTTCGACTTGTTTACTATATTCAAGAAATACGTCTTTATTGAACATAAAATGTTTTAATAATTTACGCTCTGCATCTTCTTGTTTAGTGAATTTCTGCTGCTTAAATACAGGCGGAGCAGACGGCACTTGTTGAAATGTTTGATGATTATGCTTTACCACTTCATTATTTAGACTATCAAAACTAACTTTAAACAATTCAGAAACGCCTTGCAATACTTTTTTCTGTAAAATCCCTGACGGCATTAAAGAAATATCATCTGTTATTTCTTTTAAATATTTTTCGTAAGCCATATCATTATGTGCAATTTCATCTTTAAATAAGTTGACCTTATACAAGACAAATGCACGTTTTTCATGGTCGATATATTTATTGAATGCATCTTCCCCGTATTTAGTAATATACTCATCCGGATCCATTTTAGATGGCAGCTGAATGACAAAGACATTGAGTCCTTGTTCAAGTAATTGCTGACCTGTTTTCAAAGTTGCTTCTTGTCCGGCAAAGTCGCCGTCAAACAGCAATGTCACATTAGATGTAAGCTTTTTAATAAATGCAATGTGCTCTTGAGAAATTTGAGTTCCCATACTCGCAACAACTTGTTTAACCCCTGCACTATCAGCTTTGATGACATCCATGAAACCTTCGAGCAAAATAAGTTCGTTCTTTTGTCTAATTACTCTTCTTGCTTTATCGATGTTATACAATAATTTGCGTTTTTGGAAAATAGGTGTTTCAGGACTATTCAAGTATTTAGGTTCTTGGTTTTTATATGTTCGTCCTGAGTAGCCTACTGTTCTGCCTTGCGCATTTTGTAAAGGAAACATGATTCTATCTCTAAATCGGTCATAATAACTGAAGTTTTCTTCATTCCGAGAAAGTAAGCCAGCTTCATACGCTAACTCAATATCATATCCTTTCTTTTGTAAAAAATCATGACAAAAATGAGAGTTGTCAGGCGCAAAACCGATTTTTCTATCTCTTAAAAGCTGTTCTGAAAATCCTCTTGATTTCAAATATTCAAGCGGCTTCTCGCCTTCTACAGTTTTCATTAAGACATAATGATAATATTCTTGCATGAGTTCATGCATTTTAATCATCATTAAATCATCTGAAGCAATCTGGTTTTGTTCATTTGAATTGCCGACATCTACTTTTATATTTACCCGTTCCCCAAGCTCTTTAACAGCCTCGACAAACGAAATGCCTTCGATTTCTTGTGTGAACTGGAAGACGTTGCCGCCTTTTTTACAACCGAAGCAATGGCAGATCTGCTTATCTTCAGAAACAGTAAATGAAGGTGTTTTTTCATCATGAAAAGGACACAAACCGATATAATTGCGTCCCCTTTTTTCTAATTTCACATATTCACTTACAAGATCCAGAATATCTGTTTTGTCTTTTATTTCATTTATTACTGATTGCTCTATTCGCACACTAACCACCTATATACATTAGTCATACTATTATATCATTTTCTATAAAAATTAAAAGTTATTCGCTCATTTTTAAAAAATACGCTGATAGTGCAGTATCAGCGTATTCGGCAGTTTATTTATTCATATTGTTTTGTTCAATGATATACATGATGTCATTAGCTGTTTCTTCGATAGCTTTGTCAGAAACATCAATGACAGGACAGCCGATTTTTTCAACCACCTTATCGAAGTAGTCGAGCTCTTCTTGGATACGTTGGCCTGTGGCATATCTTGCAGAATCGCCTAATCCTAATTGTTTTAAACGTTCTTTTCTAATAATATTCAGCTTTTCTTCACTGATTTTTAAAGCAATACATTTTTTAGGATCGACTTCAAACAAAGCTTCTGGAGGATTAATCTCCGGAACAATCGGTATGTTCATCACTTTATAACGTTTGTGTGCTAAAAATTGCGATAAAGGTGTTTTGGAAGTACGAGAAATACCAATTAATATTATATCTGCTTTTGGCAATCCTTTAGGGTCTTTGCCATCATCATATTTAACCGCAAATTCAATCGCTTCTATTTTCTTGAAATATGCTTCATCAAGTTTATGGACAATGCCAGGTTCATAATAAGGTTTTTCATCGATTTCTTCAGTTAAAATGTTCATTAGCGGTCCCATAATATCAACATGCTTGATTTCATGCTCCGCAAGTTGATTTTCCATATATTCTTTAATATCGGGTTTGACTAATGTGAAGACTACAATATTCAGTTCATTCTCTTTTGCGACTTCAATGACTTCACCCACATTTTCATTGGTTTCAATATATGGATAACGTACGACTTCACTTTGAAATCTTTTGGAATTAAATTGAGAAACACAAGCTTTTGCAACTTGTTCGGCTGTTTCTCCTACCGAATCAGATGCAATTATTATTTTTATCTTTTGCATGAAATCCTTCTCCTACTCATCAAAAATTGATACAAATAGCTTTGTAATCGTAGTTTTTGAAATACGTCCAATTACTTCTAACTTACCATTCTCTTTACCACGAACGATTGGTAAAGAATCAATTTCTTTTTCTATCATAAGCTGTGCAGCTAATACGACTAAGTCGTTTTCTAGGACGTGTGTTAAATTCGGCATTCTTGTCATAATGACGCTGACTGGCATAGTATGTATATCTTCACCAATCATAGATGCTCTGAGTAAGTCTTTTCTTGAACACACACCAATAAAATCATTATTGCTGTTGACTATAAATAATGTACTCACATCCTCAAGGAATATGGTACAAATTGCTTCGTAAACAGAAATGTCGCCTTTTAAAATAATCGGTAATGATTGATAGTCCTTAACAACATATTGGCGCAGTTTTTCTGTTAATAATTGATTTGTTGTCTTACCAGAATAAAAGTAACCTACTCTAGGTCTAGCTTCGAGAAACCCAGACATTGTTAAAATTGCTAAGTCAGGTCTTAACGTCGCTCTCGTTAAACTTAGTTGTTCGGCAATCTTCTCCCCAGTAATCGGCCCGTTATGCTTCACTATTTCTATAATCTCGCTTTGCCTGTTACTCAGTTCTATATGTCTTCACCCCTTCACACTTACAATTCATATTATAACTGTAATCGAATTGCTCTACAAATGTATATAAACACTTGCCTTTAATTTTGTGATGCATTAGAATTAAATTTGAAGCGAGTTAAGGATGGTGCGAGCTTAACAATAAAATTGGCCTAAAAACTTATATAAACTAAGCGAGTGTCTTCACTAATTTGGGTGGAACCGCGGGTTATTTTTATGATTATGAATTATGAAATATTAAACTCGTCCCAAGATTTCGGAATTTATTTTCCGTTATCTTGGGACGAGTTTTTTATTATTAAAGAGGAGTGTTTTTTTATGGCAAAAGATATGGATTCAGTAGTACAACTGGCTAAACACAGAGGTTTTGTATTCCCAGGCAGTGAAATTTATGGTGGTTTATCAAACACTTGGGACTATGGTCCATTAGGTGTTGAATTAAAAAATAATATTAAACGTGCTTGGTGGAAAAAATTCATTTCACAATCACCATACAACGTAGGTTTAGATGCTGCGATCTTGATGAACCCTAGAACTTGGGAAGCATCAGGTCACTTAGGCAACTTCAACGATCCGATGATCGATAACAAAGACAGTAAAATTCGTTACCGTGCAGATAAATTAATCGAAGATTATATGCAAAATGAAAAAGGCGACGAAAACTTTATCGCAGACGGTTTAAGCTTTGATGAAATGAAACGCATTATCGATGAAGAAGGCATCAAAGATCCTGTAAGCGGTACTGCAAACTGGACAGATATCCGTCAATTCAACTTAATGTTCAAAACTTTCCAAGGTGTAACTGAAGACTCAACTAACGAAATCTTCCTACGTCCGGAAACTGCACAAGGTATCTTTGTAAACTACAAAAACGTACAACGTTCTATGCGTAAAAAATTACCATTCGGTATCGGTCAAATCGGTAAATCATTCCGTAACGAAATCACACCGGGTAACTTCATTTTCAGAACACGTGAATTCGAACAAATGGAATTAGAATTCTTCTGTAAACCTGGTGAAGAAATCGAATGGCAAAATTACTGGAAAACATTTGCGGAAAAATGGTTATTAGACCTTGGTCTTCAAAATGAAAACCTTCGTTTAAGAGACCATGATGAAGATGAATTATCTCACTATTCAAATGCGACAACTGATATTGAATATAAATTCCCATTCGGTTGGGGCGAACTTTGGGGTATCGCAAGCCGTACAGATTACGACTTGAAACAACATAGTGAGTATTCAGGAGATGACTTTAAATATCATGATCCTGAAACAAACGAAAAATTCATCCCATATTGTATTGAACCATCACTTGGTGCTGACCGTGTTACATTAGCATTCTTATGCGATGCTTATGACCGTGAAGGTGTTGAAGGCAGTAAAGATGAACGTACTGTATTACACTTCCACCCTGCCCTAGCACCATACAAAGCAGCTATTTTACCATTAAGCAAAAAATTATCTGAGGAAGCTATTAAAGTTTACGAACAATTAAGCGAAGACTTTACAGTAGACTTTGATGAATCTCAATCAATCGGTAAACGTTACCGTCGTCAAGATGAAATCGGTACACCTTACTGTATTACATTTGACTTCGATTCATTAGAAGACAAACAAGTTACTGTTCGTGAACGTGACACTATGGAACAAGTCCGTATGCCTATCTCAGAATTAAATGATTTCTTAGCTGAAAAAGTTAAATTCTAATTGTATCTATAGACTAAAACAAGCGTATCGCTGATTTGTGAACTGCTCCCTGTCAAGTAGACAGGAAAAAACAAAAAATAATTTATTGGTAATCTGATAAACAAATTTTAAGTTACTGTACAAATGAGTTGATAAATCTCGTTTGTACAGTTTTTTTATTCTCCTAGCGCACTATCGTTTGCTTGATCTGGTAAAAAAAGTGGT